>PKXQ01000022.1 GCA_003132405.1 Acidobacteriaceae bacterium | reverse complement strand
ACAACATGCCGGTTTATCCCGGCGCTCTCCACTTTGCCCGTCATCCGGGCTCGACCTTTTCCGAAGCCACCTATGGACACTCACTTTGTCAGGCCGCCAAGGGGTCAAATACGTTCAAGACTCGCCACCAGCCGACGAGCGCAGCAGCAAGAGTGATCCCTAATTTGCGTGTGGAACATTTTTCGTCAGCTACCGTATTGTTATAGAGACTTCTTCAGCCTTGATTCCGGAACATAAGAGGGACTCGAATCATGCAATTAGAGATTCAAGGAGTCAGCAAACAATACTCTCGCAGCACTTGGGGGCTGCGTGACTTCACGTTGGGCGTTCAGCCGGGCGTTCTGGGATTGCTCGGGCCAAACGGCGCCGGGAAATCGACGCTGATGCGAATCATTGCCACGGTGACGCGGCCCACCGAAGGGCAAGTGAAATGGAATGGCGAGGACATTCTGCGAGCTCCCGATTCTCTGCGCGCCGTCCTCGGTTACTTGCCGCAGGATTTCGGCGTGTATCCGCATCTGAACGCGGTGGAATTCCTCGAGTACCTCGCGGCCCTGAAAGGGCTCGATTCAGTCTCTGCGCGCCGCCGGATTGACGACCTGCTGACGCTGGTGAATCTGAGCGACGTTCGCAAACGGCCCCTGGGCGGCTATTCGGGAGGAATGAAACAGCGCATTGGCATCGCGCAGGCGCTTTTGAACGATCCGCGGGTGCTTATTGCGGACGAGCCGACCGCCGGGCTCGATCCCGAAGAGCGTGTGCGATTTCGCAATCTCCTCTCAGAGCTGGCGGGCGACCGCGTCGTGATTCTATCGACGCACATTGTTTCCGATGTCGAGGCCGTGGCGACGGACATCGCCATCGTAGCAAGCGGGCGCCTTATCGCGCACACCGCTCCGGAGAGTTTACTTCGTTCGATTCAGGGTAAGACCTGGGAGTGGATCATACCGAGCGCCGAACTACCGGCCACACGCCAGCGATTCGTCGTAACCTCGATCGCGAGGCGCGCGGATGGAGTTCAAGTCCGCGTCATCGCAGATTCCCAGCCGACGCAGGATGCAGTAGCCGCGGTGCCAACGCTCGAAGACGCCTACCTCGCGTGCCTTCACGCGCACCGCGCCGGTGCAGCCGCATGAGCGGCAAAGCCAGCCGTGCGCGGATTGTGTATCACTTGGCTCGCGCCGATTTTCTGGAACGCGTTCGGCGTTATAGCTTTCTTGTCACGCTCGGTTTCGCTGTGTATCTGGGCTATCTGGGGGTAACAGGCCAAATCTTTCTAAATCTCGGAAAGTATCAAGCAGTTTACAACGCGGCTTACGTCGGCGGCTTCATGAGTTATGTGACCACGGTTTTCTTGACGCTCGCCGGCTTCTACATCGTGAAAAATACGGTTGAACGGGATCAGAAAACACGCGTCGGGCAGATCCTAGCAGCCTGCTCGATGAAGAAGCTCGATTATTGCGCCGGCAAATTTGTGAGCAACTTCGCGGTTCTTTGCGTGATGGTAGCAGTCCTGGCCATCGCCGGCGTCGGAATGTATTTTCTGCACGGCGACAACTCCGGTTTTCATCCTGTTCCGCTTCTTTCGACTTTTGTCATTTTTGCGCTACCCGCGATGGCATTTACAGCGGCGATTGCTTTACTTTTTGAGACGATACCGGGTCTCAGAAGCGGATTCGGCAATGTCGCATATTTTTTCATTTGGAACGGTATCTTGGTGCTGGGCGCGGTGGCAATTTTTACGAAGAGTGCTCATCCGTTTCTCGATCTAACCGGCGGCTTCTCGCTCTGGAGCAGCATGGCCGCGGCATTGACGGCGAAATTCCCTGGAGCAGAGGTGAACAGCTTCGCGTTGAGCATAGCCGGAGCGCCGAATGCAACCATTGGCGTGTTCCGTTGGAATGGCTTCACATGGAACGCTGTGTTGATCTTGAGCCGCGTTTTTTGGCTCAGCATAGCGTTCGGTTTCACATTCTTGAGTGCCGCGTTTTTTGACCGCTTTGAAGGGACGACAGCGCGAGGCTCAAAGGACGCTTCCGAGGCCGCGGCAGCGCCGCGAGCGGTCGAAACGACTGAAACGACTACGATCCGGCCGAGAGAACATTTGAGCCTAGCAATGCTGACACGCGCGAAATCCCGATTTCGGTTTGGCGCGGTGCTCGTCGCTGAAGTGCGGCTGATGCTCAAGGGTCAGCGTTGGTGGTGGTACATCATAGCAGCGGGCCTGACGGTCGCATCGGGGGCAGTTGTTTCGCGCGAAGGCCGTGGAATCCTGCTGGCCTTTGCATGGATTTGGCCGATGCTGCTGTGGTCGTCGATGGGCATGCGTGAATCGCGCGATCAAACGAGCCAGATTCTCTTTTCGGCCCCACACCCGTTGGCGCGGCAGCTTTCAGCAATTTGGCTGGCCGGATTTGCGGTTGCGCTTCTCAGCGGAAGCGGATTTGGCGTGAGGCTCCTGGTCGGTGGCGACATTCGTGGCCTGCAAGCGTGGTTTATAGGAGCGCTGTTCATTCCGACTTTTGCGCTGGCGCTCGGCGTCTGGAGCGGAGGCAATAAGCTATTCGAGATACTCTATGTGCTTCTGTGGTACCTAGGACCGATGCACTCGATAGCCCAACTCGACTTCATGAGCGCGGCTCCTCTTACAGCGAAAACGCGTTATCCGATGTTTTATCTGGCGCTGACCGGCGTTCTGGCGCTTGCGGCCGTGGCCGGACGCAAGCGCCAACTTCAGACGTGAACAACTTACTGATACGTGAAAGTCAAATCACTCCAGTTGTGCGCACGATGCTGATGTATGCCAGTGACATTCAGGAAGTTGGAAGATTTTCGCTCGGAATCTTGCCCCTGTGCGATACTCCGAGACTTGTAAACAGAGTCCGTAAGTGCGAAGTTTGCACGGTTGCGCATTAGGTCCATCATCGCGTCAAGAGATCGCGAACCTAGCTTTAAGTTGCTAAGAAGTAAACTCCATAGTCGAAAAGAACTGAATTGTCCACAGCAAATGTGATACTCTCCATCGCTTGTTTCCAACAATGCGCAAAGCCGCATGTTCATTGACTCCAGCGAGGTATAGCACTATGTCCCTGCTCTCTGCCTCGCAATGAGCATGATGTTGCCGAAGCTGTAGTTGCGGAACTTGGCCATCGCTCCGAGATACTGCGTGAGGACTGCACTCTGCCCGGACTCCAGCGATTGCACCAGATAATCCACGGCTTCTTTGGTTTTGAGGTTGACTTCTTCTAATTTCATGTTTTTTCCCTTCTGCCGGTGTCGGCTTGTTTTTTCTTTCACCAGAGCGGCAGCGAGGAAAAACAAGGCGACACGGGCGAAGGGACAGAACGGAGGCCGGAGGAGGGTGGCAGGGCGTGAGGAAAGGCGCGGTGAGTGCCAAACGTGGTTGGGGTTAGTTTGGCGCGAAACCGGCGCAGTCCGAAACGCCCGTCCGAGCCGCGGCTGAGCGGCGTCCACCCGGAAGAGGGCGCAGTGAAGGAAAGATGGCGTAGCCTTCCGTTTGAGATTGGTGGAGGGGTCGACTATGGAGGGCCTTTCAGGTGAAGAAATGTTGCGGAGTGGTGGATTTTAATGGTCGGGTAAGGAGAACGTCCAGGCGCTGTCCGTCGGGGACGGAAAAGTCAGTTTGGGCAATTCTCCCTCGGACTATATCTGAGAACCCACCCGCTCTGCCGCCCAGATGCCGAGAGAGGCACATTCGTACTCGGCGTAGTTGAAGGCTAGGCGTTAAATAAGATGTGTATCGGTCCGTGGCGAAATTCTGAGTCTTGCTTGCCTTCGTTCGACAGAAAGTCGAGCACGGCTTCACGGGCGGTCTGAACGATCTCGGACCAATGATCCGCATCGATCGAGGGTGGAGAGATCCCGAGGAGCCTAACTGTCGCTGGACCGCCGTGCCGCCAGCTGAACCCTTCCAAGAATGCGACGCGGTCTGGGTGCGTATAATCGCGTTCGCGTTGGAGTTCCTGGTGCAGGAATTGGACTCCGTGTCCCAGATTATCGAGTTCGTCGGCTTCGACCCAGTGGACGAGCTGCGTTCTTGCTGGGTGTTGACCGGCGGCGGTACCCAACTCCCGCGTTCTCGCGGCTTTCTTGCCTGCTTGGCTAGGTGTGCTCGATTTCCTTATCATTTTTGCCACGCTTGTCGAGACGAACCTCGATCATTTCCCATGGAATACTCTTTCTTATAGCGGCACTTTGTTCAGGAAGATGCGGTCTGGCCAACAGAGCAGCCTGCTTAGCCTTAGCAACTTTCGCTCTCGGGACACCTGATGCTTCGACAAGCCATAGCACCATGGGCGGGCAATTGATGTGGTTATAAACGAACTCTGCTGATCGGTGCGAGTTCTTTCGCCCGTAATATCCAGGCCCATCGTATTCAGACAGCCAGCCAAGCCAGTGCTGCTTCTGTGAGGTATACCAGACGTGACTGCGATTCCAAGTGCCGCGTCTAGTCAGGATACGCTCGAACTCAGCGGTTATCGGAACTGTTTCACGAAGGTTGCGGATTTTGGCGGCTAGTTTATGGGGTGTCATTGTTATCGAGTGTATGTCGAGATTTACAAAGAACGTCGATAGTCAAGCCCTGTCTTCCTAAGAAACATGACTCCCCAGCGTTTCAGGGGCTTTGCATCGCTATCAATGTCGCCGGAGCGAACCACTTGCAAACACCAATTTCCGTGATACTTCGCAGGACCGCTGATGATTGGAAGGGTTTGTTTTCCAGCCTGAAGGGTCACGACAGAGCCCCAAGGCAGACCCGCGAATTCCCTCAGATCAACGGGCTTGCGCAGCGGGACGCTCTTTCGCCCACTGTCTACTTTTTTCGTATCTGTCAGAGCAAGCCATCTTGCGCGCGGGCGTAGTTGAGTGTAGTCCAGACCGCCGGGAGGGCAAACGCAAACAGACTACAGTCGGTCGAGGGTCAGAAGGAACTTCAAAGCGCGACTCGCCCCCTTGGACCACGTCCCAGCACCAGCGATCGAAAAGGAGATTGACTAGGTGGCATCGATCTCCATAGCGAGGCGAGAGCGGGCGGAGCCACGGCGGCGCGGCACGACTTGGTCGATTTAATCTCGCAAACTAGCGACCGCTGGTGTCTTCCAGCCAAGTCTCAGTGAAAGCATCCGCAGGATAGATCCCGCGCCAACGCCGATGCACGTCGATGTAATGCTAGGAACGCCCGCATATTTGAGACCGACGAATAGAACAGCCGCGAAGAATGCGACCACTGCATACAACTGGCCGCTTTCGAATATCTTTGGACTGCGGCCGCTCAGCACGTCTCGAAGCGCCCCGCCGCCAACGGCGGTCACGACTCCCAAGAGCAATGCGGGCAGGTAAGAGAGGCCGGTGTTTGTTCCGCGTGTGGCTCCTGATATCGCAAAGAGTCCAAACGCTGCTGCGTCGATTGAAATGATTAAACTCTGGATAGGGGAATGCAATCTCGACCCTAGCAGCAAACCGAGGAAACAACCGGACAATGCAACGATTAGATATCGTAGGTCAGTGAGTGCAAGCGGAGGGCCATGCGCGATCAACACATCACGAATAATACCTCCGCCTAACGCCGACACCATCCCCAGACCGACGACTCCAACGAAGTCATACTTATGAATTCCATCTTTTCTGGCTGCCAGCGCTCCGCCAACTGCAGCTGCGGCAACTCCGAGAAAATCTATAAGCGAAAACAGAGACTGAGGACTCATCGTTGCGCACCCCGACTGTAAACACTAACATCCCAATTTCAGCGGCGTGCGTGGGAACTCACTGCGCGGGTAGCTCACGCTGGTAAGCACGAATCTCCAGAAGCGGAGGAAAGCCTGGGTCTGCATCTTTCCAAACTTTTTCGGCCTCGCTATAGGCCTGCGCAGCATGCGCTTTGTCTCCTATCATCTGATAGGCGCGGCCCAGCCCAAGTTGCGCCAGGGGATCGTAGAGTGGGTAAGAGGCCAATAGGCGATGGTCCAGCAATTGCTGAAACTCTTTAATAGCTTGCTGCGGCTGATTATCTTGAATATATGCCAGGGCCCGGTAGTACGCCGGTGCAGGTCCTATCGAAGCGCAAAAATCGAATGGGCGAGTTTGTTCCAGGGATTGAACCGCTCCTTTGGGATCGTGTCTCTGCAAATCGATTGCAGCGCGAACAGCTGCGAGCATCGCTGAGTTCAGCAGGGTATCGAGGGGAGCTTGTGAGTTAGCCTTTCTGGACTCCACTTCGGCTCGAAGAACATCGCCCGCGCGGGCCAGAGCAAGGGCTGCTAACGCCTGCTCGGTTGCATGCTCCGGGGCCAGGTCTAATGCACTCAGTGCGTCTTCTCTGGCTTCACGCACGAGGCCGAAATCGGCTTCTAAGTTGGCACTGTCCAATTGCAAGTCGGCGGCCAATTCGGGGAAGTTATTTTGGAGCGCATTTTGCTTCGCTTGGGATATTAGACGCCGCCCTTCGGAAACTCTTCCACTGTACATCGCAATCCAGGCGGTATCGCTGAGCAATATACTTTCATACGGCTTTCCACGAGCCCATTGCAATTGGCGCTGCATGCCAGACTCGTCATGTTGCGCAAAAGCAGCCGCGAAGCAGGCGTCGTGCAGTCCGAAAAAATCATCCTCGGCATGCGCTGGATCATGGCAGAGCAGATTCGCATTGGCATAGTCTCCCGTCTTCGCATAAGCTTCGGCCAAATTGGCATACGGCCACTGGCTGGTGGGATTCAGTTGGATTGCCTTGCGAGCGAACTCCACCGTCTTTTGCGGCTGACCGACTTCCAGGTATTCAACCGCTAGATTGTTTGTTGGCGTGAAATCGCGGGGATACATGGTTCGCCACAGCTCATAGTCCTCGATGGCGAGCAGAATTTCGCCGGTAGCAATGGCATAGTAATGAGTAATAATGCTGAGTCGGTCCCGGTCGGTCGTACGGTCGCGCAGGTCGAAGGCCTTGCGATAATACTGACGGCTCAGCGACGGCTGTCTTGTATTGGTATAACTGGCTCCCAGGTGTGCGTAGGCGAGGGCAAATTGCGGATCCAGATCGATGGCCAGCTTATAGTTGGCAATCGATTCCGAGTAGCGCCCGAGCGAGCGGTTCTCTTCCCCCATGGTGAATACTCTCAGCGCCGCCAGGGACGGCGTCGTCGCTTGCGTCAGTGGGGCATTAAACTTCCGCAGCGAATTTTCCGACTCGCCAAGCCGCCGCCGCATCTGCTCGGTAGCGCGATCAACAGCCGGCAAAATCGTCGCTGGCGAACTCGCTTCTGCTGTTTGGGTGGTCAACAGTCGACCATCGGCGCATCGCCTCGCCGAGAGTAGAATCCGGTAACCTTGCCCCTGAGAGAGTATTTGCCCATTCAGCAACAATTGCCCGCCCAGGGAAGTACACGCATGGAGTTCATCCAGCAAGGGCGCTGAGTCCGGATCGTTCACCAAGTGCCGGAAGTTCTGATCCGGGATTAGGCTCAAATAAGGCGATTCCTGCAACTTCAACTGAATGGCGAAAGACAGCGTCTTGTCCAGATCAGGATTCCCACTGTTATTGCTGAATCCTCCGACTACAACCCTGTCCAGTTCGTTGGCGAGCGGTCGATGCAAAAATGTATAGGTATAAAAACCGATGGCAGCCGAGGCGATAATGGCTAACAGGCTGCCAGCGACAATCTGCCACGAGGGACGGTACACAGCCGGTTCTTTCGTCTCGGTGGGCGCAGCGACCGGAGCCGGTTCAGCCGGTGGCTCCGCGGTCGACTCTACAACTGGAGTCACTTTGCCGATGAATCGGTATCCGCGGCCCGAAATGGTCTTGATAAAACGCGGTCTGGTTACGTCATCTCCAAGCGCCTCACGCAGCTTTGCGGCCACGACGTATAGACTTTTATCGACCTCGACAAAGGTCTGACCCCACAGCCGATCTCGCAACTCCTCCTTTGTAACCATTTCCCCGGGGCGTTCGAGCAGGGCGAGCAGCATCTGAAATGGCAATTCCTGGATGTCGAGGGGCCGCCCTTCATAGTCAAGGATGCGAGCGCGGACCCGTACCTCGAAGGAATCGAAGCGATAGGCGCCGCACGCCCTGGACCTCGAGTCTTGAACTGTCATGAAAATTATTATAGTAGATTGCCGGGTGAAAAACGCACTCCAACGCCTGCGGGTAAGGCAATGAATCCCAAAATCGACTTGACGATAAGTCACTCATTTAGCGTCAGTTAGTGACGGATGTCGCAGTTAAGGTTTGGTTTGGATTAAGTTGTGTTGACGATTACCAAGGGGAATGCTCTTATGGTCGCCCATGAGATTTGGGTATGCGAGTGACTTTGATGGATCGGGGCCCCGTAGCCACACCTCAACCGAGCTTGGACACCTCAAAAATATTCTCTCAACCGAGATGGAATCGGTTCTTGGGCACAAGCTTGTCTAAATTTCGTAAGGGGAAACCATGAAAACACCGAAGGGCAAGGAAGAATTCTACCTGGCTGCCAATCTCCG
>PKXQ01000107.1 GCA_003132405.1 Acidobacteriaceae bacterium | reverse complement strand
CACTTCAGAGTAGCGAAATCACCTTTGGAGCAATTCACCCTCATTGCCCAACCGGAACCATGGCGATAGCCCGTCCGGGGCCGCCACTCTGCGCGGCAATCCTCAGCGGGAGCATGAAGAACCACGCCCCTCGCGGCGGAACTGCACTCACATTGATCAACATCTCGGTGAACGACATGCCTCGAGACAAGCCTGCGAGGTGTGCTGCACCCAGGTCTTCCACGGCGCCGATGCTGGGCGCCGTTATGCCGATGTGACGCACGCCACGGTTGTGCAAGAACTCGACGGCTGACGGCGTAGGAGCCGGCCAGCCGGGAAACTGTCGAGTAGTCACGGGTTCGAGCATCCTGTCGCCGGCGGGCAGCGGCGCAAAATACTTGTCGCAATAGCCGCTGTTTAGCAGTACTACGTCGTCGTCTTTGATGCGTCCGTGTACACCTTCCCATTGCTCAAGCAATGCTGGTGTAATCGCCGGACTTATTCCTGGAGGCGCCTGGTCCAAGATGGAGCGTACATCTACGACCGCTGCCGGGCCGCACAGATTTTCAAGCGGATACTCGTCTCCACTCCGATCCCCGGCGAGGCCCGCATTTGGTAGACCGGAGCGCGATGCAGGGATGTTGTGCGTGGGATAATCGACGTGTGTTCCGGTGTGCTCGTCGATGGAAAGCGCCTGCGAGTAGAACGCTCCTATCGATGGAACCAGCACCTGGCCATGGCTTCCCTCAACGCGCTCGAACCAGTTCGCCGTACGCTTCTGGACCGGCGGCAGGGAAGGCCATGTCAGCGGGAATCCCTCATCAATACATACGCTTAAATCGACAATCTTGAAGCCGTGAAAGTTCTGCATAGTTCACCATGTTCGGAATATTCATGTGACGCCCAGTGCCGGACCACATTTGCTGGCCAGCTGGCGCGAGTCGAGGTTCAATAGAATCACAGCGACGAAACCTTAGTCAATGTCGCGAAAATCGTATAAACCTATAGTCTATTTTGATAAACCAGAAAAATTGACAGTGGCTTTCACTGTGTCTATCTTGTTGGATCGGCCATTTGCTGCGGGAGAAAAAATGACGTCTGCCTTTCGGGGAAGGCGCTTTTTTCAGTTCAGCCCTGACTGTGGAACGATTCCGTTGGACACGAAGAATGAGAAACAATGCGGGCGGATCACGTCGAGAGTTTCTCGCAGGTCTGGGGACGCTTGCGGCTGCAACAACCATCGGTCAGCCCTGCGGAACCTCGCTGTTCGGCGCGAACCTTGACCAACTCGAGGAATCCGGCGGACCCGTCGCCGCGGGCGAGATTGGAAACAAGATTCCGCTTATCCACTGCACAGACCTTTTTCATCCGTTCAATGATCCCGACGATCATGTGGATCTTGCTACTGCTTTTTCGCTTCCTCAATTAGATATCCGCGCAATCATCCTGGATCAGGGTGAGGAACAAGCGGTCGCCCCTGGAAGAATCCCAGTGGAGCAGATCGAAGCGCTGACGGGCAGGAAGGTCCCTTACGCCACAGGCCTTGGAACCGCTCTGCGATATCCCGAAGACAAAGGGCTAAACCAATTTCCTCACTATCAAGGCGCAGTCGAATTAATTCTGCAGATATTGCGCGAATCCGAGCAGAAGGTTGCATTTACGATCTGTGGCAGCGCGCGTGATGTAGTCGCTACGTACAATCGTGAACCCGAGCTCTTCCGACAAAAAGTGGCCAGACTCTACTTCTCGGATGGCAACAACGGCGGTGGGGATTTTCAATGGAATCCGCTCGTAGATCCCCAGGCTTATATCCAACTCATGACTTCGGAATTGCCTGTTTATTGGTGCCCGGCATTCGGGAAAAATGACACGGTGGCAGACATGGCTGCGGGCAAACTCAAGCCAGATGAATACCGAGTGTATTGGACGTTTCGGCAGTCGGATGTTTTCGCCGAACTGCCTGCGCCCTTGCAGAACTATTTTCTCTATGCCCTGGATCGTAAGGATCCGAATCTTACCGAACCGCTCGCCTACCTTCAGCTGCCTACCGAGCAGAGCCTCCGTGACAAGCAATGGAAGGAGACCAGGTACATGTGGAGCACTGCTGCAATCTATGACTCAGCTGGGTGTGAGATTTACGGAAAGGGAAAATCCTGGGTGGCGTCATCCAGCTTAGTTCCCGGCTTCGAGAAAGTTTCACTTTATGAATTCGTTCCCGCGCGTGTTTCGATCGACCGCGATCTTCGGGTTTCCCTCGACTTCACTGGGACTCCGGGGCAGTTAAAAGTTTTTCATCTTCTCGAGACAACGAGCTATGAAGCGGCGATGCAATCGTCTCTGCGACACCTGCTCGCGCACATGCCCCTCGCCGAACAATACACGAACGCTCGTTGAGCTTAGTAAAATGTGGTCAAGCAGAAAGTGCTCGTGGTCCCCCAGTGAGTGCTTCCGCAGTAACCAATTTGTGGCGAACGTATTGGTAGGGCGCAATTTGCTGGCCCCTTACCAAGGCCAGCCCAAGTTGCATCAGCCGAGGGCCGTAGGTATGAACCTCGCGTGAGACCGACGCAACGAATGGCGTCGCAGGTTGCTTCATCTCCTCCACTGCTTCAGGGATACAATCCTGGCCCACGATCGCTACATGCCTTTCGCGTTTTAAATGCTTAACAGCACGCAAGGACCCAAGTGCGCTTGTGTCGTCCGCTGCGGCCACGAGAATTCCGCGGTCCCTCGGATGCCTCTGAAGAAATTCAGACGTAAGTTTGTAGCTCTTGTCACTCAAGCCCCGAGCGTCCATTCGTACATACTGTTCGATGGGAATTTCCGGCAAAACCGACCGCACACCTTCAAACGCACCGGTTATACGGCTTTGCACCAGCGGCCCGGCCTCCTCGATGTCAAGCCCGAGAACCCAGCGGACTTTTTCCTTCCAGGCTTTCTTAGCGCACTGCCCTAGATACTCACCCGCGACAAAACCAACGCGATAATTGTCGACGCCAAAGTAAATGGCATGAGGATGCGGTATTTCCACCGCAATCAGCGGAATACCTGCGCTCGCAATCTTGTCCGCCACAATCGGCGCAACTTCCTGTTCGATCTGAAACTCGATCACGAGATCCACCCGCTGCGCGACAAATTGTTCCGCATTTCGCAGCGCGGTGCGTGCGTCATAGCGATTATCTAACACGAGCAGCTCAACGCCGGATGAGACGGCGGCCTCTTTTAGGCTGGCTGTTACCGCTTGAGAGAATGGCAATTTTTCCGATTGCCCACCAAACCCAAATCGTATCTTGGATGGAAGCGAAACGAGTCGATATAGGCCATCTCCCTGGTGCGCAAGATAGCCTCGGTGCTCCAAGGTCTTAAGGATGCGATAGATCGTCGTCTTGGAAAACCCGGTTCGCTGGTGAAGAAACTCTAGTGAGACGCTCTTTCTTTCAATCTGGAACGACTCCACGATATCTAGAGCCTTGGAAAGAATAGGGATGTGGTACAGACGTTTTAATCCGGTCTTGGCCAACTCTGTACTGCCTCCTCAGAAATTAAACTAAAGCAGCCTTTGTTCATATTACCGTACTGTACTCAATGCCCACATTATTTCTGTATTGGAACCCCCTAAAGTCCTTCGTTTTTCCAATGAACCTGTGAGCGCGGACGGCGTGCGCACTCTTCTCGGCCCTCCCACTCGATCCATTGGAAAAGTTCGTTTCCTTTCAAAGTTTCTATTGACATATTATGTATCTATTGACAATATAGCCGGCTGACACATACGAGGCATCCGGGAGGATCAACTGATTCTGAATCACGCTTTAAACGCGATGTTTGGTAATCGCAATCGTCAACTTGGGGAAATTATCTTGATAACGCGCGTTTGGCGTGCTTCGCGTCGTGGCGACGGGTGCAAATGCGCAAACCACTTTCGCAATAGCTGTAAAGAAGTAATTCAATTTCGTAAGCCGAAGGGTTTGAACGGGCCCGATCGTACAGCGTAAAAAGCAATATGTCAGTTTCTCTAGTGGGAACTTTATTGGAGACCGTCAGACGCGGATCGATTATCGGAGGACAAGATGAAAAGGCAATCCGTGCGAGGGGCGACGTTTCTTGGTCCATTCTTGGTTTGTCTTGCTCTGTGTCAATTTCTGTTTGCTCAAGTAAATTCCGGAACGATCACCGGAACTGTCACCGATTCCACCGGCGGGGTCGTTCCGGGTGTGACCATTACTGTGACCCATGTGGCACAAAACGTAATCCAGACTTTCACCACCAATGACCACGGAATCTATGAGGCCAAATTCTTGCAGATTGGTGGCTATACAGTCGCAGCGGAGCGAGCTGGCTTCAAGAAAATCGTAACCGCTGGTCTTGATCTTGCGGTCGGCCAAGTGATGCGAGTTGATTTTTATCTCGTAGTTGGCAGCGCCAATGAAACGATGAAGGTTACAGCGGATGCATCGCAGCAGTTAAAGACAGAAACTTCGGATGTCGGCCAGATCATTAATGGAAAACAAGTGGAGGATCTGCCACTGAATGGCCGGAATTTCTCCGACCTCATCCCTCTCAGTGCGGGCGTGACCACCGGCATACAGGGCGAAGCAAATGGGGGCTACAACTTCAACGGATCCAGATCAGATCAAAACATGTTTTTGATTGAGGGCAGCGACGATGTCAATGTGGATAACAATCTGCTCGCCAATGCCAACATCGAATCCATCCAGGAGTTCCAGGTTCTGACTGGAACTTTTTCTGCTGAATACGGGAGGTCGGCGGGTGGCATTGTTACTGTCAAGCTCAAGTCCGGCACCAACAATTGGCATGGCTCAGCGTTCGAATTTCTTCGTAATGACGTACTCGACGCCAACGGCTATTTTAACAACCAGTCTTCGGACGGTAGCGGCCCGACCCCGCGATACCCGCTCAGACGCAATCAATTCGGAGGCTCGTTGGGCGGTCCCATCATCAAGAGTAAGACGTTTTTCTTCGTTGACTACCAGGGCACACGCGACACGGAACAAAAATCGACTATCCAGTCCGTCCCTACCGCGCTCGAAACCGCAGGTAACTTCACTCAGACCCTCCTGCCCGGGCAAATCCTTTATCAGAACGCCTTAACTGGGCAGGCCTATCCCAGTTGCAACCCGGCAGAGTTCACGCCAGCAACGTGTCAGGTTATGCCCTCGTCCGGCACAGATGGCATCGATCCGATCGCCGCGAAGGTCATCGCCTTTTATCCCCTACCAAATCGCACAGGGACACTCATCCCTGGCCAGGGCACGATTAATAACTTTTTTGCCAACGGCTCAACAATTGCCAACAGTAATCAGTTTGACGTCAAGGTTGACCACTCTTTAACGCAGCATGATTCGCTATCTGCGCACTACACCTATAATCAATCGCATAGCGTGATCCCTGTGGCTTTCGGAAACGGTCTGGTGGGACCATGCATCGACTGTGGTGTTACCCTTGATCTGCAAGGGGGCACTCCTGATATCCAAATTCAAACTTTTGGTGTCAGCGAGGTGCATACTTTCACACCGCGGACCCTTAATGAATTTCGCGCTGGATTTAGTCGTAACCACACCTTGTTCGCCAGTTCTGATGACGGGCAAAATCTTGCCACTGAAATTGGGCTTGCCAACGTCAACGTGAGTCCTTTGACCACAGGTCTGCCATGGTTTTATCTGTCACCGTCCCCGAGTTGGATCGGTACTTCTCCGTTTACGCCGGCTCTTAATGGCTACACATCCTATGAACTGGCCGACAATCTGACTCATCTGGCTGGAAAACATGCGTTGAAGATGGGATTCGATTTTCACCGCCGGTTGGACAACGGCTCGGGAAATTTTTTCGGAAAGGGCGAGTATGTCTTCGTCCCATTCTTCACCGGGAATGCTTTCGCCGATTTTCTTTCTGGACGACCATTGGAAATCGCCCAGGACCTTACACCCAACACCGAAGGCTTTCGGGTGATCGAATATGCGGCATATTTTCAGGATGACTACAAAGTAAACCGCCGGCTCACTCTTAACCTCGGGCTGAGGTACGAGATCTACCCTGGGTCGGTGGAGGTGGAAAATCGCATATCGTCGCTGAATCCCGCGCAAGGAGTCGTTACCCTGGCTGGCGTTGGCGGCGCGCCTCGCCAACTTATCAATACCAGCTACAAGAATTTTGGTCCGCGTGCTGGATTTGCTCTGGCTCTGAATGAGAAGGCCGATACTGTGCTTCGAGGAGGGTACGGAATTTCGTATTCGAACTTTGTGGACAATACTGAGGAAGCTGGGCTGAATCCTCCTTACACGCAGAGATTCTCCGTGATTAACCTGGCTGCGAACCTGGATGCAATGTACTACGTAAAAGACGGTCTTCCAACGCAACTAGCCCCAACGATGGCCAATTTTGATCCCAATAACCCCGCCGGGAGCTGGAACCAGACGGCACGCAACGCGCCTATGCCCTACACACAGTATTTCAGTCTCAATGTTCAGAAAGCTTTGCCGGAGGGAATTGTGCTGGAGGTCGGTTACGTAGGGAGCCGCGGCACGCACCTGCCGGGGGAGAACCAAGGCAACCCCGCTCCCCCAGGGGACCCAACCACTGAAACTCAGCGCCAGCTTTACTATAGTACGGTTCCCAACGTGGGAGCCATCACCCTTTTCGAAAACGTATTTTCTTCCAATTACAATTCGCTGCAGATTACGGCATCGAAGCGGTTCTCTCGCGGTCTGCAGTTCCTGGCGGCATACACTTGGGGGAAGTCCATCGATGATCTTAGCGGGAGTTCCTTTACTGGCGGAGGAGACACTAACCCGAGCGCCGAGCCGCAAAACCCGCTCGATATTGCGGCTGACCGCGCAGTGTCGTCGTTTAACCAGCTGCATCGTTTTGTGGGTTCGTTCGGCTATGAACTCCCGATAGGGCAAGGTCACGCTTTTGGAGCAGATTGGAACCGCGTAGCCGACGGTTTTCTTGGCGGCTGGCAGATCAACGGAATATTGACGCTTCAGACCGGTCAACCCTTTAGCGTATTTGCTTCGTCATCAGCCACCTGTGGATGCACAGCGGGCGACCTCAGGGCCAATCTCATTGGTAACCCGAAGCTTAGTCATCCGGGGCCCAACGGCTGGTTTAATTCCGCAGCTTTTGAAGATCCGGTGCTCGCCTACGGAGACTCGCCCCGCAATCTGATTTTAGGACCGGGCTATGCTAATCTCGACGCTTCTCTATTCAAGAAATTCACGATTCGCGACAAACAGCACCTAGATTTCCGGTTTGAATTTTTTAACGTGTTGAATCGGACAAACTTCATGAATCCGATTAATTCGTCGGACGAAACTTGGCAGAGCGGGGGCATCCTCACCCAGAACTACCCCGCGAGAATCGGACAAGTGGCTGTTCGATACTCCTTCTAGCGGGTTGAATATCTGCGAATGGGGGCGCTGCTCCTTGTTGTTGCTCCTGCTGCCCGCGACCGATACGCTGTCGACTGAAAGGATCGAATGCGTCCCGCACACAACGGACTTACTTCAACCGCTCTCGATGTGATCAGCGTTGAGCGCGTTTCACAAAAGCTCATCCTGATTGGACATTGCCGCTTTCGGCGGCGACTGCTGATTCTTTTGCATCTGGTTTGCATCCTTTTCTTCATCCCCATTCTTAGTGGGGCAAAGGAACTTCAAACTCCTGGAGCGCCTCAAAACAGAACTGTTGGGCAAGCGCAGATGCTGCCGGTAGAACTCAAAACCGAGCATCTGATCGAACCGCTGGGAATCGAGACCGGGCAGCCGAGGTTCGGCTGGTTACTCGATTCTACTGAACGGGCCCAGTTACAGACTGCCTATCAGATATTAGTAGCGACCAGTTTGGAAAAGCTGCAGGCCGACATCGGCGACAAATGGGACAGCGGTAGGGTCGCCTCTGACAACTCTGTGGAAGTATCTTACGGAGGCAGCGAATTAAAGAGCAGTGAAAGATGTTTTTGGAAAGTGCGGGTCTGGGATAAAAACGGGAAGGCGAGTGCGTACAGTGTTGCCTCTTTCTTTGAAATAGGGCTCCGCAAACAGAGCGACTGGCAGGGCAAGTGGATCGCCTCAAGAAAGGGGGTGTCGTCACCTATTTTTCGCCGTGACTTTTCGATCGAGAAACCCGTCAAATCTGCACAAGTGTACATTTCGGGCATCGGCTATTACGAGCTCTTCATTAACGGACAAAAGGTCGGAGACCGAGTGCTCGATCCAGCCTCTACTTACTACAATAATGACCAACCGTTCAAGCTCAAAACCCGCGTGCTATATGCGGTTTATGACGTAACTGAATATCTCAAGCAAGGTCCCAATGTTATCGGTGTGATGCTGGGCAATGGATGGTATAGCGCCGAAGCGGATGTGGCGCCCTCGCCCATTGGGCGCGCTCCTTACGGCGATCGGCCGCGCCTCGTTTTTCAAATGAAGGCGGATCTCGCGGACGGTCAGAACTTCGTACTAGTATCGGATTCCGACTGGAAAACGTCCCCAGGTCCGATCACTTACAACGATTTCTGCAACGGGGAGACGTATGACGCGCGACTAGAGCAACCGGGTTGGAACCAACCCAGTTTCAATGATTCGCTGTGGAAGAACGCCACTCTGGCGGAGCCGCCGGGGGGCATTCTCACTGCCGAGCTGCTTCCTCCCAGTCGAGTGATTCGAACCATACCGCCCATAAAGATGTTCACTCCGAAGGAGCCGGAATCCTTCAGCGAAACATATATCTATGATTTCGGCCAGCACTTCAGCGGTTGGGTTCGAATCCACGTACGCGGCCCGCGCGGCGCAAAAGTTGTATTGCGATACGGCTCACGGATTTATTCAGAAGATGACACGCTGGACAATCGCAGCAACATGGTTCCGGGTTCGGAGGCGCGACAAACCGATACTTACATTTTGAAAGGGGAAGGCGTTGAAGTGTGGGAGCCCCGCTTTACTCTGCATGGCTTCCGCTACGTAGAGGTCAGAGGATTCACGGACACCCCTTCTGTGGAGAGCATTGAGGGTCGTTTCGTGCGATCCTCGGTGGATACAAATGGCACATTCGCTAGTTCCAACGAATTGATCAATCAAATCCACCACAACATACAGTGGACGTTCATGACCAGCCTTCAGGGGATATTGCAGGACGCGGCCGATCGGGCGGAGCGGGAGGCCTGGCTCGGAGATCCTGGATTCGTAGCCGAAGATTACATCATCAACTATGACATGGCCGCGTTTTGGGAAAAATGGTTGAACGACATTCAGGACAGTCAGAAGGAAGACGGAGACATACCTTTCGTCAGCCCACTCCATTGGCGAGATGGAATTAATGCCTACCAGATGTGGCCATGTTGGAAGAGTACTTATCCGCTGCTCGCCTGGTATTTGTATCAGTACTATGGCGACAAACGGGTCCTAGAAGAACACTATGCGAGTCTGGCAAAGCTGGTCGATTTCATGAGCGCGAATGCAACGGGGCACATCATATCAGTCGGGTTGGGCGATCACATGGAACCTCAGGAAAATGGATTCAGCCAATTCGCTCCGAGGCGCACTCCATCTGCTCTGACTTCAACGGCATATTACTATTATGATACCTGGGTCGTCTCGCGAATTGCCGAAGTTGTGGGCAAGTCCGAAGACGCGAGGCGCTATTCGGAACTCGCACAGAGCATCAAAGATGCGTTCAACCGCCAATTCTTTGATCCCGCCTCCAACCAGTACGCCAATGGCAGTCAGACCTCGAACGCACTCCCACTCTATCTGGACATGGTTCCTCAAGACAGGATTCAGGCGGTACTGAAAAATGTTGTCGATGACATAGTTACAAAACACAACGCGCACCTTTGGACTGGCATCATCGGCACTAATGCTCTTGCCCACGCGCTACCCAGTTACGGAGCAGCGGATGTCATGTACCGTGTGGCAACGCAAACTACCTACCCGGGTCTTGGCTACCAGGTCACGAAAGGCGCCACCACAGTCTGTGAAACTTACGAATGCGGCCCGTGGCTCAGCCAGAATATGAAGATGTTCGGCAGCATCGACAAGTTTTTCTACCATAACCTTGCCGGCATAAATCTGGGCAGTCCGGGCTACCGGCACATTCTGATTAAGCCGCAACCCGTTGGCGATCTGCAGAGCGCTACGTCGTCGCAGCAGACCGTACGGGGCACGATAACGGTTTCGTGGGCCAGGGGCCAGGTGTCTATGAACTTGGACACATCAATTCCCCCAGGGACGGAAGCCGATATCAGTATCCCAAAACTCGGCCTGACGCGTTTGATCGTTGAAGAGAGTGGGGCAATTGTGTGGCGCGCCAACACGTACGTGTCCGGTGTGCCTGGATTGACTGGCGGCACCGATGCTGCCGATTCTGTCGTTCTTCACGTGGGTTCGGGATCTTACCGTTTTGCAATTCGTGGCGCCCTGTTCTGATGTCACTCTGACACCACACGTGCTAGGAAGTCATTTGTGAATTCAACTTGAGTCGGAAAGACCTATGAATGCCCTGAACGCCAGAGTGCCTCGTCCCCGAATCGGAATCCTTCCTACCGGACACCGCTATTACTGGGATCAGTTTCCGGCTTTAAAGGAAATGGGGCAGAAGATGTACGCGAGGTTGTGTCAGCACCTGCAGACCATCGGAGAGCTAATCGCACCGGACCTTGTTGACACTTATGAAAAAGCTGTTGCGGCGGCAAGCTTTTTTGATTCGAACCAGCCTGACATTTTGCTTATCTTCCCTTTCGGTTACGCCACGGGAATGTGTATCGCCCCAGTCGTACGCTCCACATCGGTCCCGATACGGCTGCTTAATGCTAACGAGGACAGTTCCTACTCCTACACCACCGCTGATACCTCCATTTATCTACACCATGAGGGGGTGTGCTGCATTCCTGAATATGCCAGCACGATGGCGCAGCTAGGCAAGGCTTTCAAGGTGCGCACCGGCCATTTCGGCAGCTCCCGTCTTTGGGCCGAACTGAAATCTGACTGTATTGGGGCCGCGGCGTCACGTGCGTTCCGACTGCTGAACTTTGGCGTGATTGGCAAGACATACGACAATATGACCGACATGCCCATAGACGAACATCGGCTGTTGAGAGCTACGGGCAAGTTGCTGAAGCGTCCGGAGGTCGAAGAAATTGAAAATGCGTATGCACGCGTCACAAAGCAGCAGCTCGAGGAAATGTTTTGCCAGTGTCGGGCAATGTATGACGTCGATGAGTCGGTAACGAATGAGCATCTCCGATTTTCCGCTCAGGTAGCGGTCGCATTTGACGACGTAATAAAGAGACATGACATCGATGGGTTCGGTTATTACTGGTGGGGCGAGAAGGAGTTCATCACTCAGTTGAGAGCTCAGTCTACGCTCGCGGTTTCCCGTCTCACCGCCATGGGACGGCCTGGAGTGACAGAAGGCGACGTGAAGACTGCGATGGCGATGAAAATCATGGATTTACTTGGGGCTGGAGGCATGTTCACCGAGTTTTTCTCGATGGATTTCGATGAGAACTTTTTCTTGCTGGGGCACGACGGCCCAAACAACATTAATATCGCAGAGGGCAAAGCTAAAATCCAGCACTTGGCGGTACATCACGGGAAGACTGGCCACGGCTTGGGCATCGACTTCAGGATCCCACAAGGGCCCGTGACACTCCTCAATTTGACTCAAATCAACACGGATCGACACTTCAAACTGATATACACGACGGCAGAAGTGATTCCCGGTGACATTCTCAACATCGGCAATCCCAATTGTCGCGTGAGGATTTCAAGGCCCATGCACGAGTTTATGGACGCCTGGTGCCAGCAGGGACCCAGCCATCACATCGCTCTCGGGCTCGGAGATAAGTCCGCAGAGCTGGACGCTTTCGCCGAATCTGCGGGACTCACATGCGTGAGAGTCTAGAAGTGGACAGAAAGGTCGTTCCGTCCCTGGTACATATAGCGGCGAGTTTCCACGAGGCAGTCGGAGATAACGCGTGACCCAACTTACAGTAGAAAACGGACTAGGAGGATCGAACCATGCTCCGCAACTTCGGCGGGTACTGAAGCTCCGCGATTTAATGTTCTACGGAATTGTCATTATCACCCCGATCGCGCCAGTCCCGATTTACGGAGTCGCACAGGAGCTTTCGCGAGGCCATATCGTAATCTGCATTCTCCTTGCAGGCATAGCCATGATGCTGACTGCCTTCAGCTACGGCCGCATGGCTAGTCTCTATCCCTCGGCGGGCTCGGCTTACGTTTACGTGGGGCGGGGACTGAACCCGCACCTCGGCTTTCTCGCCGGTTGGGCAACGATTCTGGACTACTTAGTTCTGCCGATTGTCGCCATCATTCAGGCGTCGCTCGCCGTCGGGCGACTTGTGCCGCAGGTCCCGTATCCCGCTTGGGTGGCGATTTTTACGTTGCTGATCACGATGTTGAACTGGCGTGGAATACAGACGACGGCCCGGGCGAATATTGCGTTGTTGATCGGAATGTCGGTAGTGATTGCCGCCTTCGTGGTTATGGCAATTCGATATCTGTTCCATTTGCAAGGTCTGGGCGGCTTTGTATCCGTTCAGCCCTTTTCCCACTCTGCGCTCGATTTCCGCTCTATCGCGACCGCGACTTCGTTCGCTGCGCTTACCTACATTGGATTTGATGGAGTCACAACACTTGCCGAAGATGTCGAGAATCCCAGGCGCAATGTCTTGCTGGCGACAGTGGCGGTATGTCTGTTCACCACCATCTTCAGTTGCATCCTTGTTTATCTCGCGGCGCTGATATGGCCGGATTACCGAACTTTTCCCAACATAGAGACGGCTTTCATGGATGTAACGCATCGCGTTGGCGGCGCAGTTCTTTTCCAGGCGATGGGTGCGGTCGTGATCCTTTCAAGCCTGGGCGGCGGGCTGGCAGGGCAAGTGGGTGCCGCGCGAGTACTTTTCGGCATGGGTCGTGACGACGTTTTGCCTCGCAGTGTGTTCGGTTACCTCAATCCGGTGACGAACAATCCCTCACTGAACATTGGCTTGGTAGCAGTGGTAGCTTTTGGAGGATCGATGCTGTTGAGCCTCGAACACGCCGGTGAACTATTGAATTTCGGAGCCTTCCTGGCCTTCATGGGAGTAAACCTTGCGGTCATACGGCAGTACTACTTTCTGCGGCGCAGGGGAGAACGTCGATTTCTCGCAGACGCCATGGTTCCTTTGGTTGGCTTTTTGTTTTGTTTTGGAATTTGGCTGAGCCTCCCCATGCTGGCGAAGCTGGTCGGGGGCGGATGGTTCTTGATGGGAATCATTTATAGCGCTGTGAGAACGCGTGGATTTCGTACACCTGCTGCGAGTTTAACTGGCAGCTCTGTGGCCGGAGGGGATGTTATGAAGGTTGGCGCTGGAAGAGTTGAAGACGGCACGCGGGAAACATGAAGTAGCACGGATCGTTTCCCGCGCAATCGATTGGCACGGTGTTTCGTGAGAAGCGATACTTCAGACTTTCAGAGGGAAAATGAAGCTAAACAAATATAGTTGTGAAATCACGCAGCGGAAATCGCAAGGTGCTTCTCAAGCGATGTTGTACGCGACGGGTCTTTCCGATCAAGACATGAACAAGCCACAGATCGGGATCGCGAGCGTATGGCTTGAGGGAAATCCCTGCAATATGCATCTTCTGAGTCTCGCTGAAAAGGCCAGAGAAGGCGTGGTGGCAGCGGGTCTTGTCGGAATGCGTTTTAATACGATCGGCGTCAGTGACAGTATTTCGATGGGCACGGAAGGCATGAGCTTTTCGTTACAGTCGCGCGATCTCATTGCTGACTCGATCGAGACTGTAATGTCAGCCCAGTGGTACGACGCCAACATCGCCATCCCTGGATGTGACAAGAATATGCCCGGCTGTGTCATGGCGATGGGAAGGCTCAACCGTCCATCGCTCATGATTTACGGCGGCACGATACGTCCAGGCTACGCAGACGGCCAGAAGCTTGACGTCGTTTCGGCATTCCAAAGCTACGGAGAGTATCTATCGGGGCGCATCAACGAAGAAGAGAGACTAACAATCGTTCGCCATTCCTGTCCAGGCGCGGGCGCTTGTGGAGGGATGTACACCGCCAACACAATGGCTTCTGCAATTGAGGCACTTGGAATGACGCTTGCTTATAGTTCCTCCCTGCCCGCTGAAGATCCGTTGAAACTGGACGAATGTTTTCGTGCCGGCGCCGCTATAAAGAACCTTCTCGAACGCGATCTCAAACCTCGCTCGATCATGACGCGCGAGGCTTTCGAGAATGCCATGGCAATCGTTTGCGCATTGGGGGGCTCGACCAATGCAGTGCTTCATTTGATCGCAATCGCACGCTCTGCGGATGTGACGTTGACAATCGATGACCTCCAGGCCGTCAGCGACCGCACGCCACTGTTGGCGGACTTCAGGCCCAGCGGACCCTACGTCATGGAAGACCTGCACAAAGTAGGTGGTATTCCTGCCGTCATTAAGATGTTGCTCGAAGCTGGATTGGTGAACGGCGATTGCGTAACCGTTACCGGCAAGACGGTTCGTGAGAACGTTAAAGATCTGCCGGGATTGACACCCGGGCAGCAGATTGTGCGTCCAGTCGACAACCCACTCAAGACAAGCGGGCACATCCAAATTCTCAGAGGCAATCTTGCTCCCGATGGAGCAGTCGCAAAGATTACGGGGAAGGAAGGCCTGCGTTTTTCGGGGCCGGCAAGGGTATTTGACTCCGAAGAAGAGATGCTGCATGCGCTCGAGAAAAAATTACTTGAAAAAGGGGATGTTATTGTCATCCGCTACGAAGGACCAAAGGGTGGTCCGGGTATGCCGGAAATGCTCACACCAACTTCGGCGATCGTTGGTGCCGGTTTGGGCAAGGACGTCGCCCTAATCACGGACGGGCGCTTTTCGGGGGGCTCCCATGGCTTCCTCGTCGGTCATATTACTCCCGAAGCGCAGGAGGGCGGCCCCATTGCTATTGTTCAAGACGGCGACATAATCACCATCGATGTAGAGAACCATTCGCTAAATGTAGATTTGACAGATGAGAAATTCACGGTGCGCCGAGAGCGGTGGCACATGCCTCCCTACAAGGCAAAGCGTGGTACTCTGGCGAAGTATATTAGGCTTGTGAAGAACGCAAGCTTCGGCTGCGTCACAGATGAATAGGGTCGAATGCGGGCCCACGTGGCGTAACCTTACTCCGAAAGTGGCTGGTCATGGATTCAAGAAAGGCTGAAAGAGTCTACGGTGCGCTGGAACGCTTTGCCATCGAAATCCCTTCGTGGGGCTTCGCGAATACCGGGACTCGGTTCGGAAAATTTTCTCAGCCTGCCGCCGCGGCCACGATCGAGGAGAAGTTTAGCGACGCGAGCCAGGTACATCGATTGACGGGGATATGTCCGAGCATTGCGTTGCATGTGCAATGGGATCTCCCTGCGGGCCTTCAGAGCGTTGGAGAGATCCAGCGACTGGCGCGCGTCTATGGCATGCAACCCGGGTCCATCAATCCGAACCTTTTTCAGGATCAGCGCTATAAATACGGTTCCTTCGGCAACGCGGACAAATCGATTCGGGATATGGCACTTCGACACACCAAGGACAGTATCGAAATCGCTCGCGGACTCCACAGTCGAGACATCTCCATGTGGTTCGCCGACGGGTCCAATTATCCGGGAACAGCCAACATCAGGCAGCGCAAACGCTGGTTCGAGCACAACCTGAGGGCTTGCCATGCCGAGTTGTCTGCCGGCCAGCGTTTGTTCATCGAATACAAGCCGTTTGAGCCTGCGTTCTATCACACGGATATTGCCGACTGGGGTATGGCTTTGTTGTTGGCGCGTTCCGCCGGACCGCAGGCGAAGGTGCTCGTCGATACTGGGCATCACTATCTGGCACAGAACATCGAGCAGATTGTGGCCTGGCTCTTGTCAGAGGAAATGCTGGGCGGATTCCACTTCAACGATCGCCGCTATGCCGACGATGATCTAACCCTGGGATCGATCGACCCGTATCAAGTTTTCCGTATCTTCCACGAGATCCTCTATTTCGAAGAGGAACGTGACCAGCGGGCCGACATCGCCTTCATGATCGACCAGAGTCATAACCTGAAAGGAAAAATTGAGGCAATGATTCAGACCGTGACCATGGCCCAGATGATTTTCTGCAAGGCCGCGCTCGTCGACAACGCCTCTCTTGCCGAAGCGCGGGATAAGTGCGACCTGGTTGGAGCCGAATCGCTGTTCCAGGATGCCTTCGCCACGGATGTGAGACCGGCGATCGAAGAGTGGCGCGATTCCAAAGGATATCCTCGAGACCCGATGATGGCATTCCGCGAAAGTGGCTACTTGAACCGCATCACGAACGAACGCGCGGAGCGAAATGCGGGGAGCGTTTCTTCTTATGCCTAAAAGCGAATCGGAAAAGCCATATTTGGCCTTCGATTTCGGAGCGGAAAGTGGACGCGCCGTGCTGGCACATTTTCACAGTGGAGTTCTGACCACTGAAGAAATCCATCGCTTCCAGAATGAACCGGTTGAGTATGGTGGTGCTCTTCATTGGGATGTACCCCGCCTGTGGTTTGAAGTGCGCAAGGCTCTCGCCAGTGTGGAAAAATTGGAATTGGCTGGAATTGGTGTCGATGCATGGGGGGTCGATTATGCCCTGCTTGGGGAACAAGGGGCGTTGCTGCAGAATCCTTATCATTACCGGGACGGCCGCACGAGCGGAGTGATGGCCGAAGTATTCCGGGAGGTCCCTAGAGAAGAAATTTATGCGACGACCGGCATCCAATTCATGCCCATCAATACTCTGTATCAGCTTTTCGCAGCGCAGCGCGACTCACCGAAACTACTGGCCGCGGCCGATAGTCTCCTTACGATCCCGGATCTGCTGCACTACTGGCTCACCGGAGTGGCGGTGTGTGAATTTACTAACGCGACCACAACCCAAATGGTGAGCCCGATCAGCCGGTCATGGGCTGTCGACTTGATTACACGCCTCAACCTGCCCACCCGTCTGTTGGCGAAGATCGTTGAACCGGGCACGGTGATTGGGAAGCTGCGGCTGGAGATTGCCGGCGGTTCCGCACTTTTCGGCACTCCGGTGATTGCGCCAGCATCGCATGATACTGGGTCCGCGATCGCTGCCATTTCCGCGCGCAATGGAACGGCTTTCCTGAGTTCCGGGACCTGGTCATTATTAGGAACCGAACTGGATGCTCCAGTGCTCACCAGTCAAGCTTTGCGGATGAACTTCAGGCACGGATGTATGAACTAACACAGATATTGGAGTATCTCCAATTGAAAGCATTCTCGAGCGACATATCCATGCAATTGAGGACGCTGACACATTGGTTGGCTCCCGATTGATCTGACTTAGATTGCATCGACTCCAGCGCCGCGTCCTGGAGGTTACGTTGTTCCCCCGCGCCCAAATCAAAAAGCGGCAACAAACCGTTGGTAAAATTTGGATTGTTCGCCTGGTTGTCGACCTTTACAAAATCGATGCCGATGCTTTTGAGGAACTGGTACCAATCCCCATAGAAACTCCGGCCCGCACCGGCGCGCGGGTCGGGCAGGTACTGCCCGTCATTGGCTGCGAACAAGGTGTGATTGCGGCCAATCTCCGAATTTGGGTCAACACCCTGCCAGTAACCTTGGAAGGCATACCAAACCCCGACGTGAGGAACGTGGTACACCTCATGCAGGGTTTTGACCAAACCCGCCAACCCGTTGGGGAATTTGCTGGAGTCAGCGTCATAACCCGCCAATTTTTGTCCGTTGGCGGTGCGCCAGCCTTCGTCGACGAGCACGAAGCCTAGGGGAATCTTGTGCTCGCGCATGGAGCGAACGCTATTCAAGACTTTCTCTTCCGTCACTGTGTCGTAATAAGTGTTCCATGAACACCACCCCAGAGTCCGGAAAACTTCGGGGTAAGGCTTCTGCCAGCGGAGCCTCCCATAATACGGGTTGGCCGCGAAGGCCGCCGTGTAGGCTGCAGGGGCAAGCCGGTACGGATCATCGCCCGACGCATAGGCGAAGAGCGGGATGCGATGGGGTGAGAAGTTGGCGTCGTAGCTGGAGAGCGAAACACGGAACTGGTAGTCGGACACACGTAAGTCCCCCACCATTCCGTCGCCGCCCAGAGGTACGAGGAGACGATACTTGGCTTCCCGCATTCGCTGCCAAAGGAGTAGCAAGTTGGCACCTGAGAGCAGCCGGGGGTCAGAAACAAAGCTCGGAGCCAGCCAAAACAAACTAAGTCGATGGAGTGCCATCCCCCGCGCAAAATCATTAAGTTGCATGACAAGCTCCACACCATCTACCGCCGCGGGCGGAGGACCATCGTAAGCGAGTGTCGCGACGAGCACCTCTGGACTCAGGTATCGGCGAAATTCGAGCATCGCATGGGCGCCCTCGCCGGGATGCGTCACCATTCGATATTGATATATTTCATATTCACCCGCAGCGTCGCGCCCGCGCTGTTCACCCGCGAGCTCTAGCTGACCTGAAATGGTTCGCTCAGGCAATCGCACATTCAAGCGAATATCGCTCAGCGCGGGGCCCGCTGATGTCCGAACCTGAAGACCGCCACGCTCCGCTGTTACGGAAAGCTCAGCATGTGCCGGTACAATCGGCAGTACCATAAGAAACAGGAAGAATTTCGAACGGATGTTCATAAGGCTATCCCATTAAGCCCAAGTTGGAACTCGAGTTGCTCTCTGTTAACTGGCCGCGAATGCCCTGGTAATCCCATCAGAAGCGATCTCAACTCTGCGATGCTGTTTCGATCCAAGCGTTCCCTCGGCGTGGGGCACAGTCGACACTCTAGCGTTTCTGCGCGAGCTGATATGCGTCAGTGTCAAGAATGGCGCCGTCCGGGCGAGAATTTGAAACAATAGACAAGGCCTATCACGAGTAAGGTTGCGCCCCACCATATTCCGGCGTGCAAATTGAAGAGAACCACCCCGGGATTCACTGGTGGATACACAAACTGGTAAATTCCTGCGGCGAGGATCAGCGCTCCATTTACCGCCAGTGAAATGCCAATGAAAAACCAGATCGAAATCATGTTGCGCGCCTCCGCCCACAGAATTGCTTTACCAGAAAATGATATTCAATGCGAAGAAAATGACCGTCACCACCGCCGCCCAGAAAAGGGGCTTCCGGTACAAAGCGACGTTCCCGACGGAGGGAACTACCGTCAGACCGTATACCAGACCGGTCAACTCGCTGTCGGGCATGGGCTCGGTCTTCAGACTGACGGCCACAGTCACGACCACGCAGACTATAAATGACCACAGTCCCTGATACATATCCTGAGCCAGAGCTTTGGCGTGCGGCGAAAGCGCCACATAACGCAGCGCCGAAGGATCCACTTTGACCCACGTCCACATACTGATCGAAGAAATCGTCCCGCACAGCAAGCCCCAGAATCCGCCGGCGCCGGTCGCGCGCTTCCAGAGCATGCCGAGTACGACCGTACCGAACAGAGGCGCGATGAAGAAACTGAATAACGCCTGAACATAGTCCATGATGCTGGCGAATTGCATCACCAGATACGCGGTGCCGACGCTCACCAGGACGCCGATCACCGTCGTCCAGCGTCCAACATTAACGTAATGATGGTCGCTGCCTTTGTTATTGATCAGCGGCCGATAGATGTCGTATGTCCAGACGGTGGTGAACGCGCTCACATTCCCCGCCATTCCAGACATGAAGCCGGCAATTAGCGCGGTCACTCCTAGGCCGAGTAATCCAGGACCGCAGTAGCGAGCCAGCATCAATGGGAAAACATCGTTGTAGCTATGTCCCCCGGTTACCGCGGCCACCGATTCCGGAACCAGTTTCTCCGGCAGCACGGCCAAGCCCAGCAACCCGGGCAGGATCACAATGAAAGGCACCATCATCTTGAATCCGGCGCCAATGATGGGTGCCATCTCCGCGCTGCGAATATCCTTTGCGGCCAGAATCCGCTGCACGACTAAAAAGTCCGTCGTCCAGTAGCCCATCGACATAATCGCGGCCAATCCGAACACAATGCCGGTCCAGTGGATACCCATGGGATTGGCGGTGAAGGAGCCCAACCCAGACCAGAGATGGATGTACTGTGCCGAAGTTCTCTGTGCAATCTGCAGCTTAAGGTTGGTCCAGCCGCCAGCTTCGTGCAGCCCGAGGACTGGAATCAGCAGCGCGCCGGCCCAGATGAGGAAGAACTGCAGCACTTCATTAAAGATTGCGGAGCGAAGGCCGCCGAGCGACACATAAATAGCCACCGTGAGAGAGGAAACCCAGATGCTGAAGTTGATATCCCATCCGAGTATGATCTGCATGACCTTGGCCATGGCGAACATATTGACACCGCTCATGAGCACCGTCATCAAGGCGAATGAAACCGCGGACAAGGCTCGGCTGGGCTCGCCGAAACGCAGCTTCAAATATCCGGGCACGGAGTGGGTTTTGGAGATGTAATAGAACGGCATCATGACCAGCGCCAGGAACAACATTGCCGGGATAGCGCCGATCCAATACCAATGGGTTGCCAGAATGCCGTATTGGTAGGCCGAACCGGCCCAGCCCATCAATTCGAGCGCGCCCAGATTAGCCGATAGAAAACTGAGGCCAGCCACCCATGCCGTCATCTCCCGCCCCGCCATAAAAAAGTCTTCGGCGGTATTCGCCCGGCCTCTCAGGTACCAACCGATGCAGAGCACGAGAGCAAAATAAAAAACCACGATGACAATGTCGACCGGCGTAAGAAGCACCAGCCGGGTTGGCACATTGATCGCTAGCATTGGCGTCATTCTTTGTCCTTATGTCTTCCCTGTAATGTGTGCTTGCGGGCTTACTTTTCCACCGAGAACTTGTAGCTGGTACGCGATTTGTAGACTTGTCCCGGCTTAAGAATCGTGGTGGGGAAGTCAGGATGATTGGGCGAGTCGGGAAAGTGTTGCGTCTCCAGGCAGAATCCAAAGTATTGTTTATAGACGTGTCCCTGCTTGCCGATGACAGATCCTTCCAGGAAGTTGCCGGTATAAAACTGCACTCCAGGTTCGGTGGTGTAGACCTCCATGACGCGGCCTGTTTTCGGCTCACGGACTCGCGCCGCCAACTCAGGGCCGATTCCGGTTCGATCGATCACGAAGTTGAAATCGTATCCGTGGCCTAACACCAATTGCTCATCGTTCTGGTTGATCCGGGCGCCAATCGCTGTCGACCTGGTGAAGTCCATCGGCGTGTTCTTTACCGCGCGAAGTTCGCCCGTGGGGATGAGAGCCTGATCCACGGGAGTGAAACGATCGGCGTTGAGCATGAGTTCGTGCGCAAGAATGTCGCCCTCACCCTCTCCCGCCAGATTGAAGTAGGTGTGTTGAGTGAGGTTAACGGGAGTCGCTTTGTCGGTGGTTGCTTCATATTCGAGAACGAGTTCGTCCTGATTTGTGAGTGTATAAGTTACTTTCACGCTCAAATTTCCAGGATAGCCTTCCTCGCCATCCTTGCTGGTATAAGTGAAGATCAGTCCTACTCCGTCTCGATGCTCGAAAGGTTCGGCTTTCCAGATGACCTTGTTGAAACCTTTGTTGCCGCCATGCAGGGAATTTGGGCCGTTGTTGGCGGCCAGAAAATACTGCACTCCGTCCAGTGTGAATCGTGCCTTGGCGATGCGATTCGCGTAACGACCAACAAGGGCGCCAAAGAACGGTTTGTTGTCGAGGTATCGTGCGAAGTTGTCAAAACCCAGAACAACATCATCCATTCGGCCGCGCTTATCGGGCACGCGCACGGACACAATGATGCAGCCGTAATTTGTGACGCGCACTTCCAAGCCGTGAACATTGGTCAGAGTGTAAAGTGCGACTGAATTTCCTTCTACGGCGCCGAAGGACTCCATCTTTATGGAGCGGGGCAGATCTGCACCTGCAGCAAAGACCAAGCACGAAGTTAGCCAAATCAAAATAACGTATGCCGAGTTCTTGAATCTCACGTAGTCACCTGCCAGGCTTTTCCGCCTGAGAAAACATTAGCGAGCTAATCCGAGGTAGTTACCGTAACCAACAATCACAGTTGAACCGACCAGAAGAAGCAGTGCCGCCGCGAGTAGTCGCATTGCTGCCGTTCCTGCCCCTTTCCATTCCTTTAGTCCGAGACCCCACAGCGTACTGAAGATAATGATGCTGGCCATGTGCAGCGTCCAACTGGAGAAACCGTACTTGCCCATCTGGGTTTCGCCCATGGTGTAGAAAAAAAACTGAAAATACCAAGTCGTTCCCGCCAATGCGCAAAACAAATAATTGGATAGCATGGGTACTGCCCTCTGATCATCCTTCTTTGCGGAGGGTATGTGCTCAGTCATCTCACGGCTCGGAGCATCGATCGCGGTCTCGACGATAATCTCGTCGATTACGGGGGTATACCTGGTTGGATCCGAGGTGAAATATTGGTAACCGGTTTTGTTCTTGATGTTGAGTGCCAGACACCACAGGAAATTGGTCGTGAAACCGCCGATCAAAACCACCACAAGCACTGGCAAGCCCTGCCACAAGGTTGGAGTGCCATGTTTCAGCGTCAACGCTTTAATGGGAGCGCCTGCCGCGAGGCCATACGCAAAGCATGCGCTCATGACTCCCGACAACGTGGCTACGGCCAGGCCTTTCTTCAGATCGAACTCTTTGATGGTGGCTGTCCTTTGTTCAGGCGACATCGCATGTTCCTTGTAGATTCCTGCCAGTCCCGCCGCCGCAATTCCCAGGAGACAGAAGAAGATCCCTAGTAGGACGACACGGCCCGAACTCGTCCCCAGTACTTGGCTCACGAATACACCGCTGAAGATCGGGGGCATCAGCGTGCCGAATGCGGCGCAGAGTCCCAGCGCAACCGCCATTCCCAAGGAAAGTCCCAGGAAGCGCATCGTCAGGCCAAAAGTGAGACCTCCGACTCCCCAAAGGAGTCCGAAGAAAAAAGACCAGAACAGCGTCTTAGACGGCGTCTCGGAGAGAACTGCAAGCAAGTCGCGCGTCATCAGGCTTCCAAGAACCCACGGAGCAAAGATCCAGCTGAAGAAGCCGCCCGCGAGCCAGTACGTTTCCCAAGCCCACCGCTTTACCCCGCGATAAGGGACGTAGAAGCTCCCCGATGCCAGTCCCCCCAACCAGTGAAAGAAAACTCCGAGTGCGGGATTAGGGATCATGTCCGTCCTAAGACTTGGGTTCCAGAAATGAAAGACTACTTGCCGTGATGCGACCGCACTTAGACACACACGAAACCTATCTCACGTAGGCCTCCCACAAACCGCCATCGACCGGAATGACGTGGCCGGTGGTCTTCGCACTCTGATCACCCGCCAGCCAGGCGATCGCGGCCGCACAGTCCTGAGGAAGAACCGGGTTCTTCGTCAGCGTACGTTGGGCATAGAAATTCGCCAGCTTCGAGCGCAAGTCTTCGGTGGACTCGGATTCAGAAAACTCGATCTTGTATCTCTCGAGCGATTGCATCACGCGGTCGCGGGGAAACATGGCCGAACCGGCAACGACAGTGGCGGGCGCAATGCCATTGACTCTGACGGTTGGTCCGAGTTTGATCGCCAGTTCTCGGATCAGATGACCTAGCGCAGCCTTGCTGGTGTCATAGGCTTCGCTGCCTTTTTTGGGAACGACTGCATTTGCGGAACTCGTGAGGACCATCGATGCGGAAAGCTTCTGGTCTTTGAAGACCCACTCTGCGTGTTGTGCCAAGAGGTAATTTCCTGTGACATTGACTTGAAAGGTCTCCGCCCATTGAGCCTCGGTCAGTTCTCCGCTGGCGCCGGGTACTGGGTAAATGGCTGCGGTGTTGATTACGCAGTCGATGCCGCCAAATTGAAGAACAGTAAAGCGGATAGCATCGGCAAGGTTCTCGCTCGAATTCAAGTCAATGCTTGTGCTGGCCACGAACTCATTTGCTCCAAGCGCTCCCGCCTCGCCAGAAACTTTCTTCGCGCCAGATTGATCGAAATCTGCAACGACCACGTGAGCGCCTTTGCGCGCCAGAAGCAACGCGACTTCGCGTCCAATTCCGCTGGCTCCTCCGATCACTAGAACGATCTTGCGGCTGAATTCTGCTTCCGCCGGCATACGCTGGAGTTTCGCATCTTCCAGCGCCCAGTATTCGATGCGGAACGCCTCCACGCGGGGAAGGGCAACGTAATTATGGAAGTGCGTGAAGAGTGCCGACTGCTCGGGGCGTCGAGCCTGAGGAAGGTAATTCGGAATTGCACCATCTTCAAGAGCGTTGGCGCCGGCCAGCACGTGAATTGCATTAATGAAAAACTCAGTCGTGATGCGAGCTTCTTTCTTGTTTTTTCCGAAACCGAAAAGACCGAGGCCCGGGATAATCACGACGGATGGATTCGAATCGCGCAGCTTCGGCGAGTCCGTCGCCGCCCACTCGTCGTAGTATTTCTTGTAGTCAGCGCGATACTGCACTACCTGCTCGCCGATTCTAGTCTTCAGAACTTGCAGGCCGTCTGTCGCGGGATCCCATTCCACGAACATTGGGCTGACCCTTGTTCGCAGAAAGTGATCGGGACAACTTGTACCCAGCATGCTCAATTCGCGCGACCATTTGGAGCCGGCGAAAGTCAAGGCGTCCTCATCATCGGTATAGTGCGCAATCACACGCCGATGCGACGAGACGATTCCGCGCAAGGCCGGCAGAATTTCGGTTGCAATCCGCTTTCGATCTGGCAAAGCCGATCGATCGAGCCCGCCGAATACGGTGCCCTTCCTGGATTGATGATCGAGAATAAATTCGCCCATCTGGTCGATGGTGTGAATGCTGTTCAAGTAGCAGTCGCGCTGCGTCGTTCCCCAGGTGAACAAGCCATGGCCTCCGAGAATCAGGCCTTCCGCGCCGGGATTGTCCTGGACTGCCCGTTGAATAAGTAACGCCAGTTCGAAGCCGGGACGTTGCCACGGTACCCACACAATCTTGCGACTGAAGTTTTTGTTAAATTCTTCCAGCTTCCGCTTGCCATTGGCGCTCGCTGCCAATGCGATGGCCCAGTCGGGGTGCAGATGATCCACGTGAGCGAAGGGAAGGAATGCGTGCAGCGGAGTGTCGATCGATGCCGCCACGCGATTCTCGCCAAAGGCCGACAGCGGATAGTAGCGGACCATCTCATCCTCATACTGTTCGCCTCGATACAGTTCCTTAAGTTGTTCCAGACGATCCAGATAGAGCAGGGCAAAGCCGGCTTCGGTGATAGATCCGAGATCACCGCCGCTGCCTTTCACGGCCAGCACTCTGACAGGATCGCCGGTGAACGGATCGGCGAGTTCTATTTTTGAACTCGTGTTTCCACCGCCGAAATTGGTGATGCGCAGATCAGCGCCCAATAAGTTCGAACGGTAACGCAAAAGGGCAAGCTCATTGCCAGCCGTTGTCTGCGCCTGGGTTACGTTCCACAAATCCTTCAGGTAAGTCGTCTCTTTAATCTCAGACATAAGCGATCTCACTGTATTGCTGGAACCGTTCTGCTTCGTGGTCCCATTTTCCGGGCTCCATCGGCTTAAATATTTCTGTCGGGAAAGAACGATCGATAATTGCCCGGACCTCGGGCAGGGAACTGACGCACCCGGTTGCCAGCATTTGAATTCCGATATTGCCCAAGGCGGTGGCTTCGGCGGGACCCGCTACTACCTGACGGCCGGTGGCGTTCGCAGTGAATTGGTTTAAGAGCCTGTTTTTCGATCCTCCGCCAATAATGCGAATTCGCGCGATGCTCGTTCCCGTTACTTGTTCGAGGTTGTGAAGCACCACACGGTACTTGAACGCCAGGCTTTCAAGAACGGTACGCACGTACGCTCCCGGCGTTGAGGGCGCTGGCTGTTGCGTTTTTCGGCAAAAGAGGTCGATCGTCTTCGGCATGTCCGCGGGAAGAAGGAACGATTCGTCATCTGGATCAACCAAATGGCGAAACGATGGCTCGCGGCTGGCCATTTCCATCAATTCACGATGATCGTAGAGCTGGCCCTGCGATGTCCACGATTGACGGCAGCATTGGAGCATCCACAGTCCCATAACGTTCTTCAGCAGCCGCGTCGTTCCGTTCACGCCGCCCTCGTTGCTGAAGTTCATCCGAAGGACCTGATTGGTGAGCACCGGCGCGTCCAGTTCGGTCCCTAATAGCGACCAGGTTCCGGAACTCAGGAAAGCCGTTCCATTCCGTGCGTCGATGGCAGCGACCGCGGAACCGGTGTCATGCGATGCCGGTGCAATTACGGGAGTTCCCAAGAGCGAAGAATTGCGTGCAACGTCCGGCAGCAGCGTGCCGATAACTGAACCCGGTTCAACGATCTCCGCAGGGAGACGAGACGGCAGGTCGAGACGCCTCATCAACTCGGCAGCCCAGGTACGCGTGATCGGATTCACGAGTTGAGTGGTGGTCGCGTTTGTGAACTCGCACACCGCCCGTCCCGTGAGCCAGTAGTGGAACAGGTCCGGGATCGTGAGCAGTCGCCACGCCGCGCTTAGAATTGTCGGAGTGTCGCGCTTTGCCGCGAAGAGCTGATACAAAGTATTGATCGGCATAAACTGGATGCCGGTCGTCGCGTAGATTTCTTCTTTAGGTACTTTCCGAAAGACTTCTGCCATCACCCCAACGGTACGCCGATCCCGATAGTGATAAGGGTTCTGAAGCAACTCGCCTCGTTCGCCGAGCAAGGCATAGTCGACTCCCCAGGCGTCGACGCCGATTCCCCCCAACTCGAAGTCTTCGAGCTTGGTGAGGGCCTTACGCATCTCGCACCACAAACGCGCGACATCCCAATGGAGAGAGCCAGAATATTCGACAGGTTCATTGGGAAAGCGATGAACTTCTTCGGTCGTCAGAACTCCACTATGAAAATGTGCCAGAACGGCGCGACCGCTCTCTGCACCGAGATCGAAAGCCAAATACGGCTTCGAAAATTCACCCCTATGCATAAGAGGAGACGATCCCCGCATTTCGGGCCGCGCGTTCTTTCGTGATCCGGTCCAGATAGCCATTTTCACGAAATGCGGTCATTGGGTCTCGAGGATAGCCTTTGGAATCTCGCCACTCCTCGATCGTCGGTCTCGTGTCCGTGGCGAACGCATCCTGGAACTGCGATTCGGCTCGAACCAGGTCGCAATTGTCTCGTGCCTCAGTAAGGGCCGCATTGTCGACGACGGCCGCCTTGGAGAAAATCAGCTGTGCCATGGTCACTGTCTGAATCATGGCCTCAATTTTTCCCTTCAGATTGTGACTCTGGTCGATCATGTAGGCGATATCAGCTGGCCTGCCAGTTTCCCATTCGAAGTAGAGGATCTCGTGGAAGATGCGGAAGACTTGATACGGGTCGATCGATCCGAGGGTCAGGTCATCGTCGGCATAGCGGCGATCATTGAAGTGGAATCCGCCCAGCATTTCCTCGGACAAAAGCCACGCCACGATCTGCTCGATATTCTGCGCCAAATAATGATGTCCCGTATCGACTAACACCTTTGCCTGGGGTCCCGCGGAGCGCGCCAACAACAATGCCATGCCCCAGTCTGCAATATCAGTGTGATAGAAGGCAGGTTCAAATGGCTTGTATTCAACCAGCAAACGCTGGTTCGCGGACAATTCCGCATGACAAGCTTTCAAGTTCTCGTCAAACCATCGCTTGCGCTGCCGAATGTTCGCGGTGCCCGGATAGTTGGACCCGTCCGCAAACCACATAGAGATGTCTCGACTCTGCAAACTGCGAGCGATTTCGATGCTGTCTTTGGTATGTTGAAGGGCCGTATCCCGAATCGATTTGTCCGGGTTACCTAAAGAGCCGAATTTGTAGCACTGATTCTGAAAGAGGTTAGGATTGATGGACCCGGGCCGAACGCGATAGGCACGCGAGAGCCGCTGAATCTCGTTAACGCTTTGAACGCCTTCCGGGAGATCCCACTGCATGTGCAATGCGATGGTCGGGCATATTCCCGTAAGCTGATGCACGTGGCCGGCGTCGCTGAACTTCTCCTCAACAGTGTTTGCGGCCGCTGGCTGAAGGAATTTGCCGAACCGACTCCCGGTATTCGCGAATCCCCACGAAGGGATTTCAATGTTGAATCGCTCTAGCGCCTGCAAGACTCTTTCGGTCTTATGAGAATCCATGACCAAACCTTCCTGAGTATGAAAGGTTTACACATCGCTCCCCGCTACTGCCACGACTTTCTGTGAAAATTTACTTGTTTTGCAGTGCAGAACTCCAAAGAAAAGAAACCACGCGTTCAAAGATCAACAGGGGCACGGTAACCGCAACGAATCCGGCTGTTACTCTGGGTTTGTGGCAGTCCATCCCGGTAGGGATGACACTCAACGAAAATTTCGCTATGCAAAATGCAGAAACTAGATATGATTTCCTGATTATATGAACTCGGGCCCTCCACCACGCGAGCGCTACCTCGTGAAATCGATTGTTCACGCTTCTCAATTGCTTACAGCTTTTCGCTCATCGGGAGAGGCTCTGCCGCTGAGAGAGATTGCAGGACGAAGTGGTCTGCCGAAAACCATGGCTTTTCGGTTGCTATACACAATGGAGAAGTGCGGGATGGTCGAAAAGGTCGGGGAGAATCTCTACCAATCGTGCGTTCGCCCTTTGAAACATCGACTCTATCGCCTGGGATATGCAGCCCAAGGCACTGACTACCAGTTTTCCCAGGAAGTCTCGGCAAGTTTACAGCGGGCGGCAGCCGCTGAGGGCATCGAACTGATCTCCCTCAACAACCGCTACAGCGCGAAGACAGCTCAGCGAAATGCAGACCTTCTGGTGCGTGAGAAGGTCGACCTGGCAATCGAGTTTCAGACCGATGAACATGTCGCGGCGGTCGTGGCGGCAAAATATCGTGAAGCGAACATTCCAATCATCGCGATCGAAGTTCCTCATCCAGGCGCCACGTACTATGGAGCTAACAATTACGAGGCTGGGCTGATGGGAGGACGTTATCTCGGACGCTGGGTCAAAGGGCATTGGCAATCGGAAGTAGATGAAATCGTCCTTCTCGAATTGCCGAGAGCTGGCAGTCTGCCACGCATGCGATTGACAGGATTACTGGCCGGACTAAATCTGACGCTTCCAAGAGCGAAGCAGTGCCGCGTCACTTATCTGGATGGCGACGGAAATCTTGGGCCGAGTTTTGAAGCGGTTCGCCGATACCTACGGTCGTCGCGGAGCCATCGGATTCTTGTGGGTGCGATCAACGACCCGAGCGCTCTGGGAGCGCTCCGTGCGTTTCAGGAAGGTGGACGCGCCGAAGACTGCGCCATCATGGGACAAAACGCCTCGCCGGAGGGAAGGGAAGAACTTCGGCAACCAGGCACTCGCTTGGTCGGCTCCGTGGCGTATTTTCCCGAACGGTATGGTGCTGAGATAATTCGCGTCAGCCTCGACATTCTGAACCAGCGTCAGGTTCCTCCCGCCGTATTTGTCGATCACAAGCTGGTGACGCCTGCCACGGTCGACCACTACTATCCGAACGATCGGTTGTGTGACCTTGCCAGAAACGTTGCCCCGGTTATTCGTGCGAAGACTGCATGACGCATCGAAAGATGAACTTGTAAAAAACTAATGGAATCTGGTAAACAAGCCGCGTTTACCGAGCTAAATTGGATGCCCGACAATGACATCGCCCATTGTCCCGAAGTATTCATTGGATAGAGAGACTTTGAGGACCAATATGGCGGTAAAGCTGGACAGAAGGGACTGCTAGATTTCATGCCCGACGAAAAGCGCAGTTATCGCTCAGCCGCATGGTTTGCAAAGACTGACAAGGACGGTTTTGTGCACCGAAGCTGGATGCGCAACCAGGGACTGCCCGACCATGTGTTTGATGGACGGCCCGTCATCGGTATCTGCAACACCTGGTCGGAACTCACGCCTTGCAACGCACATTTTCGCCAGGTTGCCGAACGCGTGAAACGGGGAGTATGGGAGGCGGGAGGCCTTCCTCTCGAATTTCCGGTGATGTCGCTGGGCGAGACAAACATTCGGCCGACCGCCATGCTGTTCCGGAATCTGGTCAGCATGGACGTCGAGGAGTCGATTCGCGCGAACCCGATCGACGGAGTCGTATTGTTGTGTGGCTGCGACAAGACGACACCCTCTTTAGTCATGGGAGCCGCGAGTTGCAATGTTCCCGTGTTGGTCGTTTCGGGCGGCCCGATGCTCAACGGCAAGTATCGGGGTCAGGACATCGGTTCGGGAACGGCGGTTTGGCACTTCGAGGAAGAACTGAAAGCGGGCACTCTAAGCGCACCCGATTTCATGGATGCCGAGGCTTGCATGTCGCGCTCCGCTGGTCACTGCATGACTATGGGAACAGCCTCCACCATGGCCTGCATGGTCGAGGCTCTCGGCCTTGGAATGCCACACAATGCAGCGATCCCAGCAGTGGATTCTCGCCGCTATGTTCTGGCCCACATGGCGGGCCGCCGGATTGTCGAAATGGTGCGCGATGACCTGCGTATCGCGCAGGTTCTGACGCGGCAAGCATTTGAAAATGCGATTGTCGTAAATGGCGCCGTGGGGGGCTCGACAAACGCGGTTATTCACCTCCTGGCCATCGCCGGGCGGGTCGGTCTGAAGGTCACTCTTGACGATTGGGATCGGCTTGGCAGGAACGTACCCACACTTGTCGATCTAATGCCGTCCGGCCGCTTCCTGATGGAGGATTTTTATTATGCCGGTGGACTGCCTGCGGTGATTCGCGCGCTCGACCAGCGCAAATTGATCCATCGCGATGCTCTGACCGTCAACGGCAAGACCATCTGGGAGAATTGCCAGGCTGCCCCCAACTGGAATTCCGAAGTGATTCGACCTCTGGAAAAGCCCCTTGTGGAACACGGCGGTATCGCCCTGCTCCGTGGCAATCTGGCGCCGGATGGAGCAGTCCTCAAGCCTTCGGCAGCTTCGCCACATCTTATGCGCCATCGTGGCCGCGCGGTGGTATTCGAGAATATCGAGCATTACTAAGGAGCGCATCGACAATCCCGATCTTGATGTGGACGAGAATTGCATTCTGGTATTGAAGAATTGTGGACCGAACGGTTCAACCGAGGCAACTGAACAAGAGGGGCGACCTCATTTTCTTAGGAGCGAAGCCCATTTGGCCGAAGGGCATGGAGCTCGAAAGGAACCTCACGATCGGTTTCCGTGCAGCGGTTGAGTGCCCAGCGAATAAAACGATCGTCTTGCGCGTTGCCGCATCGACGGTTTACCGCTGCTTCGTCAATGGGACGTTTTGCGGTTACGGTCCAGCGCGTGCCGGGCACGGATACTATCGAATCGATGAGTGGGATCTTGGCGCACTTATAGGACCGGGAAAGAACCTTGTGGCGATCGAAGTCGCTGGCTATAACGTGAATAGTTACTACTTACTCGATCAACCGTCGTTTCTCCAAGCTGAGGTTAGCGCCGGCGCTTCAGCTATAGCGGCTACAGGAAGCGGACCGAATTCATTTCAGGCCGTCATGTTGCGCGAGAGGGTGCAGAAAGTGCAGCGCTACAGCTTCCAGCGCCCATTTTCGGAAGTCTATCGCTTGAAACCGCAACATGAAGAGTGGCGGACGCAAGTCGTGGTCCGCCTGGACTATGTGTCCTGTAGCTCATTGGCACTCAAGAATCTCTTGCCTCGCAATGTTCCGAATCCGCTCTTCTACTCACGGCAACCTACATGGAAACTGAGCGAAGGACGAGTCGAAACCGGCTTTGAGCCCGAGAAAATTGGCGATATCCTCGGGAGTGCCCAGGCGCCCAAGAGGGTGCATCCCGATCAGGCGGCTTTGTTTTTCCGGGTCACGCAACAGGGCGCTGATCACAAGGTGTAGTGGTAAATCCGGGACACACGCAGTTTACCCGGATCTGAAAGCGCGCATAGTCCAGCGCCATGTTTCTTGTCAATGCGGCAATGGCGCCCTTTGAAGCAGAGTAGGCGCTGCGATTTCGAACCCCAACAATCCCAGTCACGGAAGACATGTTGATGATGCTGCCGCCACGGTTCAACATGTGCGGGATCACATGCTTCGAACACAGAAAGCCCCCTTTCAGATTTACGGCCATACATCTGTCCCAACCGGCTACGTCTTGTTCGGTGACTGACTGACGGATGGCAACACCCGCGTTGTTGAGCAGAATGTCAATGCTTCCGAACCTGGAGGAAATCTCTGCGACTCCCGCACGTACGTCCTCTTCACGAGAGACATCTCCTGCGAAGAACATAGCTTCACACCGTTGCGAAATCAGTTCGTCAGCCCGCTGTTTCGCTGCTTTGGCATTGCAGTCGAAAATCGCGACTCGGGCTCCCTCTCGACCGAATGCATACGCGGAAGATTGACCGATTCCAGATCCGCCTCCTGTAACCATCGCAGTTTTTCCTTCGAGTAGCATGCTGTGTTCTCCACTCACTGAAATGTTTTGCTGGTTCGGAAACTCACGTATCTGCTCGAAAGTTTAAGCGTGAAAACAACGAAAAGCCCGTCTTGTGAATAGATGTAAAGAAGTAATTCAATCCCGTAAACCAGCGAGGTTGAATGAGGTTGGTCGAACGGCGTAAAAACGAATCTGTTTGCTGGCACGTTGCTTCTCGTGGGAAGGACCGCGTCGAAAACGCGGGCGGTTGACGGCTCCGTGGGAGAGCCGCAAATGAAAGCTTTGGTTTATTACGGAAAGAAAGATCTGCGGTATGAGGACTTTCCCGAGCCAACGATGAGGCCCGGCGAGGTTCGGCTGCAGGTCAAGTTCTCGGCCCTTTGTCATACGGATTTCAACGAGTATGCGAATGGGCCATTGTATGTAAGCGCAAAACCGCATCCCCGAACCGGCCGCTCAGTTCCCCTTGTGCTCGGTCATGAGTTTTCCGGCGAGGTTCTCGAAGTAGCTTCCGGCGTAACCCGGGTAAAAGCGGGCGATCGTGTCACAGTCAACGCTGTCGATTGCTGCCGCCAGTGTGAATTGTGCCAGCGAGGATTCGGAGCGCAGTGTGCCTCGGCTGCGCTGATAGGTTTTGGACGCGACGGTGGCTATGCCGAGTATGCGGTAGTGCCGGCGGAGTGCTGCCATCTACTCCGTTCCAACGTCTCTCTACGTGCAGCGGCGCTGGTCGAACCGCTTTCGGTAGCTTTGCACTCGCTGCGGCGGGCGAAAGTCGAACCCGGCAGCCGCGCGGCTGTAGTTGGCGGGGGAGCGATCGGATTGTGCACGCTGCAAGCGCTACGAGCATGCGGCGTCATTGACGTATATGTGATCGAGAAGTCTTCCGCCAAGCGGCGTTTTGCCGAGGAACTCGGGGCAACAGAATTTATTCACACGGAGCAATCCGATCCCCGCCAGGTTGTCCTGGAGCGCACCGGCGGGATGGGGGTTGATTTTGCTTTCGAGTGTGTGGGCTCCCGACCGGCTTTGGAAACCGCTCTTTCTGTGACCCGGCCAGGCGGTACGGTCTGTCTCTCCGGATTGGTCCCGCACCCCATCGAATTCAACTGGAATGATGTGCTCAGCAAGGAAAAGACGATCACCACCACGATCGCCTACAACGATGAATTCCCTACAGTGATTGCAATGTTGAATAGCGGAAGTATGAAAGCGGAACCCTTGATTACACAAACTCTTCCCTTGCACGAAGCACTCGATACGCTCACGCACTTCGAGGAACGGGGAAGCACAAACATTAGAACAATGATCGACATGGAATTGTAGACATCACTGTACGAACGACATTCTCGTGACTGACATCGTTTGTCAGTATCTGAATCGCTGCGACGCGGAGGGGGATATGAAGCTAAGGGTTCTGGTGGTGATGGCAGTGTTGGTCCTGAGTCCCGTTTGGATCTTGGGACAGGTGTCGACGGGAACGATCACGGGAGAGGTTACGGACAGTTCGGGAGCGATCGTGAGGAACGCCGACGTCCGCATTACTGATGTGGGGAAGAATGTCACGCGAACGGTCGTGACGGATTCGGCCGGCCTGTTCTCGGCGCCCAATCTGTTGCCCGGACAATATCGTGTCGAGGTGGTTCTGGCGGGTTTTCAGGCGCAATCCAAAGTGGGGTTGGTGCTGTCGATTGGGCAGACCATCACCACCAATTTCGTGCTGCAACCGGGTTCCCAGCAGGAAAAGGTAACGGTGGTTGACCTGGCGCAACAACTCATCGACACGACCACTTCAAGTCTGGGGGAGGTGGTCCCTGAAAAATCGGTTCAGGATCTGCCATTGAATGGCAGAAACTTCGAAAACCTCATTCCGTTGGCAGCCGGCGTAGCGCCGGCAGCGCAAGGCGCATTGGCGCCCGGGGTTTCGACGGGTCTATACGACATCAACGGCGCGCGCAGCGCCGGGAACAGTTTTCTGATTGATGGTGCGGACGTGGTTCCAGCGGCCGCTGGTTCGGTTGATATCCTGCCCAACCTGGAGGCGGTGGGGGAATTTCAGGTTTTAACCAGCAATTTCAGCGCGGAATACGGGCGCGCTTTGGGAGGCGTGATTAACGCGCACTTGCGCAGCGGTACGAATAGTTTTCATGGCAGCCTCTTTGAATATTTTCGCAACGACTTCTTGGACGCTACCCCCCCGTTTGCTCCCAGTAAACTGCCCTACAAGTTCAATCAATACGGTGGCTCCTTCGGTGGACCGATTTTGAAAGATAAGTTGTTCTTCTTTGGCGACTACCAAGGCGAGCGCATAAGGCAGTCGGGAACTTCTCGATCTTCGATCCCCTTGGTCTCGGAAGCTACACCGACCAACGGATTTTATGATTACTCTTCCGATTGCGCGGCGGCGGGTGGCAGTTTCGTCGGCGGGGTTTGCTCGAACCCGGCCGGTCAGATTTACAACCCGTTTGACCCGGCTCGAGCTCCCTTTCCCAATAATCAGATTCCGGCAAACCTGGCCGACCCGACGGTCGCTTTAATGTTCTCGCTGCTTCCGGCTCCAAACTGCACTCCGGGTTCTGCCACTTGCCCGGCGAGTAACTACATTACCTCCACGGCATCGCCGCTGAATCAAAACTCAGCGGACGTGCATGTCGACTATGAACCCAGGGCCAAGGATAGGTTGTCGTTCGGCCTGGTCTATATTTCCGGAAACAATAACGCCACACCTCTTTATGGGCAGCGCCTTGGCGGCAGCTCCAATCTGATTGAGCAGAATCTGACCAACAACCAGCGTCTCTACACTCTGAATTACACGCACGTGCTCAGTCCCACAGCGGTCAATGAATTTATTTTCGCCTACAGCCGGGACCTTAGCGACGGACCTCCCGGAGCAGCCATGCAGTATGAGTCGAGCATCAAGGGCCTGGGCGGTTTGAATACTTCGCCGAATGCCGCGCAAACCAATGGTTTTCCGCTCCTCTACTCCCTGCCGATCGGGACCAACATGGGTGCGGGATTGGGCGGACCTTTTTACAACACCTTCAACGTGCCCCAGATCGCCGACAATTTTTCCTGGGTGAAAGGCCGCAATGACTTTAAGATGGGCTTCCTCGGCCGTTTCCGTGAATTTAATCTGTTGCAGTCTCTGATCTCGCGCGGCCTGTATATTTTCTTTCCCTACGAAACGGGGAGTTCGTTTGTTGGCGGAGATACTTTTGCCAGCACTTTGCTGGGAGTGCCCCTCGAAAGTGAACGCCAAATCGTGCCGCAGGAATTCGGGGAACGGGTTAAGGAATACGGCGCCTATTTTCAGGACAACTTGAAGGCAACCAAAAGATTGACGCTGAATCTGGGGGTGCGCTGGGATCTTTATCGTCCGGCCACGGAAGCCCACAACCGATTATCCAATTTTGATCCCGCTACCGTAACGATGGTTCTGCCCGGAACCAGTGGCGTCTCCGCAAGCACGCTCGATACGAATTATCACAATTTCAGTCCGCACATTGGTTTTGCGTGTGCTCTGACCGCAGATGGCAAAACTTCCCTCCGCGGGGGATACGGGATTTCTTATCTGGCCCTGGTGACCCAGGCGGTTGGAACCACGACCGATCGCCTCAACCAGAACACTCCGTTTGCCTTCACCGCGGTTAACGTTGACGTTGGAAATATCTTGGGGCCTCCCGGAAACACGCTGGTCTCGGACGGCATCCCGATCGTGATACCGTCCAATCCGACGATCCCCCCGGTAGGCTCCAGCGTGACTTATGTTCCGAAATCGCAACCGACTCCCTACGAGCAGCAGTGGAACCTGGACATACAACGCATGCTTCCCGGAGACGTGCTTTTTGACGTTGCCTACGTGGGCAGCGCCGGAGTGCATCTGACTGGTCTGACAAATCTGAATCAGTGGGCGCCAGGAACTTCCCAGGCGGCATCGCCCATCTCGCCCAACGTTTCCGTAGTAAGTGCTTTGGTGAATGTGGAACAGTCGAACTACAACGGGCTTCAGGTAAAAGTGGAGCGGCGCTTTTCGTCCGGGTTTGGATTGTCTGCGTCCTATGTGTTCTCGCGATCAATCGACAACGGCTCAGTCACCGCCCAACCGACGGCGGCCTCCGGAGCGCAGCCGCAGAACTCGTTTGACTTTGCGGCCGAGCGTGGTCCCTCGGACTGGAATGCTACCCACCGGGCCATCATTAGTTACATTTACGAACTCCCCTTCGGAGCGGGTAAGAGATTCATGAATAGTTCCAATCCTGCGGTAAACGGAGTGCTTGGAGGCTGGCAGATAAACGGCATCACAACTGCCCAAACCGGTTCGCCGTTTACGCCTGTGTATTCCGGCGCGGATACGGCCATCAATGCGGGACCGGGAGGGTCAGTAAGGCCAAATGTAATCGGCAACCCCTACGGAGGTACTGACCCCAGCGGAGCACCGTTTCATCAAAGTCGGACGGAATGGTTCAATCCCGCAGCTTATACCGCACCCGTCAATTCCTATGGTGACGCTGGCAGGAATAGCCTGACAGGACCGGGTTTCGTGAACTTTGATTTCTCATTGTTCAAGAGTTTCCGGCTTACGGAGCGTTTCAAACTGGAATTTCGCTCGGAGTTCTTCAATATCTTCAACCATACCAACCTGGGCCTGCCCAATCCCCAGTTTGATGCCGCCTCGGGCGGCGAAAATCCTGGTCAGATATTGAACTTCGTGGGGAATCCAAGACAAGTTCAGTTCGCTCTAAAATTGTTGTTCTAGGAAAAGAATATTGTCGATGCCGATTTCACAAGCATATCGCCGAGGGGGCTACGTAATAGTGAGTTGGGAAGACAAAGTATGGCCTGAGAAGCGTTTGTGAGCCGATCGGGCCAGGAAAACATTAAGGAGGGGGCGCACGTTCATCCATCCGAGATTCTGTTTGCTTCTTATATTGGGGGCGATACTACCGGCACAAGCTGAGCTCTCCGTGAGCGTCGATCATGGGAGTCTTCAGGTCCGAGCCTCAAGCGGCGTCGTGATCAGCGGCATGCGCTTGCAAGTGCAACTGGCTGCGCGCTCAGTCTCGGCGGACTTGGAGCCGGCGGGCGAGGATCGCGGCAGCGATGCTGCGGGCGAATATGAGTTACATCGATATCGAATTGCGAGGGCTCCCGGTGAGCAGGTCAAAGCGACAATCGAGCTTCGGCGATATCTGAAGCCAGAGGTCCTGGTCGCAACGCTCGATTATGAGGGCGAGCCTCCGGTAGCGAAAGATGGTGTGACGGTTGGGATGCAGCTCATCGAGTTTGCCCGCGGGCTAGCTCTTCATCGGCTGAAACTGTGGTGGCTCACGCCGACCTTTGTCTCCGATCCCCGAATGCTCTCGGGTGCTAATCAGTTGCTGCTTTGGCAACGAATGGGGGAAAGCAAATATAATCTCCTGGTTCCTTTGGCTGGCGACGGGATGGTGGGTGAGTTAGGCGTATCTGACTTCGATCAATTCCGCGTTTCTCTCTCCAGCCATCTTGCCAACTTCACACCACACCGCATTCCACTCTTCGCCTATGCTTCAGGCAAAGATCCCTACCAACTCGCTCCCACGGCATACACGGCCTCATTCGCGGCCAACTCTTACTACGGAAAGCTGCGCTGGCAGAAGACTTATCCTGAAGTCTTTCGATCTCTCGGATGGTGTTCCTGGAATACTTACTATGACACCGTGACGGAAGAAAAGGTACTCAACAGCGTGCGTTCCTTGCGTGCGCATAATATTCCATTGGGGTTCGTCTTAGTGGACGAAGGATGGCGCACTGCTAATGCTCAGAAGCTGGCAGGCTATGATGCCGACCCGGCCAAGTTCCCTCACGGGATCGCTGGATTAGTCCGGACTCTTCACGAGGAATATCACGTACCTTATGTCGGCGTTTGGCATGTCTTTCAAGGGTACTGGCAGGGAGTCGATCCGGACTCTGAGATCGGTCGCGATCATGCACTATTTGCGGGAGACAATGGGCAGTACCTGCCCGACCCACGGGGTGGAGCTGGCAAGAGCTTCTACGCCGATTGGTACCGCTTTCTCAAACATGCCGGTGTCGATTTTATAAAAGTCGACAACCAAGCCAGTAACCCGAAGTTTACCGATGGGTTGTTGCCTCTATTCAGCTCGGGTGCGGGAGAGCAACAGAATGTCCAGGACGCGGCGCTGGAGTACATGTCGTCTAATGCAGATCGAGCCGAGGGAAGGCAATGTGTGAGTGTGATCAATTGCATGGAAATGTCGCTTGAGAATGCTTTCAACTGGCGATACTCCAATGTCGCTCGCAACAGTGAGGACTACAACCCAGACAGCCGGGCAGATATTAAAGATCATGTTTTCTGGAACGCTTATAACTCCTATTGGACCGCGAACTTCGCTTTTCCCGACTGGGATATGTTTGAGACCGAGCGCGACGATGGAGAGTATCAGGCCACCGCGAGGGCGATAAGTGGTGGTCCGATTTACACCACAGATTCTCCCGGGAAGGAGAATCCAAAGTATCTGCTGCCACTGGCGTTGTCTAATGGCAAACTGCTGATGTTAGACGGACCCGGAATGGCTACGCCGGACGTGTTACTGAGAGATACATCGATTGAGCCAGTGCCGCTAAAAGTGTTTGGAACTATCACCCGGCCTGGTCTAAAGGCAGGAATGGTTGCGGTCTTTAATGTTAACAAGTCAGCTCAGACGGTTAGCGGAGTTGTGCAGCCACGAGACGTAATGGGACTAGTTGAGGCGGAACCACGTGTAGAAGATATCGCGGTCTATCAACGAAGTACCGGTACGGTCACCATTCTGAACTCTAAGCAATCGGATCTTACTGTGAGCCTTGCGGAGTTCGGTCACGACCTGTTTACTTTTGTGCCCGTGGATCGGGGTGTTGCTGTGTTTGGCTCCCTGGACAAGTATCTCGGTCCCTCGGCTTTAGAGTCTGTGAGGCGTCAGGGATCGAGCGTGCTGGTGCGCTTGCCGGAACCGGGAGACTTTGGCGCTTACCTTGCGAAAGGGCCACGCGCGATCAAAGTGGACGGCAAAACCCTACCCGCTCATGCCTATACCTACTCCCAGCGTTTGCTGCGAATTCCAAAAGAGAGTTTCGAAAAGCAATTGGCTGACCACGAAGTGGAACTCGCTTTGGCCGAGTGATTGAAGCTGTTGGAATCGGGTCATCCGGTGGTGCCGCGAAATATCGCTTGGGGAACAGATCGCGTGCATTTCAGCGTCAAGACCGTAGAATTGTTACCGACTCCATAGCGACACCATTGTCGGTAGGGCAGGACACTTTGATAGAGAATTTATGACAGACGGTCATCTCACATTGCGATTCGCCGAGCGCCTTGAGAAGGCTGTCGGCGATTTGAAGTCGCTACTGGGGCTGCGTGCGACAACAACGGCTGCTGTCAGAGACCATCATAGCCGCGGCGAATCCCACCATCCTTCCGCACTGCCCGATGTGGTGTGCTTTCCCCACACAACCGAGGAAGTCAGTGACATTCTGAAAATCAGTGCAGCTCATGACCTGCCTGTCATCCCTTTTGGTGCCGGGACATCCCTGGAAGGGCAGGTCAATGCAATTCATGGTGGCATCACGATCGATTTGTGCGAGATGAATAAGCTGGTGCGGGTCAGTGCGGAAGATCTCGATGCCACGGTCGAGGCCGGAATCACGCGCCTTCAGCTTAATAAGGCTCTGCGCGATACGGGCCTCACCTTCGCTATCGATCCGGGGGCCGACTGCACCATTGGCGGCATGGCTGCAACCCGCGCCTCCGGGACAACTGCAGTTCGCTACGGCACCATGGCTGAGAATGTACTGGGGCTCACTGTGGTTCTGGCGGATGGCCGGATTATCAAAACCGGTACGCGCGCGCGCAAATCCGCAGCCGGATATGACTTAACTCGTCTGTTTGTCGGCTCCGAGGGAACACTCGGCATCATCACCGAAGTGACCTTGAAGCTTCACCCGCTGCCCGAAGCCGTGTCTGCAGCGAGTTGCGCGTTCGAGGACATTCGGGGAGCGGTCGAAACTGTGATTGAGACTATTCAACTGGGAGTCTCCATAGCGCGGATTGAATTGCTCGACGCCAGACAGATGGATGCAGTGAATCGATATTCAAAAACGAACTATCCCGTTGCGCCAACATTGTTTTTCGAGTTCCACGGGTTCAACGAGCGTCATGTAAATGATCAAGCAGCCTTCGTACAGTCACTCGCCGCGGCGCGCGGTGGCCGCGATTTCCAGTGGGCGACACTGCAGGAAGATCGCGAAAAGCTTTGGGAGGCGCGGCATGCTGCCTACTACGCGTCCTTGGCCCTTCGTCCGGGATCCAAGGGTCTGGTATCAGATATATGTGTGCCGATTTCACAACTTTCCGAGTGCATCGTCGAAGCACTGAAAGAGAGCGTCGATTCTCCGTTTCCGGCCACATTGGTCGGTCATGTCGGGGATGGCAATTTCCACATGATCTATATGATCGATCCGGGCAGCGAGACGGAGACATCTGAGGCGCAGCGTTTGGTGGATCAGATGGTAGCTCGTGCCCTGGCCATCGGCGGCACCTGTACGGGCGAGCATGGCATCGGCTACGGGAAGATGAAATACATGTCTGCAGAGCACGGAACCGCCGTCGACGTTATGCGTGCTATCAAGTGTGCACTCGATCCCGGCAACCGTATGAATCCGGGAAAAATGATTGAACCCTGAGCATGATTGCATGTTTCCGAGAGTGAGTTGAGAAAGGGCTTCCGATCAGTAAGCGGTTTGAGCACCAGGAGAATATATGACGCGAGAGGACGCAACACGATTTATCCTCGAGGCTAAACAGGCCAAGGGCCTCACCTTTGAGGCAATCGCACGCGCGGTAGGTCGCCACGTAGTATGGACCACTGCGGCATTACTTGGACAAGCGAGCATGAGCAAAGAGGAGGCGCACAGCGCGATTCAAGTTTTGGGTCTGGAACAGGATGTCGCGCTGGCACTACAAAGCTTCCCCATGAAGGGGTCCTTAGAGGCGAGCGTCCCTGTCGACCCGCTGCTCTATCGTCTGCACGAAATTACTCAAGTCTACGGCACTACGATAAAGGCAATTATTCACGAGATGTTCGGAGATGGCATCATGAGCGCCATCGATTTTGAGCTCTCCATTGGGCGGGTACCCGACCCGCATGGCGAGCGAGTGAAAGTTACATATAATGGAAAGTTCCTCCCCTATCGCAAATGGTGATTCAACAGGAGTGATTCAATGTGTAGGGCTAGCCGGCCAGTGTGTTCTACGGTAGCAGTTTCTGCAAGAACTGAAGTTGGTAGACTTCATTAATCTTTCCATTGAGCATCTCGACATGCAGAAGCAAAGGATTATTCATGGCTGATCAGTTGCATTCCGGTTCGGATTCTGCGGCCGCAGTTTGGCGCAATCGGTTTGCGGGACAAGTGGCAATTGTTACAGGAGCGGCCTCTGGATTGGGGCGCGGCATCGCCCTGCGATTGGCTCGCGAAGGAGCAAGAGTCGCACTGCTGGATATGAATGCGGAGAGGCTGCAGCGCACGGTGGAAGAATTCAAGCAGCAGGATCTGTCTGCCCTGCCATTTGTCACCGATGTGACCAATGACACATCAGTCCGCACGCAGATGGCGCAGATCGAGCAGAAGATGGGGCCGCCCGATGTCGCGGTCAACAGTGCAGGCATCGTGGGACCAACAAACACTTCTATCGTTGACTATCCAGTAGAGGCTTTTGACAATATTTACGCCGTGAATCTGCGGGGCTCCTTCCTGATAACCAAATACGCCGTAGCGGCGATGCTTCCGCGGAAGTCGGGCCGCATCCTTCTTATAGCCTCCGTCGCAGGGAAAGAAGGGAATCCATGGATGTGCGGATATTCCTCCACCAAAGCCGGGGTCATCGGCCTGGTTAAGGGCGTCGCGAAGGAGTATGCGGAGCAGGGGATCACCGTTAACGGTCTGGCTCCTGCGGTTGTTATGACCGATATGGTCCGGCAGACCGCTCCAGAGCAGGTGGCTTACATGACAGCCAAGATCCCAATGAAGCGGCTCGGCACGATCGAAGAAGTGGCAGCCATGGCCACGTTTATCGTGTCGCGGGAGTGTAGTTTTGCCACAGGCTTTACTTTCGACTTAACCGGCGGGCGCAGCACGTACTGACAAGCGTCTTAAAACAAATGCGAAAACCTCGTAACAAGTCGATCTACTGACGAACCACATCCAGAGTAAAGTCAGCGCTTGAGAATAGGATGTGCAAAGTGTGCTGGTCGGAGCTCAGCCACCATCCCTTTTTATGTAATCGGTAACCGATGTCGTCAAGCGCTTCAAGCCGATTACCAGAAAGCAGCACATTCTTCGGCATGCCAGAGGTGGGAAGAATAACCTCGACACTCCTGAGCTGGTGTGATCCCGTTCCACGCACTTCAATTCGCGAAGACTGTTGGTCAACCGACCCCTTCGTCCCGTCAAACAGGGTGAAATCGTCGTGAAAGGCGCCGCTGGCAGGGATTACACGCCATGTTAAACGGTTGTCCAACGTTCGGTAATTCTCGCCCGCCAAATCGTTAGCCAAGGTTTGGGTGTCAGGGTCAATCAGTGGAATTATGCTGCCGGCCCGAAAAAAAACAGGAATGCGATCCAAAGGTGCCGAAACTTCGACCTGGCGACCTCCATCTAGCATCTCTCCAGTCCAGTAATCCGCCCACATGCCTTTTGGCAGATATAGCGAACGAGTTGTCGCACCTTGGGATATCACGGGTGCGACCAGAACTTTAGTGCCCAACAGATATTCGTTCTCTGCTTTCCACGCCATGGGATCGTCAGGATATTCCAGCATCAGATGGCGCATTATAGGGAGCCCACTTTTTGTCGCCTCCTCCGCATACGCGTATAAATATGGAAAGAGTGAGACGTGCAATCCGGCATATCGACGAAACAGGTCAGTAGTTTCAGAGTCAAACCAAAGATCGACTGCCCATTTCGGTTGATTCCATTTGTGGTCGCGCATGATCGGACATAGAGCGCCAAATTCGAGCCACCGTATCCACAGCTCTTTTGAAGTTCCGGCGCTCTGTATGTCGGGCCCCCAGACAGAGAAACCGGAAAGCCCGGCACTTATACCGGCAGATATCAACGACGGTAACCCGTCATTTGGATCCCAGCTTGGATACTGATCGCCTCCCCAGAGCACTGGAGTGTAACTTTGGGAGCCTGCGTAGCCCGACCGGGAAAATTCGACCAGGCTCGCTTTTGCTGTGTGCGCCGACTCGTAGCTTATCCTGTGGTAGAGGAGAGGGTACACATTCGCGAGTTCGAGGCCACTTTTTCCGTTAGCAAATCGGTCCGTGTCACGAATTTGCTCGCCAAAGTCTTCCATCCATCCGTCGAAGTCGTATTCGGCAGCGCTCTTCTGCTTCATCCTCCCCCACCAGTCAGCGGCCTCCGGCTTGGTGAAATCGACTTTCGCGGTCGTCAGCCCGATAAAAGCAAAAGGAGAAAGCGATTTTCCGTCTGGACCAAGCACGAAATTTCTTTCCTGCTCAGCATCCTGATAGGTAGGGTTGGGATAGGGATAGGGCTCCAAGGTCGAAGAAACCCAGGGGTTAGTATAGACGAGAACCTTGAATCCCAATTTGTGGAGATCTTCGGCAACTTCCCGGGGAGGGCCGTAATAGCCAACCGTCCACAAAGGCCAACCGATGTTTGCCGCGGGATCGACCAAGTCCTGAATCCAAAGGGCACTCGCCGGTATTCGCAGGTCTCTCAAGCGTTGCGCTTCATTGAGGACCCCTTCATTGTAGAACGCTCCGAGATCGTGAAGTCCTTTGGTGACGTTGACCCATACTCCAAATGCCCACGGCGGTGGAAGGGGTGTTCGACCGGTTAGATTTGTATAGGACTCGACGACTTCTTTCGGTCCATTCCCAACAAACAAATATAAATCTGTTGAGGGCGCCGCGACTTGTACCGAAACCTCCCCTTTGTCTGCCCTCGTTAAGTCGAACGTGCTCGGCCAACTTGTATCGAGATAGAGTCCCATGCCATGTGGAGTGAGCAAGAAAGGCACGGGTACATAAGTCCAATTATGGCCTATCTCTCCTGATCGTTTGTCAGGATCGGCTCCCCCTTTCAAAGTCTCTAAATCTTTCCCGAAGTCGTCCGCCGTCTTCAGTGTGGTCTTTAATCCGTCAAGCTGCGCTTTAACAAATCGTTCCCCTAGCCCAAAAAATGGCCCTTTCCCGACGAAACTCAATCCCAAGTGCGAATTGTTTCCGAGAGCGGGCGCAGCAATGGAGAACCGAATTATGTTTGGCGTGAGAACCGCAATTTCAATATTGGCAGCTGCGGCTGAACCTCCTATGGCGCCCTCTACTGTCCACCGGTCACCGTCCTTTCGCACTTGGCGAATCCGGGTTAGTGGGAACATTGGTGGCTGCGTCGCTGTATTCTCGGGCGCTTCCCACCAAATGGCTGGGTGTGATTCTGTGGGCGCGAGTTCCCACCGCGTCCCGGATTTCTTGTTGGTGAGACGAAGGCGCCAGGTTGTTTTCTCCACTTCGAGTTGCCAGAGATCAGTCTCAAGATGCAACTGCTGGGACGTATCAGTCGCCGACACAGCAACGGGTGGCAAATCTTTCCGGAGGAGTTGTCCGCCGCCCAAGTGACTCGGGCGAATCACATCCCGGCCCAATTCCGTGAATAGGTCCCGTGAATCTGGCAACGACGAAAACGGCTGGATTTGACCAGGTTGGGTTTGGGTATGCGCAGCGCACACTGCGGCTAGAATCACGACCGCCATCGCCGCTGTCTTCGTCAAACATAAACTGACATAGGTAAATCTGTGCGTGTTTAAGTCCATAGCTCAGCTCTGAGTAACCGTATATCGAGGTGTGTTATACCCTTCGTGTGTCTCCTGGCAGGATAGAAAACGCAGACTACGGGTGTCGCAAAAGATTTACTGTCTTAACGTCCGGATCAATGGCGATCATAACGCTGTTCCCATTTCCAGTGAGTTGTTTCTCCCGGCATGAATCGCAATGCATTTGTTCATTATTCCGGAAGCCGTAGAGTACAAGATGGCCGCTGTTCCTGGTCGTGACGTCGAAATGCACGCTATCTGTTCCCCAAGCGATATTTCGCAGCACCACCGGATGATCCGATTCCAGCAGATTCTCCCCGTTCCTCATCACCCGTAACCCCGGGCCAAGAAAAACATCATATCTGTCTTTCCCAATCCAGAAATTACTCACGGATGCCTTCTCCTCGCTCAACGACCCCACACGGAAGCCCGAGCCCCACGCCTCGACATCAATCAATTCTTCCACCATCGTCAGCGGTAACAGTCCGCCCCACGCGTAATAGCGCACCGAACTTCCCACCACATCATCCCCGATCCCCAGCACCGTATTGTAGTTCTCATGAATATGACCTTTATCGTGCCACTCCTTCAAAAACAAAAGCGTGCTCTTCCTGGCTAGCTCAGCCGCCGCATCGTCCAATCCAGTCCGCTTCAGTCCCTCATAGACTAGGTAATTCGTCGGCCCCCATATCCGCCCCCGCCAGTAGTTTTGGTCCTTGAATGCCGGATCGTCTCTCGGCGTTGCCGGCACCACATATTCCCCCCAGAATTTCTGCGGATTCAGCAGATACTGCTCCACCATCCTCTTTGCCCGCTCCGGGCTCGCAATCCCCGCCAGCAACGGATGAAAATTGGTCGGCGAAATCCTCCGGTTGAAGCTTCCGTCCCAGCGGCGGTTGAAATACATGCCGTCCGCTTCGCTCCACATCAATTCGTTCACCCGCGCGGTCATCTCCTGAAAGTCCCGTCGCAGATTCTGTTCCTCCTCACTCCGTCCAAGAACATGCGCAATCTCAGCCAGCGCCCACCCGTCCAGCGCCCACAAGGAACTCAGTCCCACGTCATCCTGTTCCATCGTGTGACTCTGTTCATTAAACTTCACCCCGTCCCACATTGGACTGTTATCCAGACCACTCTCGTCCCCTGCCATTTTGATGTTGTCCATCATGTCGGATACCTGAATCGTGGGAGGTTGGAAACCTAGCCGCGTGTAAGCGCTTCTTAGACCGTCGATCTCCTCGTGGGTGAAGTCGAGGAAGCTACGTGTATCGACGGGATTTGATCCCCACTCGAGCAAGCCATTGTGATTGCCGTCACGCGCTGTCGGCCACCACTGATGCCAGCGGTAGAGAGCCGGGAAGGCTGTCTCGATAAATTGGAGGTTGCCGTGCTCCTTATACAACTTGAGAGCTGCATAAGCAGCGAGGGGAGGCTCGGAACGATCTTCCGTCATACCCCAGCCCGTGGCGGCGTTTGGAATGAAGCCGTTCGGGCTCGCATCCCGCAGCAGTCCAAGGATGCTCGCTTCCGCCATTGACGGCGATTGCAAGTCGGCTTGTAAAGCCTGGAATACGGCATCCCAACCGCCTTGCACATAGCCTCCCCACACAATGCCGCTTCCCGTGGGAAATTCACGCGCTACGGTGGCGACAGGAACATTGCCCCTCGCATTCCAAACGATGTTCCAGGCGACAGCATCGGAGGCGGCCTCTGCGCTATCAGCCAGAATGCCCCCGCTACGCACTCGCTCCTTATCATATGTCGCGCGAATCTCCTCGACGCGCGCCCGAGAAACCTCCTCCGAACCTGCCTGCTTTGGTTCGGTTGTAAGTGTTACCCAACGGTCGGCATTTAGGTCCCATACTAACCGGTGCTCATTGGAGACACCCTCCTGCTGCTTTTCGGGATTGGGAGAGGACACGTAGAAGCGCGATCCCTGCCCCGTGACGCTGATGTTGGACCCTTGTTTTTCTATTTTCCCCGCATGGCCAAAAACAAAAGAAAACTCAGCGACGAGCAGATCGTCAGTTTGAGTCAAAGGATGAACGTGAGCTATCACGTCGGTTCCCCGAGCAGCGAATTCGACTTCGTATGTGACGTTCCCCTGTTTGTATCGCGCAAAGCAATACGAGCCGTCCGGCGTGTGAGTGCCAAAGTGTTGCACATCGTTGAGAAACAATCGGCCGAGCGGTCTCCCGGTGTGCGAGTTGTAGACAGAAAGATCCAGAACAATGCCGTCAGGCAGATAAACCATCGCATTTGGTCGTTCGATATCCCATGTGTTCCAGCCTTTTCCGGGAAAAGAGCTGGCAGAGTTGGAAAGCCGCTGAGACGCTTGCCCTACTGAAGCGGAGTGCGACTCAACAGAGGAGAAAACGAAGAGAATAACCAGAACGCTGAATGCGGCCTTCACGAGCGACCTTCCAAATCTGCTGGCGCTTTGCTCATTCTTTCTCCACCCCGGCCCTATGTTAACTTTCGAAAATGAGAGTGTCGCCCGACGGCGACGAGGCGTCCGTGCGTAATACGTCAGGACGCCCTTAAAATGAACAGAGATTACCTCAGATAGGCGTAATGCTAATCAACTGGTACCCATAGGGCTTCAAAATAAGTTCGAGATTCTGTAGGTCTTTGCCTTTCCATTTAGCTGACTCGCCAGATAGTTCATCTCGCAATCGATACTGGGACTCAGGGCTTAGATTCAGCTTCTCAATTGGGATACTGAGCACGCTCCGCACCCCTTTTGCGCCGAAGTTCAGAGCGGTAATCACATGGTTCCCGCCGGAACTCCGCAGAAAGGCGATGATGTTGTCACCCCCCTTCCAGACATCTTCCATGCCTCCATTTTGCAGGGCCGGATTTTCCGAGCGGATCTTGAGGACTTGCGTATAGAAGGCTTCGAGCTGTTTGTCCCCTCCATTCCAGTTTACCACTTGCGGGACTGGATAGAGGGCTTGAGGATGCGTTTTCTCCCCTAACTCCTCGCCCGCATGCACGACTGGAATTCCTGGCATAGAAGCGACAAGCACAAAAAGCGCCTGGTGCTGATCGGGGAAGCCCGCCGAGACCCTAGCGGTGTCGTGGTTCTCAGTGAAATTCGCGCGGAGACGATGGTACAGAATGGGTTCGTGTGTCACGGCTTCGACAAACTCCTGGGATGTGGCACGGTTGTAGACTACCTTTTGCAGAATTGTCGGCGTCCATTTCCCCCAAGGACCAGGCACAACATACTGATAGTCCCCCGGCGCGGACCCTCCCATGAAACCGATGAGTGGATAGTTGTAAGCGGCATCGCACATCTCATCGAAGAGGGGCGGCGCGTCAATCGGGAGTTCCCTCACCAGGGCGGATGGTCCGGTCAGTTCGGCAATCATAATCGCAGAAGGTTTGATCTCGCTGATGGCGGCTCTCATCGCTCGCAACATTTTGGTTCGGCTATGATCTCCCGGAACTTTGGTGACGTCATAGTTGTCGGCCGGGGAGTCTACTCTCCACCCATCCGTATCAAATTCTTTCACATAGTACTGGGCAATTTTCACGTAGTACTCAATCACCTGCGGATTGGTGCAGTCCGGCGCCCAGCCGAACTCGGGGACGGGGAAGTACCTCTGCATTTCCCCCTTAGCGTCGTGCACGAGCCATTCCGGATGTTTGGTAAAGACGTAGCTCTGCTCAGGAACGATTGAGGTCACAAAATCCAGCAATATGCTTATGTCGTGCCGGTGTGCGGTAGAGACCATCTCTTTGAGGTCCGCGGCATTGCCGTATCGTGGATTGATCTTGTAATAGTCACTTATTTCGTATAGAGCTCCGCCCTGGCACTCAAAAATCGGCAGCAGATAGATAGTCTTGATTCCAAGCTCCTCGAGACGCGGCATGGCCTCGGTGAGTTCTTTCAGACTGTGGTTCGGGAAGTATTCGAGACTTACTTCGTAGAGAGGTCCCAGCTGTATTGTGTGCTTTGCGGTCGGTATTTGCGGTGCGCTCGCCGAGCAGAGCCTTTGCACTAACACGAGAGTGACGAACGCCAAAACTCCGATGGTCGGCGCTGATCGCTTTTTCAGCAACTGAATTCTCCTTTCCAAATTCGCATTTGAGCAGTCGGATCGATTGAAACCCTCGCCTCCAGGTTAAGAACCAGCGACTGCGAAGTTCACCGCCAATGCCGCGATCAACATCAAGAACGTCCGGTTCAGCACCGTCTCCCTAATTTAGAAGGGCGTCTTTCTGCGAACGCACGTCAAGCTAGAACACGATCTTGAGTGCCACTTGGCCGATACGGGCAGCGTGTGCCAGTGTAATCAGACCACCCGTATTCCAAGTCGCGTCGTTCGAACTCGTGGGATTGAGAAAGTTGACGTTATTAAAGATGTTGAAAAACTCCCCTCGGAACTGGAGCTCTGCCCTCTCCTTGATCTTGAACTTCTTGAATAAAGAGAAGTCGAGATTTTTATAGCCGGGGCCGACAATGAGGTCTCGCTCCGAATCGCCGTACTGTCCAAGGGTTATAACTCCCGACGGACTCACCGAATAACTCTGCGGATCCTTAAAAGCGGCCTTGTTGAACCACCCGTCTACACCAGGGTGGGACAGATGCGGGTCTCCAATTAGATCCGCCCGCATGTCGTTTGAGGTGCACCCGCATTGCACTCCTGAGGTGGCAAAGACGGAGAACGGAAGCCCCGTGGCAAGCGTAAGGATGCCATTGGTTTGCCAACCGCCCAGAATGGCGTCTACCACCGGATGCCAGTCGCTGCCGAAACTCTGGCCACGCCCAAATGGAAGGTTGTAGTTGAAGGCGAACGTAAGGCGATGGGTCTGGTTGAACGAGGAGGGAGCGCGATCGCCCTCGATGTTGAACGGGTCCTGCGGACTCCCCGATGGATTCGAGTTGCCACCGCCCGTGATAGGGTCGCCGCTCTGATCATCGATCGACGTACTGTAAGTGTAACTTGCCAGGAATTGCAGGCCATGCGAGAACCGTTTTGTCGCTTTTACCTGTAATGAGTTGTAGTTCGAACTGTAAATATCCTGCTCTAAGCTTATGCTGCTCACGTTGGGAACGGTCGCGAAATAGATTGCCCGCTGGGCTTCAGTGCTCGGATTGCCAGGTGGAGTCGGGTCGCCTGAGTTCTGGCCGGGCAACCTCGAGCCTTTTGCGCCAACATAGGAAACATCCAGAACCGTGTCCCATCCCAGAGCCCGTTGGACCCCGAAGCTGAACGACTGCGTATATGGAGTGAGTTTGTTGTGTATATCATTCTGATACCAACTGCCGGAGGGGTCTTTCGGGTTGAAATTCGCTGGTGTGGTACGAAGCTGGATGGGCAGGCCGCCACTCAGAAAGTATTGTGCGTCCAAGAATGAACAACCCGAACTCGTACACACGTTGAGCGGCACACTAAACGTCTCAGTGAACGGAGGGTTCAACCCGGAATCCATGATACTTTCATTCGGGTTGAAGTAGGAGATTCCGTACCCGCCGCGGATAACCGTTTTCAAGTCGGCAAAGGGCGACCAGGCAAAACCTAGCCGCGGAGCAAAGTTGTGGTAGTCGGTCGGAAGGAATTGGCGCGGCACTCCGTTCTGACCGGCCAATCGTGCAATTCCCGCGGCAGGATCGAGGTTCGCGATCCGGTTATGTACTTCCACGAAACCCGGGAATATGTCATAGCGAATACCCAGGTTCAAGGTGAATCGTGGCATCACTTTGATGTCGTCCTGAGCGTAAAAGCCGTATTCGATACCGCGGTAGCCGGTTGTCCCGGGGCTGATATCCTGAGCAATTACGGCCGGGCGCCCGGTGAGGAAATCGCCATAGCCGACGCCGGTGAAGAGGGGCACGAAAGCGTACTCACCTTTATTGAAAAAATTTCCGCCACCGTTCCCCACACCATTGTTTAGCCGCCGCCGCAGATCGACCCCTATTTTGATGCTGTGCTTTCCCTGCAAATGCGAGAGTTTGTCGGCGAGCTGATAGGCTGTATAGCCATTTCGCCAAGGCTCGAAAGGGGAAGTCCCCGTCCAATCCGGGCCTGAAGTCATGTAGAGCCAAGGCAAGCCGGTGGTCGCGGAGCTGACGTTGACATTGGGAATTCCCAGTTGGTCGGCCAGGTTTTGCCCATTGTCCGACGTATTAAAGTAGGTGAAGGCCCGATTGAGACCGGCACGGAATTCATTGACTGTAACCGGGCTGAAAGTGTGAACATAGGTCGCGCCGACGTTTTGATTCCGCCCGCCCTGGCCACCCGCCTCAACGTTAAGCTCTACGCCGCAATTGATACAGGGGCCAAAAAGCCCACCATCCCAGGCTGCCGGAACCAAAAGTTTCGAGTTGGCAAATGAGTATCGGAATGAAAAGGAATCTGGATCGCGCGGATGGTAATCCATTTTGACGTCAAAGCTGTCCACATTGGTCGAGCCAGAACCAACGGCAGCGTAATTGTCGAAGTAACCCACTCCTGGCACAAGGAGACCCGCGGTGTTGGGCAGCGGGTACAGTGCAGATACGTTTGCGGCCGCCTTGTCAATCCCATCGGTCCCAGTTGCTGGAATCACCTGGCACGTTTGGGGAGTAAAATTGGCCGGATTGCACCCCGGATACACTTGTGGCGGAAGACCGAAAAGTGCCACCACTGCGTTCTGGTAGATCGGCTGTCCGGCCGGGAGCACCTCAGCGAAATTGCCTTGACGTTCATCAGCGGTCGGCACGCTGAAAAGCGCCGAAGTCCCTTGCCGTTGGCGGGTGCCCTGATAGTCGCCGAAAAAGAATAGCTTGTCCTTCTTGATTGGACCGCCCAGCGAGAATCCAAACTGGTTCTGCTTCAGGGGTTGTTTAGGTGGTTGCGTCTGCCCCGGCAACGGTGGAACCTGGTTATTGAAGTAGCCGTTGGCGTCCAGCTTGTCGTTGCGTAGGAACTCGAATACTGTTCCGTGCAATTTGTTCGTACCAGACCGAAGTTGCACTTCCACAACCCCGCCAGCGGTCCGGCCATATTCGGCTGAAAAGTTACCAGTCTGAATTTGAAATTCTTGAATGGCGTCAATTGAAGGGCTCAGCAACAGGTTTCCGCGTATGTTGATGTTATCGACGCCTTCAACCAAAAACATGTTCGTGTCGGTTCGGCCACCATTGAAGTTATAGCCGGAGTTAGCTGCGCCCTGCGGGCCAGTTTCCACGCCGGCATTCAAGGTAATCAAATCTGTAAAGCTACGCCCATTCAGAGGCAAGTCCTGCACTTGCTGCTGCTCGATCACTTGGCCTACCTCCGAGGTCTCGGACTTTAGCAGCTCGGTTATGTTACCTTGCACCTGCACCTCTTGGCTCATCGCACCCACTGCCAGTGGGAAGTCGACTCGCATGGTCTGGCCGACTTCTAGAGGAAGTCCTGTATTAACCATCTTCTTGAATCCCTGCGCTTCGACCGTCGCTGAATATTGTCCGGGAGGCAGGAAACCGACGTCGTACACGCCGCTACTGGTTGTTTGAGTCTTGTACTCGACTCCGCGCTCCAGACTCCTGATAACAACCTGGATCTTTGGAAGCACGGCACCGGATTGATCAGAAACCGTACCAGTAATTGTTCCAGAGCCGGCCTGAGCGAAGGCGAGTTGTGTCGAACCCAATACAAGCGTCAGTAAACAATAGGCGGCTGCGATGCCCCTCCGGATTCGTTTCCCATTCACGTGTGTGGTCCTCTTTTCCGGAAAAAGCTCCATAATGGCTACAACCTTGACAGAGCAACGAGCACGGAATATAATTTACGGCTGTTAAACTGTCAAGCAGAAAAGATGCTTGTCTGACAAGTATACGAACTGAACTGGGAAAATAGGGCTGTGAATCGCCGGTCATTCTTATCCATAGCTGGAATCGCTCCGCTGCTTCGACTGCCACTGTGGCAAGCGATTTCGTCTCCTGTTCCGTTGCCGCCGCGGGAGTGGGGACCGCCTGTTCTAAATTCGGTTCGGGCTGAACATACGGGAGTAGTGCTGTCATTTACGCCAGTAAAGGGCGCGCTTTCCTACAAGGTTCGTTACGGTCTTCTTCACGGGACTCTCAGCACGATCGATGATGTTCAAGTGACTGAATATTCCCTTCAAGGGCTGGAGAATGGAACCGGTTACACGTTCAGCGTGGCGGCCGTCGGGTCCGGAGGCGAGACTGAGCCTTCGAATGCACTCAGTGCAACTCCGACAACCGAGATGGATTGGGACTCACTCGCCGCTGCTTTCAGAGGAACGAATCCGACGCGCAGTTCCTGTCCTTTCTTGATTGTCCACGGAACCGAGTCGGCTGCCGAACTTCGGGAATTCATGCAGGTGATCCACCGTTTTGGTTTTCAAGGAGTCACCTTGCACCCATACGACTTTCGTGGATTTCTTCAAGAGGACAACTGGCGCTGCTGGCGAGTGATCGTAGATGAAGCGCGTAAGTTCGGGCTGACGGTCTGGGAACAAGACGATAAGAACTATCCCTGTGGATATGCCGGCGGAGCCGTGGTCGCGAAGAACCGCAGATTTGGAAAATGGGAAGTCACGATGCCCTACCGGCGCGTTTGTCACGGGCCCGGCACGGTATCAATCGATATCCACGAAGTGCTTCCGTCGCAGCAACTGGCGACCGTGTCCGCAATCGGGCCGCACGATTCCTTCAAAGATCTGTCTGACCTTGTCTCAGACAACCATTTGACATGGCAGATGCCGGGAGGGGATTGGGAAATTTTCGTTCACGGGGCCTGGCAGCCCGGCATCGACGATCCAAAAGGATACCCTGACCTGCTTCATGGCGAGGTTCGGGGATATGTAGACCCGCTTAGTGAAGAGGCCATGGATCTGTATGTCAGTCTGGTGCTTGAAGGCACGTGCCGCGCAATCGGCTACGAAAACCTCGGGCGCACGTGGAAGGGATTTTACATCGACGAGCCGGGATTCTATTCCAGCGGATTGATGCCGGGTCAGGCAGGCGCAGGCTTTCCCTGGACGCCAGACTTGCTCTCCCGCTTTGAAAAGCGTTTTGGCTACTCGTTAAAACCGGTGCTACCGCTCCTCTGGATAGAGCACGGCGCGACCACCAATCGAGTGCGACGCGATTACATGGATTTTGTGAGTTCCGAGTACGCGCGCTTGTTCATCGGCAAGCAAACTCAATTCGCGGAGGCGCATGGCATTCAGACCAATGGACACGTTCGCGAGGACTTCCCCTATCAACTTGGCCCAGGTACCGGAAGCAATTTCCGTACCCTGGAAGCTCTCAGCATGGGAGGCTTCGATCACATCTTTGATCAGTGGTTCACGCCCGACATGGATGTCTACTGGCGCCAATCCAAAATGGCCAGCTCAATCAGTCATTATAAGGAAGTGCCCCTCGATCAAGCGATGGTCGAGCATTTTGCCGCGACCGGGTGGCGCACCGGCCTGACCGAGATGAAGGCAATGATCGATTGGACCACTTGCCGCGGATTGAACCATATCGTGCCGTGTGGTTTCGATACGAAGAATCCTCCCGATTGGGAAGTGCAGCCCGAGTTCTGGCTGCACAAGGATAACCCGTTTACGAGCTACTTCCCCGCATATCAGACCATCGTAAATCGCGAAACCATGATGATTCGCGGTGGCCAACACGTCGCGCAGGCTTTGGTCTTGGATACTGCCGAATCCGCTTGGGTAGGAGCGGTTGAGGAGGTGTGGAAGTCGTGTCAAGCGTTGAGCCAGGCGCACCTTGATTATGATCTGGTCTCTTATGATGTATTCTCCGATCCGGCGCGCTGCCGGCCTAGCGATGGTCACATTCACTTAGGGCGAGAGAAGTACGAGTTTCTGGTTCTGCCCGGCGTGGATGCCATTCCGGTGAAGGTCCTGCGCCGTATTGTCCAGTTCTATGAAGCTGGGGGAAGTGTGTTTCTCCTCGGGCCCAGCTTACGGATAGCCTCGGACGATCCGCAGTTCGCGGTGGTGAAGCTCGTTCCTTCGACGCCTACTCGCTCTACGGATAATCGCGGCGACGCCGAAGTCAAGAGTCTGGCGCAGAGGCTATGGGGAACCGACGCGAGCGGGCCCGGTCATGCCCACTTGATGGGATACAAAGATCTTGCGCACCACATCTATTCGTTAAATGTTCATGATGTCTGGATCGATCCCAATCTGACGATGCTGCAGTTTTATCACCGTCGTCTTTCGGGAAGAGATCTGTACTTTTTCAACAATGAGGGAGAAACAGTACGCACACGCGTGAGACTGCGTGGGGCACGCGGGATACCCGAACTCTGGAATCCCGTCGATGGATCGATTCGTCAATCACCTTATTATGTTCCAACCGATGACGGAGTCTCGGTCGAAATCAGTCTTAATCGCTACGAGTCTTTGTTCATTGTCGTTAACCCGTCGGCTCAGCCTGAAACTTACATAACTGAGACAGATGCGGATGGACTGGAACGGACGGAAGACGGCACCATCAAACTTCGAACCTACACTCCGGGACTTGTTCATTACGCTGTCGTGCGCGGTAAGGGCAGCAAAGAAGAGAAGCAGTGGTCAACGCCGTCTGGCAAGCTTTCGCCGCTCGCCCTTACGGAGGGCTGGACGAGAACTCCCAGCGAACCGAACGGAGCGATTTACAAGCGAAATTTTGAATGGACTGCCTCCGAGGCGCTGTTTGCCGACTTAGCAATCGAAGATATGACTCAAGTCATCGAGGTCAAGCTAAACGGAACGAGTTTAGGCTCGTGCTTCGTCAATCCGTTCAAGTTTGATATGCAGCCGGCGTTACGCTCGGGCGTGAACGAACTAGAGTTACGGCACATTGAACGTTACAAATTCACCTCACAGCTGGGAACCGTTCGTATCACGCCGTATTACGAACACCGGATTTCATAGCGTTTGGTAAAGACTGGCTTGCCTTTATTTTTCTATGTTTGAGCCAGTCTATCAGGGGCAAGTTACATGCAGAAGTAAGATCGATCAACTAATGCTGCCGGAACGCGGCTTACTTTTTACATGTCTGACAAGCATTATAAATGCTTGACTGCCGAGTAGTGAGTATGTATAAGGAAAACCAACTCTCTTCGTTTTGGGGTAGCCTTAGCATGCACGAAGAGGGAGCTAATGTTTATGAGGAATCTTGTTCAACCCGTGTCCCGCGTTCCGCTGAGCGAACAGGTGGCGTTTCGGATTGTTGAAATGATCACATCAGGGCAACTGGTGTCAGGTGAAAAACTTCCTTCCGAGGCCGAACTCTGCCAGTCGTACCAGGTGGGCCGATCGACGGTACGGGAGGCCCTACGGTCGCTTTCGTTTATCGGTTTAGTGAAGATGCGAGCGGGAGATGGCTCTTTTGTGACCGAAGGACCGTCCGCGTTTCTCGACAGAGTGCTCCACCGCGGCCTGTTGAATACTGAGCGTGAAGTGAGCGAACTCGCCGAGGCCCGAACTTTGATTGAATCGGAGTTGGCGGCGCTGAGTTCGCAACTGGCAACCGAGGACGACTTGAACCGCCTTGCCGACCTGCTCAGTGCAATGGAGCGCTACGTAAAAAGTGCTGAGGGAGATTTTCTGCAGTTGGACATGGAGTTTCATTTCACCATCGCGCGCGCCTCACAGAACAATGTCCTGTCTCAACTTTTGCGTACGATTCGTACTCTTCTGTCCGATTACATTTCCCGGAGTCTGCAACTTCCTGACTCGGCTGCCACCGGGCTCAAGGGGCACCGAAAGATTTTTGAGGCTATCCGACACCGCAATGCACAGCAGGCGCGCACCGCGATGCGCAGTCATCTTCTGACCTTCTCGCGAGGGTACGCGCTTCTGGTCAAGGCTTCCAGGGCCGCGGTCGTCGAAGTGTAGCAGGGTTATTGCGCAGCTGTGTCTAGGGTGCACAACATACGGTCGAAGTCGGCGCGAATCCGCTGATCTCGTTCAGTTTTCGGGTGAACTGGACCGATACGCTTGGGGAAGGACGGAATGAAGATCACCGAAGTCCGCACTCGTGTGGTCGAGTGGCGAGGACCGACACGACCCCTGCAGCCACATCAGTGTACAAATCCCATGGATTTATTGGATCTTCCGATCGATGGCATGAGCTCTTTCTTATTCCATAGCTGGCTGATCGTTGAAGTTCGCACTGACACTGGTCTCGTTGGAGTAGGGGAGGCGGCATTAGCACCGCGCATCAGTAAGCAGGTGATCGATTTGTATCTGACGCCACTTCTAATCGGGGCCAATCCCTTCGATACGGAATATTTGTGGCAATCCATGTACCGCAAGACAATCGCGTTCGGGCGTAAGGGAATTGTGATGGTAGCGATCAGCGCGGTGGATGTTGCCATCTGGGATCTGATTGGAAAGGCATTGGGGCAGCCTCTTTTCCGGCTACTGGGCGGCAAGACCAAATCCAAAATTCCTGTCTATGCCAGCAGGCTTTATAGCCAACCCCTGGAGCAACTGGCCGAGGAGGCACAAGCATATAAGGACCAAGGGTTCCGCGCCATGAAGCTTCGATTTGGTTGGGGGCCAGTGGATGGCGCTGCTGGAATGCAGCGCAATGTGGAACTGGTCCGCACTGTCCGGGAGATCATAGGGTGGGACATAGACCTGATGGCGGATGCCTACATGGGTTGGACCCTGGATTACGCATTACGGATGATCCCACTGCTCGAACGTTACAACCTGCGCTGGCTCGAAGAGCCTGTCATCCCGGATGACATTGCAGGTTATGCCGCCCTGAGAGCGATGCGTCGCATCCCGATTGCGGGCGGTGAGCACGAGTTTACCCTCCACGGATTTCGCCAGTTGCTCGACTCACAGGCAGTCGACTATATCCAGTTTGACACTAGCCGGGTCGGTGGAATCACGGCGGCTCGGAAGATTGCGGCTTTGGCGGAAGCATACTCCGTACCCGTGATTCCCCATGCCGGTCAATTGCACAATTACCATCTAGTGATGGCAAGCTACAACTCCCCGATGGCGGAGTATTTTCCTCCCGTTGATGTTGAGTTGGGGAACGAGCTGTTTTGGTACATCTTCAAAGGAGAGCCCACTCCTCATGAAGGTTATATTGAGTTAGACGAAAATCGCCCCGGCTTAGGAATTGACATGGACGAGGAATCGTTGAAGCAGTTCGAGATTATAGAGTGAACGGCCTCCGCAACCATGGAGTCTTCACTTCGCCAAATTGCGGATGACTGGTGCAAGCGATCAAGGACTGGCTGAAAACTCCTGATCGGTCGACTTATAAGCAATACGTCAGTGTGTTAATCGATTCTGGCAAATCCAGATGACTCCAGTCGGAGCGGAATCGCCTTTTTCGGAGGTCGCTTGAGCGCACGGCTAGTTATTCCGGTTTTGGTGACACCTTTCCGCGAGGACGAGAGCATCGATGAAGAGTCGCTCCGAAATGAGGTGGATTTCGGTATCGAGAAGGGAGCAACCGCCCTCTGCATCCCCGCCTTCGGCAGCGAATACTACAAACTCTCTGAGCAGGAACGGCTCCATGTTACTGAGCTTGTTATTGGGCACTGCCGGCACCGTGTTCCAGTGTGGGCGAACACAGGATTTCCGTCAACTCGCTCATCCGTGGAATTTTCCGTGAATGCACAGTCTCTTGGAGCAGATGGAGTCATGATCGTTGCTCCCCGCGCAGTTGCTTTGGGCGCATCAGAATTAATGGTCTTCTTTGAAGCCGTCTGTCGTAGTGTGCAAATTCCGGTGATGCTTCAGGACGCAGATTTTCAAGGCGGCGGTCTACCGGTGCGTTTTTTTGTGGAGTTGGCGGAACGCTGTCCAAACCTTCAGTTCGCCAAACTGGAAAACGTTTTGCCCGGCGAGCGGTGTCAGGAAATTGTCAGGCAGTCGAATGGGAAGGTAAAGGTTCTGTACGGCTGGGGAGGTCTCCGCCTTTTTGACGGTTTGGCCCATGGCGCATCGGGAATCATGCCGGGGCTCGCCCTGGTTGACGTTTATACGCAAGTGTTGAGGTTGTACAACCAGGGCAGCGTGGATGAGGCCAAGACATTGTTCTACCGGATTGTGCCCTTTTTAGTTTTTGCCCTCGATCACATTGAGTTATTCGTCCAGATGGAAAAGCGCGTACTCATGAGGCGCGGAGTAATTCCGCAGGCTCGAATGCGAGAGCCCACATTGCACCTGGGTGAACTGTACACGCAACTAATCGAGGAACTGGTGAACCTGGTGGTCACCCTAGCCGATGACCTGCACGTCACTAATAGTTAAAAGCGAACGTCTGAGGAAAGATAACGCACCAAAAACATCGGGAACATCGACGAAAGGGTCTTAGTGAAATACGAAGTTCAAATCCTGAAGATGGGGCAATGCGAAGTGCCAGGTCCCGAGGTGTACTGGATGAGCGGTTGGAACACCTGGGAGACTTTGTACTTCTGGATGGTGGTCATCCGCGGCGGCGGGAAAACCGCAATCATCAACACTGGCCCTCCCCAGGATTTGACGGACATGAATGAAGTCTGGAAAAAGACAATCGATCCACGGGCCCAGATGGTCAGGCAGGAAAAGGAGCGGCCCCAGCAAGCATTGGCTGAAATTGGCATTCGTCCACAGGACGTAGACTATGTACTAATCACGCCGCTGCAGGCCTACGCCACGGGAAATATACAGCTTTTTTCGAACGCCCGGATTTGCATTTCCAAGCGAGGATGGATCGAGGACTTCCATGCCCCCAAGTACGAGATGCACATCCCCAGAAGGCTGTGTATCCCTGATGATTCCCTCCACTACCTGGAGATCCGAGCTCCGGACAAATTGCGTTTGCTTGAGGATGAGGATGAAATCCTGCCGGGTCTCAAGGCTCTTTGGACAGGAGCCCATCATCGTTCTTCGATGGCGTATACCGTCGGGACATCAGCGGGGCAATTGGTCGCTTCCGATTGCTTCTTCAAATACCGCAATGTTGAGGAAATGCAACCCCTCGGCATCATGGAAAGTTTGGAAGAGTGTATGCAGGCCTACAAGCGCATCAAGGCAGAGGCTGACATCTTACTCCCGCTCTATGACCCGCTTGCTGCGGACAGGTTAAAAGCTGAACTGAAGGGTAAGTTGCGTTCTTTAGGGAAGGAAGAACTTCATGACTAAAACTGCCGGGGCGGGCGTCAGCCGTACACACACTAGAGCTGGAGCCAGTTGCTCAACGTACATTATCCGATTGGCTGCCATGGTGAGCGTCCTGGCAGCGTCGGCAGCGTGGGCGACAACTCTTTCCATCACCATCCTGGACGAGACAGGCGCCCCATGTCCGGCGCGCGCCTATCTGACGGACTCAAAAGACAATACATTTTTTGATCCACAATCCATCCAGTACAAAAAGCTCGAAAGCCACAGTGGAGCGCGGGAGCATCACAGCGTTCCCGTTCATGGAGTTCTCAACTACGAAATACCTGGTGGAATTTATTCCCTGACAATCGAAAAAGGAAAAGAGTATCTCCCCATCATCGAGAGTCTCGACATACCGGCTTCTGGAAGAGTTGAGAGGACCTTTCACTTAAAGAGATGGATCCAAATGGCCCGCCTGGGTTGGTTTTCAGGAGATATGCACGTTCATGCTCTCCTGCCGGATGTGGCCACTCTCATGCAGGCTGAGGACCTGAATATTGCGCTCCCCATAACAGTCTGGCACATCGATACCGCTGAAAAACGAGATACAAATCTGTCAAGTTTTCTTGAAAAGGCGGACCAGAACGGAGTCATTCAAGTCGGTCCGGATTCCTTCTTCACGGTGATCAATGAGGAACTCGAAACCTACTCCTCGGCGTTGCTTATCTCACGGTTAGGCCGCGCTCCCCTAGCTTTGGATTATCCGATGGCCGCGACAGCCGAGAAGGCGCGTCAGCGTGGAGCGATTGTTAATTCTGAAAAAGCCACGTCTCTTGAGTTGCCTGCGATTGTAGCGGCATCAGCCGGCGACTTCGTGGGCGTAGCTAATAATCACTTCTGGCGATCCGGTTGCTATCTCGGCCCGTGGGGTAGTTGGCCGGGCCTCTTGGCTCATCACTATCCTGAAACTTGCGCGGGATTCGCGAATGCTGGTTTTGATCTCTATTACGCCTTACTCAATACCGGTTTCCCTCTCAAACTCTCAGCGGGCAGCGCATACGGAGTGCACCCGGTTCCCATGGGATGGGCCAGAATCTACGCACACGTCGAGGGGAAGTTCGACGTCGACAGCTGGTTCGCAGCGCTTAAAAAGGGTCGGTCTTTCGTTACCACAGGGCCGATGGTCCTTCTCAAAGCCAATGGTCTTGAGCCCGGCCAGGATTATAAATCGGAGCATTTTCCTCTCACTGTCAAGATCGATTTGACGATGTTGTCGGCAATTCCTATTGACCACGCCGAGATTGTGGTGAATGGTACTGTTCAGTCAATCAGGATGAGGCCGGACAGGAAGGGCTTTACTTATCGTGGCAGCGCGCGTCTCGTGCTTAAAGACAGTTCATGGGTCGTAGCGCGCTGGGTTGGGAAGCAAGGAGAGAGCACCGGCCTTGCCCATACTTCGCCGATCTATTTCTGGAAGGGTGAGTCTCCAATACCGGTTTCTCGCCCTGACGCCGACTATCTTGCTCGCCGCATTCAAAGCTTGATCGAGGAGGTCAAGAGTGGCAAGTCTGAGGTCGGCGCCGGCCCCACGACCATGATCGTTGACAGCCCCGCTCTGAAAGAAGAGACGCTCCGACGTTTGAATCAATCGCTGGACTATTTTCGCCTGGAAGCTCAACCGGCACACTGACAAGGGAAGACCCGCAGGCGAGGCCCTGAAATTAATCTCGCAAACCTGCACTTAGACATTCAGATCATCGATCGTGAGCTTTCCAGCATCATGCAGCTGCTCAAGGAGCTGGCGCGTCTCCCGAATTCCTTGAGCAAGTGGAGTGTTGGGCACGTCGGGAAAATCTCGAAGCAACGCGCTGTTGTCGAGGTCGTATGCGATGGGGAGTGACCGGCCGGCAGCTGAGATCCGGCCACGTGCGCGTGGATTGTCCTGCTCGAGGGCAGCCACGAAGTCCGGCATTTGCGTGACCGTGCCACGAAGTGTGTAAATGCGTGCTCCGCGAAGCTCCGAATCGGCGCAGCGCAAGAAAATCTTGGCGGTGTCGTCCACATACTGTAAGTCGAGTCCTCCCGTGAAACGGATTTTGTAATCGCGGCCAACGACCGCCGCTTTGATCGCCTTGGTAGGGTCTGAGGTCAATCCCACGTCGCGTCCAACGCCGTAAACGGCCCAGGGGCGCAGTCCCGAGCTTGATATGCCGTCATTTTCGAAGTAGACGCGAGCGTTGCCTTCGTTACATTGTTTGAAGACACCATAATGTGTCGATGGCTCAAGCGGCGCTCCCTCGGGCACCTTCAACGCCCCATAGAACTCCTCGGGACCAAAGACCGCAGCGGAGCTGGCGTAGGCAATATGCTTCACCAAGTCCCGCCGCCGCCGCGCCACTTCAAAGACGTTCAATGTGCCGATAACGTTGGTTTGCGCTCCCAGCGGCGGATTAGCGGCGCAGGCCGGCACTTGAAATGCTGCAAGGTGAATCACATGGGTAATACCATGCTCCGCCACGGCCTTGTCGAGATCTTCAAAATGAGCGATGTCACCCACCAGGAATGACACACTCGCCAACTGGTCGTCGGATAATAAGCTCCGCAAGCGGTGGGACTCGCGATCAATGTCGAAAACCCAGGGGTGATCGCCGCGTTCTACGAGATTCTTAACCACCCACGCGCCAATAAACCCTTTGGCTCCTGTGATCAGAAACCGCCTGTCGTTTGGGGAAGTGGTTTGTGCCGTTTTCACGCGGTATTATGCCTCCAGGTTTCGAACACGATTACATTGCTGTGTAGCCGCCATCAACAATCAAATGTGTTCCGGTGATGTACGAAGCCTCATCCGAGGCCAGGAATAGAATGGCGCAAGCGACTTCGCGCACCGCTCCCATACGCTTCAGGAACGTTTTTGCTCCTTCCACGGCATTAACCTGCTCGAGCGTCATCCCGGTCTTTTCCATGTACTGATATGTCGCGGACGTTATGATGCTGCCGGGACAAACGCAATTGACACGAATGTTGTGCGGCGCAAAATCCATGGCCATGTTGCGCGTCATTTGCAGGAGGGCTCCCTTGGTGGCGCTGTACGTTACCAGGTTCGCCTGCGCCACCCAACTTGAGATTGACGCCAAGTTGACGATGCTTCCACTTCCGCCTTTCATCATGGGCCGGATGGCGTGTTTGGTGACCAATGAAGTACCAATCACATTGACACGTAATGAGCGTTGCCATTCTTCCACTGAAGCATCGATGCCCTTCAGCACAAATACGGCCGCGTTGTTCACCAGAATGTCCACTTTTCCAAATACTCTTACGGTTTCATCAGCAATCTCCCTGGCCTGTTCCTCCTGGGAAATATCGGCGTGCAAGAAATGCGACTCGCCTTTTTTTTGTTTGATATCCGACGCGGTTTTTTGCCCTGCGGCGGTGTCAACGTCCGCAATGACGACTTTCGCTCCTTCCTCAGCGAACAGCAGAGCCGTTGCCTGGCCGATTCCGGAGCCGGCGCCGGTAATTATCGCTACTTTATCTTTCAGTCTCATACTTTCTCCGCCATCCAGAGTGCACTCTATCTCGGCGTAGCGCAGCCGCAAAGCTATTGATGGCTGCAAAGATCGGCCATCACAACCCGAAGTCTCTAAGCGGGGCCGAGTTTGTCGGATTTCGCACAACGACTCTGGAACGGATGGGGCGCAGAACCCATGAAAACGCTACAATGAGGTCTACACTTGACGACCCGCCGACTCACGGTGAATGTTTCCAAATATCATTTCTTGACATTAATTCAAACGAACGCTGCCGGTTTGCCGAAGCTATGCCCTGTAAAATATTAGTTCGCAAGCTGACAGACTGTCAAGCAGGCCATATGCTTGTCTGATATCTAATCTCATAAGCGATGCTTGGAATCTGCCCCACGTCGGGCAGCAGCCGGCTCTTGGACGTTAATCCCGTCTTGGCGTACGGGTGGAGTTTGTTTGAGGGAGGGGTTTCATGCCACGAGTAGCGTTTCGTTTGCGAATCAAAGCTGGCGCCACCGAAGAATACGAAAAAGCTCATACCGCAGTTTGGCCCGAGCTATTAGCGAAGCTGAAGGAAGTCGGTATTTCGGATTACTCGATTTTTCGCCGCGGTCAAGACCTCTTTCTGGTCATGCGGGTCAGAGACTTCGATGCTGCTTGGGATGCGCTTGCAAAGGATCCTGTAAACCAGCGTTGGCAAGCGGAAATGACAAACTATTTTGAGCCCGTGTCTGATCTTGGCTCACACGAACGATTCGCCATGATGGAAGAAGTTTTTTATATGGAATAAGATATCCGTGCTCATTTTGGTTGACAAAAGCAATTGGCACCAGGATTCAAATCCTCTCCTCTGAGATTCGAGTTGGGATTTCCTCACTGCAAGTGAGCTCCCGGTGTTTCGGCCGCGCCTTGCACGCCCTCCGGATCCAAGCGTCGTTACCCGGTGCCCGGTGGATAGGTTTCGCCGGTTTTGCCGTCGACACAGAGCCCCGGGATTCGTCCCAAAACAGAATCGTGCCATTCTGAAGTACACAAGTGTGAATCTGCTTTTCGGGGTTCAACGGATCAGGTAGCTCCCAGTGATGTCCACAAACTTGACAGCGGCAGCTTCGTCCCCTTATCGACCAAATCATGCACATAGCGAGCATCGCCGTCGAACGCGCACAGAGTGACGCCGCGCTGAAGCGCCGTGAAGCATTTCTCGCATAAGGCCAGCATCTCAGTTCAACCGGTAGCTTTTCCTGGCGTGTGGCGACAGACGAAATTACGTGGTCAGAGGAGGTATATCGCATTTTTGAGCATGACCCGGCCGTTCCCTTGACGGTCGAGCTGGTCTGTTCTCGAGCGCACCCGAAAGACATCCAGTTGTTGTACGAAATGCTCGACCGGGCGCGGGGCGACGGCAGCGACATTGAGTGCGAGCACCGGCTGCAGATGCCCGACCACTCGGTCAAGTACGTGAACACGGTCGCTCACGCGACCCGAGATCAGGATGGTCAACTGGTGTACATCGCCGCGGTTCAGGATGTGACGCAGCACCAACTCTTGGAAGAGGCACTCGGCAAGGCCCGATCGGAGCTCGCACGCGTGGCCAGGGTCACGAGCCTCGGGGCAGGAGCGAACGGCAAGTCCACCCTCCTTGAGGTCGTGCGCCACGTCATGGGCGACTACGCGCAGGCCGCCGAGTTCGGCACGTTCGTGGCCAAGAAAGATGTCCGCACAGGGCCATCTTCGGACATCGCCAAGATGCGCGGCGCCAGGTTCGTGTCCGCGACCGAGGGCGAGCAGCAGCACAAGCTCGCGGAGTCGCTCGTGAAGCAGCTAACGGGCGGGGAGACGATCGCGGCGTGCTTCAAGTTCAAGGAGTACTTCGAGTTTAGGCCCCAGTTCAAGCTCTGGCTCGCGACGAACCACAAGCCGGTCATCGGCGGCACCGACGACGGCATATGGCGTCGCATCCGGCTGGTGCCGTTCACTGTGAGCTTCGCGGACCGCGACGATAAGCAGCTTTCGGACAAGCTCAGGCGCGAATCGCCCGGCATCCTCCGGTGGATGGTCGAGGGCCTGAAGCAGTGGAGGCTCCACGGCCTGATGCCGCCGAAGGAAGTCCTGGACGCCACGGCGCAGTACCATGCCGAGAGGATCTGCTGATGCGGTTCGTCGCCGACGAATGCGAGGTCGGCAATGGTTTCGAGACGCCTGCGCGTGCGCTGTACGAACGCTACAAAGACTGGGCGCGGCGCAACCATGAGGCGGAGGTGTCGGAGCGCAAGTTCGCCGACGGCATGAAGGAGCACGGATGGGCGAAGAAGGCGACGAACACAGGGCGTGTGTACCTAGGCGTCAAGCTGGCCGAAACGCGCATCGGAACCGAGATGTTCGAGGACGAGAGCGTCTTGTGACGAAAACAGTGAAGGCTAAAAACTCACTGTTATAGGGAAAGTGAAGCACGTGAAGCTTTATTGCATTGGGATAACCTCTTACGAGGGAGTTTCTAGTTCGTCTATATAGCCTACAATGCGAAAATCCCTCACTCCTTCACATCCTTCACTGATCCATCGTCACTCGGGTCACCTCAAATCAGGTGGTTGGCGCCACTGCCTGGGAGCAGGGAGGTTCGGCATGACGTTTAAACTGGGAGGTAACAGGCATGAGCCACGAGTGCGAGTGGGGGGATCAGACGGGCGGCACGCCGTGTGGCAAGCCCGCATTGGACTTCGTGCTCACGGATCCAGGCAGTGGGGACGGTCACAAGTGGTGGCTCTGCGCTGAGCACTTCGACGAGTGGACGGCGCCGTGCCCTCCCTGGTGCTGGAAGGACGAGACCGCCAGTCGACCTCGCCCCGTAAGAGATGGGCAGCAATGACAGCGGAACGGCTGACCATTTCGTTCGACCCCCTTCAAAGGCAAGCTGCGCGTCACGGACGGCCTCAACAGGACGTTGTGGGGGCCGACCGACAAGCGCGAAGAACTCGTGGCACGGTTCAACGTATGGCGCGGGAAGTGCGGGCTGCCTCCGCTGCCGGATCCGGACCCGCCCCAGAACGTTTACTGTGTCCAGATCCCGACTCACCGCAACCCAACCGGGCGTTGGTTCGACTTCAAGTGGCTGCGGAAACTCGGGCGAGGCCACGACGAAGCAATACTGCGGAACGTGGCGCTACTGCACGGCGGCTACACCATGATCCCCAGATCCGAAGGGGGCTCGATGCCAGGGCCAGACAAACTTCAGATCGAGGGCATGCGGCCGTTCCTGTTCACAGTAGAGACCCAAGAAAAGGCAAACATCATTGTCGACCTGGTCTGCAAACACTACGAGCAAGATGTCGTTATGACCTATGTCTGCGGAGATCACGTCCAATTTCGCAAAGGATGGGAAATGATTCCATTTTTCACAAACATGCTGGACCCGAAATGGGTGCGGAGGCTCCGCGCAGAGTCTTCGGGAAAGTGAAGGGCGGTTTCCATCGCTCCGGCCGGGGATAAGGATGTTTTTGAATCATAGAGGCCCTCCTGTCGCCTCTAAAGATCTCGCGGCCATGTGCAGAAAGCGCCGCGTGAACCGAAGCGTGTCCAAGCGCTAAGCAATCTGGAGGCCTAGGCGTCTCCCCTCGACTCATCAAAAAAGAGTGACTGTAGCAAGAAACGAGTATTAACAACTGGGAAGGTCGGCAACCGCACTGTGAACCGCACTTATGCACTACGGCAGCCATGGCGGCGTAAGTAGGCAAGGTTAGCGGATAGGTTAGCGGCGCTTCCCCATGACCCCGAAGACGGCTACATGCGGCAAGGCCTGCGGTGAATTTCGCACCAGCAAGAGCGGTTGAGCAAGCTGATCACCGGCGTGTTGTAGCACTCTTGGACAGAGCAATACGGCGACTGCCTATAGTTCCATGAGCCGAGAGTGTTTGTCGCGTAATTGTTCGCCTGTTGCCATGGCGTTCCTCAATCATGCGGCTTGAACAAGTCGGTCGGGATCACGTATGTGGTGCCGTTCCGCTTTCGGCACTCGTCCAGTAATCGCTGTCCCGTGCGTCTCGATGCCCCGCCCATACCTACTAATACTGGCGTGCCGGGGAAAGTAGTGCCGACATTTGTCTTAGTAATGATTGGGGAATCCCAAGGAATGCGTATTAACAAGGTGGCGACTTGATCCGTCGCACATAACGCAAACAGAAAGCACAGAAAATTATGGAAGCAGACTACACGATGACCTTTGACATGACGATTGTCACCAACAACGGGGAACCGATCAGCAAGACTTGGCGCTTCACTCGCATCCAGACCATCCTCTGGGAATTCCGTTGGAATAGCGGGAAGCCATACCTGCATGAGTGCACCGGCAACATCGTTCGCGGCCAGGAAGTCGGCCATGAAGTCGTGGCACGCGAAGAGATTGCCGAACAACTCGCAGACCGTGGCATTGCGAAGACGGACGAAGAGATTGCCGCCATGGCCAAGGATGCCGTCGGCTACTACATGGATGACGAAGTTCGCGCCGAATGCTGGAACAATGCCATCGGCGTCATCGTGGAGAACAGCTAATGACGCACAACTCCGTCTGCGTTCACGGCAAGACGCACGTCGGCGGCCGGCTGTGTCCCGAGTGTGCGGAGAGCACCTTCATTTGCGACAAAGGCTACGCGCACGTAGGTGGCGCCCTTTTGCCGCAAGTGCAGCGCTTCCCCGGCCGACGCCTACACTTTGCGCCACAACAATCCCTGCGGCGCCACCGTGGTCCATGTGAACGACGCGCCATACGACATCTATATCGGTCGCGCCTTCCGGCGGTACGGACACGACTTCACCGAGAGCATCTGGGGGAACGTCAACCATCTGCCGCAGACGAATACGAGGACTACGTGCGGTCGAGGCCAGACTTGATGGCGAAGCTGCCTGACCTGAAAGGCAAGAGGCTCGGCTGCTGGCACCGCGAACCGCGCAAGGGATGCCACGCCGATGTGCTGGTTAAGCTTGTGAACGAACTGTGCGGGGACGAGTGACTCTGAGCGTGAGCCGATTAAGCCTTTAACCTCCTTCTCCCTCTTCGTTTCTCGAGGTTAACAAGCCGTTCCAGGGCATTCGTCGACAATCACCAGATCTTCGTGGACTTTCAAAGCCAATAGTAAGGAAGCAAGATCCGGGAGTCGCAAAGACTAAGTTGTTTCATATCAATGGCCGTGCCCACACTCTTGCCTGAAAACCGGGGCGCTCGCGCCTTCGTGGAGGATTCGCAGAGGAATGAACGCCAGACCTGAAATTCGTGAACACTTGATCGCCGAGCGTATGCAGCGTTGGCTGATGATTGCGCAGCATCCATTTGTGGGGAAAGGCTGCCCAAAATGGCGGGCGCGGAAAAATTTCTGGGCACTCCAGAAGCGCCACCCAGAACTGGCGAAACGGTTGGGACTGACGGCCGCCTCGGTTTTCTAAGGACACTAAGAATGACACATCACGACTGCTGCCACAACAAGTGCGACCGACCCGGCACGATCTACATCGGCGCGAACGGCAACCCGGATACTGAGTGGATATGCGAACTACCACAGCGATAGATGAAATGACGACCGTACTCGCTTCCTCGCGGGAGGGCTTCCATGCCAAATGCAGGAACTCAGAAAAGAGCAATGATGAAAAAATGTGATCTGAACCGCTGTGGGAACGCAGCCACTGGGTCAATTGAAGACGACGAAGGATAGTTTAGTTTTTGCGATGCCCACTTTGGCGAGGTGACTAGCGTGGCGCTGCACCAAGGGTTGTCCCTCGCCGACGCCGTGGACGCAGTGGCTCTCGCGGAACAACAATGACGGTCAAGCCACCGACAGATTTTGGCAGTTATACGATCCGGTTGTTGGCGAGGGGTAGATCAAACGGGTCAATTTTAATGGGAACACTAGCACTCGTCACTAGGGGAAGGTGCAGGAGGAGGAACTCGACTCCTGCCGCGTCGGGCAGCAGCAGGCGATACGGACGCGCCTGGCAATGAATAAAACCACGCTAGAGAGATCGCGCAGACTATGCAAACGAAGGCGCTGCGCGGCTTCCAGACGCTGGAAACCGTGCGCATGCTGAAGGACCCGGTCACCGGCGAGGAGAAGGAGGAGCTCGCGATCAAGCCGGGCGAGCTGCTGCACATCCTCGAGGCGGTTCACAGACTGTCGAAGGACCTGCTGGGCAAGGCTGACAAGGACCAGGTGGCGAAGATCGAAGTCATCTTCGGCGCCGTGCCGCCGGAAGAGGAACCTCCGCCCGATGCCTAAGGCGCCTCCAATGGCAGTCAAAATACTGCAACCGTGCCAAGCTACACAAACTGGACGAGTTATGTAGACGTCATCCATTAATAAGTTAACTCCATTTTAATGAATGAATTGCAGGCCGTATCCCCGTTTTTTCCAGTGTTTATAAGGTTCCAGGATTCCACTAAGTGGAATGGGAGGGGACATCCAAACCGAGCAGGAAATCCGGCGGAGACCTTGGTTTAAGATCGCTTGACAGTTTAAGATCGCTTGACCGATCAGCGACTCGCGGAGGTGCCAACTGGCGTTCAATAACCGCTCCGCAGAGCCGCCCGTAAGTTGTTGATTCTGTCGCTCCGAATCAGGCCTCGAAGGCTTCGGGAAACAGATGATTCTTGAAGAGGTCTTTTCAACGCATCTTGATAATGAGTGCTATTGAGAGACATTACGTCAATTGACAGTCACGCCTTGGGAGGGGCTACTTTGGAAAAACCATGAAAGCTGATATGCCTAGTACGGGTTCCGCAGGAGGCCGTGATACACGTTGTTCGAGCCCGTAGAATCCCGCGTTTCGGCCCCACACATTGATGCCAAAGGCCTCGGCAAAGTGAATTTGGAAGGGAAGCACGTGAGGCTCTGGCGAATTACGGCCTAGCTGTCCGTTGATGGGTAGGTCATTTCTGAATCTAGTTCGAGAACGAGGCGCACGTACTCGTGCGCAGCTTCTATCAGTGCCTCCGCGAGCCCGCGATAGTTCTCCACATTCTCTGGCTCAACTGGCGAAAGCGCAACAAAGGCCAGTAGAGCCCGTTGTGCCTTGTGCATTTTCTCTTCGGCTGTTCTTGCTTGTTCTAGTATTGACACATTCGCTCACCCAAAGGTCTACGAAACCCATCGTGAGGACGGATCGTTTTCGCTTAGCGAATGCTCAAAGCCGGCGAACCGCAGCAATCGGCAACCCTCGTTTGTCGGCCCAGATTGTGTGTCCAGATCGCGGGGCCAAGCCTGTTCGTAAGCGCGAGTCAATTTCTACTCAGGAACCTGTCAGTATCGTCAGGATATCGATTTACTAGAGAACTACGTCGCGCCGCGTGAGATCAAGTAGATCGCAAGCAGCAAACTGGCAAGACCCACACACCAGTACGAGAGTGAGCTACGTCTGGCACCCTTCCACTCGCCCGTTAGTACCCCCCAAGCATTCGCCCCTACAACTGTCATCGACATTAGCAACGGCCAGCCAACAATTCCGCCAAGAACTCCAAGGGAAGCGGCTCCGATTCCGTAGGCGACTATGCATCCAAACCAGATAAATGCCATTAAAAGGGCGCTCATCCAACAACTGGCGAAGCCAGGTTCCCACAACAGATGCCAGGTATGGTTCTTGCTTAAAAGGCGTCCGCAGCAAATTGCGTTTACGATGAAGCCCGCACTGAGCGTGAGGCACCAAATAGAATTAGCTGACATGGTGGGGCTTGACCCAAACGATGACGCAAGATGTTGTAAGTCTATGCCAAAGATGAAGCTGAAGTTGAGCATGGATGAGAAGAGGCCGGAAAAAATGCAGATTACCAATCCCATAGCGAAGCCCGAAAACGCCACCGCCGAAGTGGTAACTCGCATCTCTCTCTCCCGCATCCTTCCGGCAATGCACAAGAAAATTAGGCCTACCATCACCAGGGCCGTACCGCCCATCAATGTCCAACCTTGGCCGGACATTAAGCTTTCAGGGTGCAAGAAGAGGAGGGGAAACAGGGAGCCGAATGAAGCCGTAATGCCAAAGATGAGGGAGTAGCCTAGTGCCATCCCCACCCGCCTTACGCCAATTCCAAAGAGCGTGGAACCACCTCCCCAGGCCATTCCAAACAGGACCACTTTCACCAAGACTGACCACGCCGTATTCCGATACACGTCGCCCAAACGAGGGACGGTTGAGAGCGCGAGTGTCCACGGCAGGATCACCATACCTACCATCGAATAGATCAACCAGACGTTTTCCCAGGGCCACGCTTTTATGCGTTTCATCGGAAGCATGAAGCTGGCATTCAAGACGCCGGCCAGCAATACACAGGCAACGCCCCAACCCTTCATTGTGATCACGCGAACTCCGATCTCGAGCGCGTTCCATACGCTTCCTCCGGTCGCTGACCGATTGTTTATTGAGAGGAATCGGCACGACTTCCCCGGCCCTTCGGGAGCGCTTTGGTCGCCAGCCGTTCATACAGTGAGCGCGCCTGTCGAACCAGTGCGAGCATTGCCTTCCGGTCAGCCTCGTCTTGGAAGCCGGTTGAGTTTTCGAAGAAGTTCGTCTCCCGGTCGATCCAGTCGATGAAGAACCGTGCATCCTCCGAAACCACGCCCGGATCATCGTCGACTCGAACAAAAACTGGATTGGTCTGTGCAAAGTGAAATGTCGGCGCCGGCTTTTCAAAAGTACGGGCGATAAGCCAACCGCTTTCCTTAGCATCAAATTCAAACACCGCATCTATAGTCGAGGAATTGTTCGCTGCCTGAATTCGTTTGACAACGTGGCCCTTCCACACCACTTCCAACCTGTCCAGTTGCCCGGCAGAGCGTGCCTCGGCGTGAATGGTCAAATGCTTAGTGCTTCCTGTGGTGCCCGGCCCGATTGAAATCGTATCTCCAGGTTCGTGGTTGTTCACAGTAAAAAACAGAACGGGGCCGTTCGTAGCAAAACTACGCCCCTCCTTGAGAGCTTGGAACCATTGGCGAAAGCCAAATCCCTTCTCCAAGTGCACATATACCCGGTTGTAACCGACTGGACTTGGCATCACACCAGAGGCAGTGCCGGCTGAAATTGGAAGCCGGAACCGCAATTGAGGTATTTGTAGTAGATATCCATGCTGACCAGAGCCGCTTCCTCCGGTGTTTCGGGAGAAGATTTGTCCGCAACAACCTTCGAGTCTTTGATTCGTCCTGTTATGGCGCCGTGGCGGTTGAAAGCGTTATTGACGACACCAGCGAAATCGATCAGGCCGTCTGCTACTAGCACCGGCACTTCACGGTAAATGAGTTTCTCGGCATCCACGTACCCACTTAAGTTGTGAACCCGTGCCGCAAAGTCCGAGTCCAGCGGGCTTAACAACGTCCCTTGAGCAACGAAGGGAGCGGTCAGCCCGACAAACACGACTGTCCCCGCTCCACCGGGGCGTTCAATCTCTGTGTCGTAGATTGAATACGCGTGAGCAGAATCAACGTTCCGTATGGCCGCGCCAGCGGTCGCTACCTCGGGGGAACGAGTCAGCAGAGTCATGCGGCCAGGGCTCGAAGCCATAATGCCCATTGGGTCGTCCGGCGCCCAAGCGGCGGCCCATTGTGTGATCGTCGGGCCGATGTTCAGATCCTCCGCCAAAAGTATCTCCGACATCTCGTGCCAATCTCGGTGAGTATGTAGGTCCCCCGAATACCACCCGCGGTCATTCATGTTGATCCAACGTTTTAATTCGATTTTCACTTCCTGCGTCATTCCCGAATGGACTTCAATCTTCTGGCTGGCGGGCAAATACTCCGGCCCGTGCTCAACCGTGAGAACGTATTGGGATTCAGGCAAAGCAATTTCGAATTGGCCATCAGTAATGAAATCTTGCTCGCTAAAACCGAGGAATTGTTTGTCATATTTGATGCTGTGCTCGGGAAACCATGCCCGGCCGGCTGCATCCGTCAGATAGCAACGCACCGGGACCTGGCGGTTGGTGCTAAGGTCATTGATGGTGATTCGAAGCCGGCCCTCAGTGTGTGGGGGGAGCCGACTCCGGTTGCTGCGTCCGAGACAAGACCGACGCCAGGCTGGTAAGAAAGAGGACTACGAGAACCCGGTACCTCATCGAGCTTCCGTCTGTCCGCGTGATTTGCGATTCTGTCCTGGCCCCGGCCGCCAATTTTCTGTTTGCCATCAAAACCCGAACCGCAGACTCAACTGAAGCACGCGAGGATCATAAGTTGAAGTTACCTGGCCGAACAAAGCGTCGCTGAATCCACCATCTACCTGGTTGAATTGAGTGTGATTGAAGGTATTGTAAGAATCCGCGCGAAACTGCAGCTTCATACTTTCGTGGAGCGGGAAGGTCTTAAAGAGGGCGATATTCCATACGTCGCGACCTGGAAGCCTGAGAATATTGCGTCCTGAATCTCCAAAAGTGAGAAGGGGGGGCGCTGCAAACGAACTGGTAGAGAACCATTGCAATCGTGTCTGTGGATACGACACGGGGGCGACGATATCCGCTCGGGATGTTGTACCGCCTCCCACTCCAATATTGTCATAGCCTAGAGGCACCGAGAATGGCAAGCCGCTTTGTATCGATGTAATGCCGGAAATTTGCCATCCACCGAGAAGTTGGCGCGCGAACGCGTTGGACCATGCGTGGGGAGTGGGAATTGGATAAATGTAGCTTGCAACAAACGTATTCCGGATATCCAAATCGCTCGATCCATAGTCCGCTCTGAGGTTGAACGGATTGGTTACGGCGGCACCTATCTGTGTCTCCAGCGAATTAATGTCCAGTGCATGCGCCCAGGTATAGGCCAATTGCGCGGTCCCGTGGGCGCTCTCCACCCGAAGGTTGGCCTGTAATGACGCATACCTACTAATGCCGGTCGTTTCCTGTTGGGTAATGCCAGAGTACCCGCGATAAATGCGGTCCAGGTTTGGGTTATAAGCCCCGGCTACAATAGCTGCTCGATTGGAGTCGCTCAGTGGTACCGTATCGATGGCACGCTGAAGCCACTCGTGCCAGCCGGCATTCCCCACATATGCTAGCGAGAATATCGACTTACCATTCAATTGTTGCTGAATGCCAAAGTTCCATTGTGCGGTCTCTGGAATGTCATAATTCGGCGCAAGATTGGTGAGACTTTGGGGTAGTATCGGAAATGCGGGGATACTCTGGCCGTTGATAGTACTTAGACCGGGATTCGAGAAATAAACACTGGTCAAGCTAGGGGTATTGGTAAACGGCGGATTTGGCGTGGCATTGTACAGATCTCCGCCCTGGATTTGATTGAAGAAAATCCCCACGCCCGCGCGAAGGATTGTCTTGCCGGTGCCGAGAAGGTCGTACGCAAAGCCAACTCGGGGCTCGACTGTATCCCAATGATTATTGACTAATCCCCTAGGAACTCCGTTGCGACCCGCCAGTACAATTCCGTTCAGATAAAACGGAACATTCGATAAAGGAACGCCAGACACAGTGCCCACACCGGGGCTGCTGGAGCTGATACTGCCGTCGCTGTTGAAGACCGCCGCGTTTGCGTTAATATAATCGGAGGCGACAAAATTGGATACGCGATTAAATGCTTCGTACGAATGGGGCAACAGTTCATAGCGTACACCCAAATTCAACGTCAGCCTTCGGTCTACGCGCCAGTTGTCCATAAAATACACGTCTCCGAAGTTCGCGCGGGCGTGGAGCCTCGGCTTCGACTCCGCTTCGGTATAGGCAGTCTCTAGCCCCATGAGCATATCGGCAAACGAGTTACCAGGGGCAAGCAATTGGCCGGTCGAGCTATACTGAGCGGTGTAAATACCTAAGGCGATATCCTCGCCGTTGGTAAATGCGATGAAGTCCTGACTCTTCGCGTAGCGCATAAAGGAGCCACCAAATTTAAAATTGTGCGGCCCTTTGGCCCACGAGACGTCATCTCGTTCCTGGAAATCAGTTGCACCGTTAGTGTAAGGAAGGGGGCCCGGAATGTAGGACGCGCCGAATGGTGCGCCGATGATCGTTACCGGCATGCGCTCATTTGGATCGTTGCCTGGAAAAAGCTTATTGACATCCCAGCCAGCAGGTTCATGGTAAATGCCCGAAATGCCACCGATAATCTTGTTGCCATTGTAATTGAATGAAGCTTCGTTCAGCAGGTTCGGACGGAAGATATACGTCATTTTAATGACTGCGTTGTAGCTGGGGTCGGCCACGGGGAAGGACACCGTGGGATAGCCGCCGAATTCTCCCGGAACAAGCTCTTGAAAACCATCATGGAGATAGTGCCCCATAAGTTGAATCTTGTCGTTTACCGTGTGGTCAATGCGGACCACGTCTTCACGGAGATTTACCGTCGTATTGGCCGGGGCGCTGTATTCATCTCCACTGGTTGGCAGAGGGATTGCGCCCGTTCCCAACAATAGCTGGAAATTTGGATCGAGGAGCGACGCAGGTATCTGATTTCCCGGAAATTGCTGGCCCGGAACAAGCCCAAGGCTGGCGTACTGCGCCAGTTTTGCCGGGTCGCCGATGTTGGAGGGGACGTAAATCGGCGCCGCCGCGCTGAAATCTCCACTTCGTTCCGGAATCGTGGGAACAATACCGTTGAATTGCGCGCCCAACACTATGCGGCGCTCCTCCTCGTTGACGAAGAAGAACGTCTTCGGTCGGCCTGTGCGACCAGGAAACGGTATCGGCCCCCCTAGATTGCCGCCAAAGGTATTAAAGCGCAATTCGGGCGTTGGGGTCTGGTACAGATTGGCGAAGTAGTTGTTAGCATCGAGGTCGTTATTGCGGAAATATTCCCACAATGCGCCATGAAAATGTTGCGTCCCGGACTTGAGCACCATCGTGATAATTCCCCCTGATCCGAAGCCATAGTCTGGGCTGTAATTACTGGAAAGCACTTTGAATTCGGAGATCGCATCTGGGGAAGGCAGCACGTTCATGGTTCCGCCGGCACCGCGATCATAAGCCTCGCCACCGTCGATCAGCCATACGTTGTCGGATGCGCTCATCCCATTGAAGGCATAGACAAAACTGGCCGTGACAGCCGTAGGTACCTGAAAATCGGGCGCAGTGGTAGTAACGCCGGCACCCAGCGTTAACAAAGAAAGAATATCGCGCCCATTAATATCCAGGTTCGATATTTCCTTACTGGAAATGAGGTTGCTTACTTCACTCGTATCTGACTGCACCTGTTCCGTCTCGGCGCTCACGGACACTGTTTCCGTAGTTGAGCCAAGATTCATGCGAATATCTGCACGCACCGTAGCACCTACAGTGAGCGAAATTCCCGTCTCGACGTATTCCTTGAATTTGGGCGACGTGGCTTTTACGGTGTAGGTTCCAATCGCGAGGCTGGGAGCCGCATAGTCGCCGCTGTTGTTGCTATCCAAGGTTCGACTTTGACCAGTGGCCTCGTTAGTAATCGTAATGTGCACGCCCGGCAGGACGGAGCCAGTGGCGTCCGTCACAGTGCCTACAATGGCTGTTTGTTCCTGTGCGCATAGCACCGTGGTGGCTGCACCCAGGAAGGCCAGCACAACAGCACATCGCATTAATCCTAAGAATCCCGCAACACCCCTGCCGATCCCTTGTCTTCGCGTTCGGTAATTCTGCCAAGCGTTTGCTGTCAACATGGATAGCAACCTCCAGAATCCGCACTCGCGTATTCGCGGTTCATAAACGCGATAGACACAATAGGTGCAGAGCTGCTAGACTGTCAAGCAGAAAATATACTTGTCTGATATGTTGGTGGCGTGAACATCGAGACTCGCCCAAGCCGGAGCGCTTGTATCAAGCGCCGGGAGTTGCTTAAGTGCGCCGGCGGTTGCCTTGGCACGGCGGCGCTGTTTTCGGTGGCTGGGAGGCTCAACGCATTCTCGGGCGAGAAAAACGCGGTTGCAGCACCTCAGGTTGGAGATGTGTTCGTCGTGTACGCGGCGCCCCAGACCCATAATCCTGTCTGCCTCAAGGACCTGGTAATCGACGCGCCTCCGGTGCTCGTGCGGGCTAGAGATCCTGTCTCAGGCATAGTGCGCGATGACAACGGGAATGCCAGCTTGATCCTCCTGGTCCGGGTCAATCCTAAGAAAATTACGCCAGAACTACGGGAAAGCTCGGTTCAAGGCGTCTTGGCGTACTCGGCCATGTGTACCCATTTGGGTTGCCTGGTTGAGAACTGGGATGCCGAGAAAAAACGGTTCCAGTGCCCATGCCACAAATCAGCTTTTGATCCCGTGCAGGGGGCAAAAGTTGTTTTCGGTCCCGCGCCAAGGCCGCTGCCACTCCTGCCTCTTAGAGTCGAGAAGGGCATGCTCAAAGTGGCGGGTGAGTTCAGCTCGCACGTGGGAGCGCAACACGGTTGAAATGATCAATGACGAGTTTGCATGCAAACTAAGGAGGGCCAAAGTATGCGTGTCAGGAATTGGAACGTCTCGGTTAGCTCTTTGGCTTTAATTGTGGTAGCCACGTCTTTGGTTCTGCCTGTGATGGGGGGGGACAGCAAGGCCGCGCCGTCCGCCAGTTACGATCCAGTGACGGATCAGCGGCTCCTTCAACCGGCGGCGGGCGATTGGCTTATGTTCCGCCGCACTTACGACGGCCAGGGTTACAGCCCGCTCGATCAGGTCAATACCAAGAACATCAAGGATCTAGTCCCAGTCTGGACCTTCTCGACTGGAGTGACGGCAGGTCACGAAGCCGCTCCTGTGGTCAATGGGGGCATCCTGTTCGTCACGGCGGCTTACAACAAGCTGTTTGCGCTTGATGCCAAAACCGGCAGTATGCTGTGGCGATATGACCGTGATGTGCCAGAAAAGGCTCTGGGCGAAATCTGCTGCGACGTCGTGAATCGCGGCGTGGCGCTCTATGGGGATAAGGTTTACATGGGCACTCTCGATGCCCATCTGGTTGCGCTCGATGCGCGTACGGGACATGTGGTTTGGGATACGAAGGTGGCCGATTATCAAAATGGGTACGTTATCACGTCTGCCCCTCTCATCGTCAAAGGCAAGGTGGTGACCGGAGTGGCAGGGGGCGAGTATGGTATACGCGGCTTCATCGAGGCGTTCAACGCCGAAACCGGCCAGAGCGTTTGGAAAACCCACTCCATTCCAGGGCCCGGCAATCCAGGGCACGAAAGCTGGGCAGCAGGTGATGCCTGGAAAACTGGTGGCGGGGCAACCTGGTTGACCGGCACCTACGACGCGCAACAGAATCTGATTTTCTGGGGTGTGGGGAATCCTGGACCGTGGGCGGGTGATGTGCGACCGGGAGACGATCTCTACACCGACTCGACGCTCGCTTTAGATGCCGATAGTGGTCAAATACGGTTGCACTACCAGTACACCCCGCATGACTTGTGGGATTACGATGGGGTCAATGAAGCCGTGCTGGTTGATATTGACCGCCAGGGCCACAGAGTCAAGGGATGGATCAACGCCAACCGGAACGGCTATTTCTACCTGCTGGACCGCACCAGTGCCCAGTTTATTTACGGAGAACCGTTCGCCAGTCCGACGACGTTCACTGGACTTGATCCGAAGACGGGGCGACCTAATGTTGATCCCTCCAAGAGTCCGGAAGATAAGAAGGTGGACACCTGCCCGGCCTTTTTGGGTGGAAAGAACTGGATGCCAATCTCGTTCAGCCCGGCTACAGGCTATGCGTACGTGTCCAGCAACCACTGGTGCATGACAATTTCGGACCTGCCCGGGAAGTATGAGGCGGGCAAAATGTACGTCCGTGCCGACTTCGAAATGCACCCTGCGCACCCGGATTACATCGGAGAGTTCCAAGCGATTGACGTGGCCACTGGTAAGAAGATGTGGTCCAAAAAATACGAAGCTCCTCTGTGGGCCGGCGCACTTTCCACGGCCGGGTCTCTGGTTTTCACGGGCACGTTGACCGACCGGGATTTTACTGCCTTCAACGCGAAGACGGGTGATGTTCTTTGGAAGTTCCGCACCAACTCAGGAATCGTGGGCGTTCCAGTCACCTACACAGTTGACGGAGTACAGTATGTGGCGGTGCTTTCTGGATTTGGCGGCGCAATTCCGCTGTGGGCTGGACCGATTCACGAAAAACTCACAAAGTCAATTCCGCAAGGTGGAGTACTGTGGGTTTTTGCTTTGAAGAAGTAGCACGGAACGGCTTTGCGAACTGGTTTGGTGGACTGAAAAAGGGGGTATCGAGCACGCGGCATCCGTCATGTGTAGGTTTACTCCGAAAGAGGCTAGTCATGGATTCAAGAAAGGCTGAAAGATTATACGGGGCGCTGGAACGCTTTAGCATGGAAATTCCTTCGTGGGGTTTCGCGAACACGGGGACCCGGTTCGGAAAATTTTCTCAGCCCGCTGCCGCGACCACGATCGAAGAAAAGTTCAGCGATGCGAGCCGGGTACATGAATTGACGGGAACATGTCCGAGCATTGCATTGCATGTGCAATGGGATCTGGCCGGGGGGCTCCAACGTATTGGAGAGATCCAGCGGCTGGCGCGCGTCTATGGCATGCAACCCGGGTCTGTCAATCCAAACCTTTTTCAGGATCAGCGTTATAAATACGGTTCTTTCGGCAACCCGGACAAGTCGATTCGCGATATGGCACTTCGACACACCAAGGACAGTATCGAAATCGCTCGCAGCCTGCACAGTCGAGACATCTCCATATGGTTCGCCGACGGGTCCAACTATCCGGGAACAACCAACATGCGGCAGCGCAAGCGCTGGTTCGATGACAACCTCAAGGCTTGCCATGCTGAGTTGTGATAACGCTGCTCTTGCCGAGGCGCGGGATAAAATGCGACCTGGTTGGAGCGGAATCTCTATTCCAAGATGCCTTCGCCACAGATGTGAGACCTGTGATCGAAGAGTGGCGCGATTCCAAAGGACATCCTCGGGACCCGATGATGGCATTCCGGGAAAGTGGCTACTTGGATCGCATCACGAAGGAGCGCGCAGAGCGAAATGCGGGGAGCATTTCTTCTTATGCCTAAAAGCGAATTGGAAAGGCCATATTTGGCCTTCGATTTCGGCGCGGAGAGTGGACGAGCCGTCCTGGCGCGTTTTCGCGATGGAGTTCTGACCACCGAAGAAGTCCATCGCTTCCCGAATGAACCGGTGGAGTATGCACGCGCTCTTCATTGGGATGTACCCCGACTGTGGTTTGAGGTGCGCAAGGCTCTCGTCAGTGTGGACAAATTGGAATTGGCGGGAATTGGCGTCGATGCATGGGGAGTCGACTACGCCCTGCTTGGAGAACAAGGGGAGCTGGTGGGGTGCTCTCTTACTCGTATTGGGCCTCGTTTATTGTTTCAAATTCGCGCCGGGCCGGACTTCGCTATGATTCGTGCCTTGGCGGAGCTGACGTTAACATGTAAAGAACTAATGGAATCCAGTAAACGACCGTGTTTCGAGAGGCAAACTGGATACACGACAATGGAGAGTTTTCGGGACTAGAACTTCATGCCTGACGAGAAGCGCAAGTATCGCTCCGCTGCGTGGTTTGGAAAAACCGACAAAGACGGTTTTGTGCATCGCAGCTGGATGCGCAACCAGGGATTTCCCGACCATGTATTTGATGGGCGTCCCGTCATCGGCATCTGCAACACCTGGTCGGAACTGACGCCCTGCAACGCGCATTTTCGCCACATTGCCGAGTACGTCAAACGCGGCGTCTGGGAGGCCGGAGGCCTGCCTCTCGAGTTTCCCGTTATGTCGCTGGGGGAGACGAACATCCGGCCAACGGCGATGCTCTTCCGGAATTTGGTCAGCATGGATGTCGAAGAGTCGATCCGCGGGAACCCGATCGACGGCGTGGTGCTGTTGTGCGGCTGCGATAAAACTACGCCGTCCCTGGTCATGGGGGCCGCGAGCTGCAACGTCCCGGCGTTGGTCGTTTCGGGTGGCCCGATGCTCAACGGAAAATATCACGGGCACGACATCGGCTCGGGGACGGCAGTCTGGCGTTTTGAAGAGGAATTGAAAGCCGGCACTGTGAGCACGCAGGCGTATATGGACGCCGAGGCTTGCATGTCGCGCTCCGCTGGCCACTGCATGACCATGGGTACGGCCTCCACCATGGCGTGCATGGTCGAGGCGCTCGGGCTCGGATTGCCGCATAACGCGGCCATCCCCGCCGTGGATTCGCGGCGCTATGTCCTGGCCCACACTGCGGGCGCGCGGATTGTCGACATGGTGCGGGATGATGTGCGAATCAGCCGCATTTTGACTCGCGAAGCCTTCGAGAACGCAATCGTCGTAAATGGAGCGGTGGGCGGGTCGACCAACGCGGTAATTCACCTGCTTGCGATTGCCGGACGCATTGGTGTGAACGTTACACTCGACGATTGGGATTCTCTTGGCCGGAATGTGCCGACGCTGCTGGATCTAATGCCCTCGGGCCGTTTTCTCATGGAGGATTTTTATTACGCCGGTGGGCTGCCCGCGATTATTCGCGCGCTCGACGAGCGCAACCTCATTCATCGCGATGCTCTGACCGTCAATGGCAAAACAGTCTGGGAAAATTGCCACTCTGCTCCGAACTGGAATCCCGAAGTCATCCGGCCCCTGGAAAAACCGATGGTCGAGCACGGCGGCATCGCGGTGTTGCGCGGCAACCTGGCGCCGGATGGCGCAGTCCTCAAGCCTTCGGCGGCTTCGCCCCATCTTATGCAGCATCGCGGGCGCGCTGTGGTATTTGAGAATATCGAACATTACAAAGGGCGCATCGACAATCCCGATCTTGATGTCGACGAGAATTGCGTTCTTGTATTGAAAAATTGCGGGCCGAAGGGTTATCCGGGAATGGCCGAGGTGGGCAACATGGGTTTGCCGGCCAAGTTGCTGAAGCGCGGCATCACCGACATGGTGCGCGTCTCAGATGCGCGCATGAGCGGGACGGCCTATGGAACGGTGGTGCTGCACGTTTGTCCCGAGGCCGCGGTGGGCGGCAACCTTGCATTGGTTCAGGACGGCGACGTCATCGAATTAGACGTGGAATCGCGACGGCTTCACCTCGATGTTTCGCCGGAAAAGTTGGAGCGGCGGCGCAGGCAATGGCAGCCTCCGGTGAACTCCATGAAGGGCGGCTACCAGCAACTCTATGTCGAGCGCGTGATGCAGGCGAACACGGGAGCGGACCTGGACTTCCTGACGGGTGGCCGCGGCGACGACATTCCGCGAGAGTCGCATTGAGCTATTAGGGATACCTTCCAGGAAGGTATAGGAGAGGGAAGTGAAATTACTACGCTATGGTGCGCCGGGAGAGGAAAAACCTGGTGCTCTCGATGGGGCCGGCGAAATACGTGACTTGTCGGGAATTATTTCTGACGTTGGAGGAGAATCTTTACTTCCCGATGCGATTGAGAAGCTGCGCGACATCGACCTGGCGACTTTACCAAAAGTGTCCGGCCAAACACGGATTGGTCCTTGCGTTGCTAGCGTCGGAAAATTTATCTGCATAGGTCTAAATTATTCCGATCACGCGGCGGAGTCCGGAATGGCAGTGCCTTCCGAACCGGTGATCTTCATGAAAGCTACGTCATCCATTTGTGGCCCCGACGATGACGTTTTAATCCCACGCGGATCGCAAAAGATGGACTGGGAGATCGAACTGGGCGTTGTCATCGGCAAACCGGGCAAATATGTAGAGGAGGCCAATGTGCTATCGCACGTCGCCGGATATTGCATAGTCAATGATCTCTCCGAACGCGCTTTTCAATTGGAAGGCACGGGCCAGTGGGTCAAAGGCAAGAGCGCCGATACTTTCGGTCCTGTCGGTCCCTGGCTGGTGACGCCCGACGAAGTGCCCGATCCGCAGAATCTTGATCTGTGGCTTGACGTAGATGGTCAGCGCCGCCAAAGCGGGAATACGCGAACTATGATTTTCGGAGTTGCCAGCTTGATTAGCTATGTCAGCCGGTTCATGAGCCTGAGAACGGGCGACATAATTTCCACCGGTACGCCGCCTGGCGTGGGTTTTGGCCGAAAGCCACCGCTTTACTTGCGTCCGGGAAATCGGCTTCAACTGCGCATATCCGGCCTTGGGCAACAGAACCAGATGGTTACGGCCGAGGCGGGATAGCGGACGGCGCGATGATCTTCGAACCGATCTGCGTTGCGCCCACGGGCGACCGGTGTGGCGAAGGCGTGGTGTGGCACGAAGCCCATCGCGCCGTGTACTGGACGGACATCAATCGCTTTCTGATTCATCGTTACACGCTAGCGGATAAGTGTGTCCGTACCTGGTTTTTTGATGAACCGGTCACCGCGCTCACGCTCACGGATCGAGACGATGTGCTGGTTGTCGTACTTGGCTCTGGCGTAATCCTTTGGGAGCCAGCATCTGACGTACGGCGCGATCCGATCTTTCGCCCTACGGGATGGCCGCAGGTCCGACTGAATGAGAGTCGAGTCGATCCGTGTGGTTCGCTTTGGATCGGTTCGATGCAGAATAACGTGAATCCGGACGGTACTCCTTCCGCCATTGACCGGAAAGACGGCGTTCTCTATCGTCTCGACTCCGATCGTATTGACTGCAACGCTGGCGCAACCATACATCGGACAGACATTGGCATCTCCAATACACTGGCGTGGAGCCCTGACCGCCGAGTTCAATATTTTGCCGACTCTCTCGCCAACACGATCTGGTGCTATGACTACGACCCCTCCACGCAGACGATTGCGAATGAACGTCCTTTTCTAAAGGGTTTTCCGCGCGGTCTGCCCGATGGTTCCACGGTCGATGCGGAAGGCTATTTGTGGAACAGCCGGTATTACGGAGGCTGCGTTGTCCGGGTTGCGCCTGACGGCCGAATTGACTGCGTCATTGAGATGCCAGTGAAGAATATTACAACTTGTGCGTTCGGTGGGGACGATCGAAAAACTCTTTATGTCACAACTGCAATGGCAGACGCGCCGCCGAGTGACCGGCTGGCGGGCGGACTGTTTGCAATTGAGACGACCGTCAGCGGGCAACCTGAGAACCGCTTTCGAATATTCGGGTCATAACCGTCGCGGCAACGGCGGCGGGATGAATAAACGTTGTAGCGCGTGAGAACTACAAATATGGACAAAGCTCCGGAACCCTCATCTGGATTTTCACGCCGCAGATTCGTGCAGGGCCTTGGAACCCTTAGCCTGGGTGTTGCAACCACTACCGTGCCGCTTCATGCGACTACGACTGAAGCAACCGGGGAGAAGGACCGGCATTATTTTCTTCATGCGCATCCCATTTGGCCGAAAGGCATGGAACTGGAAAAGAATATTCTCGTCGGATTCCGTGCGGTGGTTGATGGTCCATTGGATGGCGCAGTCGTCTTACGCATTGCCGCGTCGACGATTTATCGCTGTTTCGTGAACGGCGAGTTCTGCGGTTATGGTCCGGCGCGCGCGGGGCACGGACATTATCGAGTCGACGAGTGGGATATTGGCGAACTTATCCGACCGGGAAAGAACGTGGTTGCGATTGAGGTCGCCGGCTACAACGTCAACAGTTATTACGTACTCGATCAGCCATCATTTCTTCAAGCTGAGGTCCGCGCCGGCGATTCAGTAGTAGCGGCTACGGGAAGAACGTCGCATTTGTTTCAGGCCGTCATTCTGCGCGAAAGGGTGCGGAAGGTGCAGCGCTACAGCTTCCAGCGCCCATTTTCAGAAGTCTATCGCCTGCAGCCGCAGCATCAAGAGTGGCGCACGACCACCACGGCACGCGTGGACCATGTCCCGTGCAAATCGCTCGCACCGAAAAAGCTCCTGCCGCGTAACGTCCCAAATCCGCTGTTCTACTTGCGCCAACCGGAGTGGAGGGTCAGCGAAGGGCAGGTCGAAACAGGTTTTAAGCCTGAGACGATATGGAAAGACCGATCCTTGACGGAGATCGGCCCAACGCTCAAGGGGTTCCCGGAGAAAGAATTAGACGTGATTCCGTCGATTGAGCTTCAGACCGTGAAGACTGTCCCAAGCAGCACGGCGCGGCGGCGATGCAATGCGCAAGAAGTTTTAAGCCTGGGGGAGAAGTCTTACACGATCGTGGATTTGGGCACGAATCTCACCGGTTTTATTGGCGCGGAAGTCATATGCAAGAAGTCGGCGCGGCTGTTTTTTACGTTCGACGAAATTCTTACCGATGGCGACGTGGATTTCAAACGCCTGAAGTGCGTCAACATTGTGCTTTACGAATTGGAGCCCGGAACCTACCACGTGGAATCGTTGGAACCATATACGCTGCGGTATCTGAAGCTGATCGCGCTTTTTGGCGAGTGCGATGTGAAGTCCATCTACCTTCGCGAATATGCCAACCCCAATGTGGAGCGCGCACATTTTGCGGCCAGCGACGACCGGCTCAATCAATTGTTTGCGGCGGGCCGCGAAACTTACCGGCAGAATGCGCTGGATCTCTTTACCGATTGCCCGTCTCGCGAGAGAGCCGGATGGCTCTGCGACAGCTATTTCACGGCCCAGGCTGCGCAGGCCCTCGCGGGAGATACAGTCGAGGAGCGCAATTTTCTGGAAAACTTTCTCCTGCCTGAAAGCTTTCCTTCCTTGCCCAGGGGCATGCTTCCGATGTGTTATCCCGCCGACCACATTGATGGAAATTTCATTCCCAACTGGGGCCTGTGGTTTGTGATACAGCTCGAGGATTACCTTCGGCGAAGCGGTGATCGTGCATTGGTGGAGGCCCTGCGTCCCCGGGTCCTCGAGCTCGCGCAGTATTTTCAGGCCTTCAAGAATGAGGACGGGCTGTTGGAAAAACTCAAGGGATGGGTTTTTGTGGAATGGTCTGACGCTAATAAGTTTGTTCAGGATGTGAACTATCCCACCAACATGCTTTATGCGGCGTCACTTCAGGCGGTCGGCGCAATGTATAGCATTCCAGAGCTGGAGGAAGAGGCGGAGAAAATACGCCGCGTCATTCTTAAGCAATCGTTTGACGGAGAGTTCTTCGTTGACAACGCAATCAGGGAGAATGGAAAACTAAACGTCACGCGAAATCGATCTGAAATCTGCCAATACTCAGCGTTTTACTTCGGCGTCGTGACGCCAGAAAGCCATCCGGCGCTGTGGGAAAACGCGCGAGATCATCTCGGGCCGCGGCGCAAGGACACGGGCGCTTTTCCCGAAGTCCATGAGGCCAACGCGTTCATCGGGAATGTGATGAGACTGGAACTCCTGTCTCGCGTTGGGCTGGGGCAGCAGATTCTCGATGAATCTATTTCCTCTCTCCTTTACATGGCAGATCGAACGGGCACGCTTTGGGAAAACGTAGAAACCTCCGGAAGCTGCGATCACGGTTTTGCCTCGCATATTGTGCGGTTACTTTATCGGGACGTGTTGGGTCTATATGAAATCGATTCCGTAAACAAAGTGGTGCGACTTCGCTTTCCTGATGTCCGTTTGGTTTGGTGCCGGGGCCGGGTTCCGGTCGAGGGCGGGGTAATCACCCTGATCTGGCGCAAAAAAGATGGCAAAAATGAATACCACATTCAATGTCCAGCCGGATACACCTTTTCTGTGGAAGGAAACGATGACCTCTGGATAGAGACGGGATCAGAGATTGCGCCGAAGCCATAGGCGGGGCCGTTGCATCCCAGGAGGCCGGCTTACCTCTAGGAGAAATTGACCACCTCACGATATTTCGCGGGGGACTGTCCGAAGGATTTTCCGAAAAGTGTGGTCATGTGCTGCACCGATCGGAATCCAGTATCGGAAGCGACCTGTTTTAGAGGGACATTTGTATCTGAGATCAGTCGTCTGGCTCGTTCGAGCTGAACTTGTCGTATCGCGGCACGAATTGTGTATCCCAACGTCTTGGCGAAGCGGGTCTCAAGTCCCGATCGCGAAACGGCTGCTGCCTCCACAACGTCGGGCACCTTAATGCCTTCGAAAGCATGCTCCTGGATGAAGGCCATTGCCTTCGCAACTTTCGGTTCGTCAATGGCCAGAACGTCCGTTGACTGGCGAACCACAATCCCCATCGGGTCGATCACAAAGTTCTTCTTGCGTAACTTCTTTCCGGACATGAGGTGTTCGAGCAGAGCGGCTGCATCGTATCCAACCTGTTTTGCTCCTTGTTCAATACTGGTAAGGGGGGGGGTGCTAAGGATGCAAAGCAATTCATCATTGTCAACGCCAATCACAGCGATGTCCTGAGGAATCCGCAAATTGAAGGTGCGACAGGACTCAAGCACGTGACGTGCACGGTTGTCATTCGCGGCCATCACGCCCAGCGGCTTGGGGAGGGATTCCAACCACTTACCTAGCGAGCGCTGAACAGACGTCCACTGATGCGTAGTCTTGTAGGAGTCAGAATAAATTTCGCAACTGAATCCTCTTTCGCCCACACGCTGCGCGAATGACTTCTCGCGTTCTTTGGACCAGCCATTGATCGGTGTCGGAGCATAGCCGCAATATGCGAAGTGTCGAAAGCCTCGATCGAGGAGGTGATCTGCGGCCATCCTGGCAATGACCTGGTTGTTGGAAAAAAAATAGGGAACCGATGATCCCTCCCAGCCATAACCGCTGCCGAAACCCACAACCGGAAGCTTCGACCTTGCGACGGCCTTTGCTACGCCGGGATGGTCAAAGTCTGCAATGATTCCATCTCCGCCCCACGAATGGAGGTCGGGCAGCCTCTGGTCTTTGAGGGCATTTTCCTCGATATAGACGTTGTACTCGCCACCCTCCTGCAGGTATGCGGCGACTCCCGTCATCACCTTCAGGTCATAGGTCAGGGTCGCGTCAAAGATCAGGGCAATCTTGCGTACCGAAGACGACATGCCCAAGAGTATGCAACAACGCGAAAGCGGTTGGCAAATTCTGTAAAGGCCTAACAGTCAAGAATATGTCCGGCGCCGGGCCATAGTCGGGTAGTTGCGACTTCAAGGCACACGATTCATGTTAGGATAATCGGCGCTTGCGAAGGTTCGCTGCACTGGAAAATATGGCCCGCCTTTTATATTCTGTCCCGACACGCAAGGTTTCCATGGCAATGAATGCGGGTGCCCGCAGAGGCTCGTCTGCCCGTTTGCTGGCGGCCAGGCTGCTGTGCCTTCTTTGTTCAACCCTGTTTGCGGGATCGGCCGCAGTGGCACAGGACTCTCATTGGAGACAACTCCGAGGCGTCAACTTCTTCACCTCCAATGCGGCCAATGCTACCGATATGTGGCTTCATTTCGATTCACAGTCGGCCGACCGTGAATTCGGCTGGATGGAAAAACTAGGGTTCAACAGTGTGCGGCTATGGCTCAGCCAGCAGGCGTGGCGTGAAAATCCTTCTCTTTTTGTTGGCAATCTGAGCGCTGCTCTGGCTCTTTCTGAGAAGCATAAACTCTCCGTCATCCTCGTACTCTTCGATTCTTGCGGGATCGAGCCGCGCCGTAATGCTGTCGAGATGACGGTGCACGAAGCTTATGATCACTTTCTTCATCTGCCATCGCTGTCGGACCAACAGAAACAACTTCTGCGCAGCCGCTATGCTACGTTCGCCGAAGGAAGGGGCAGAGAGATACTCGTCCCTGTCGCAGACGACACACCTTTCGACGTGATTTTCTGGCAGAGCTGGACGCCGAATCCGGGAGCGCGCAAAATCGGCCGGGAAAACTGGTCCGAGATGGACGCTTATACCGATGCCGTGATGAAGACTGCAGCTGGCCATCCGGGAGTCCTCGCTTTCGATGTGATGAACGAGCCGTCTACGCTAATGGATTTGCCCTCGGCGTTAACTTATAAGGAGGGCGAAAGTGAAGTGGAAGCCTTCGTGGTACACGTCGCCACCTACCTCCAGGAGAAATACCCTGGCGCCGTTCGCACTATCGGTGCCGGGAGCCTCGAAGATCTGAAGATGTTCGCCAGATACGAGACCGTGCTCTCGATTCATTCTTATCTTCTCGGCGACGAACTATCGAAGAACTTGAAAGCGGCCGCCGATATTGCCCACCAGGCGAACAAGCCTTTGATATTGTCTGAGGGTCTGGCAAACACCGACAACTGGCTTAAAGACTATGGCGAAGAGAACCTCTCTACGGACGAAGGCCAACTGCGACACTACCAGCGAACTTTACCTGTCATTCTGAACTCCGGCATCGGGTGGTATGCGTGGGGCGGCATGGTCGGAAGAATGTTTACGCCATTTGCGGATCTGGTTTATCCCAGCGGTTACCTACGGCCGGCAGCCCTTTATTTGCAGAAAGAATTGGCCCGAACTCCGAATCCGCGGCCTCGTGATTAGCGAAGTCAGGATCAGCGAAGTCAAAGCCACAGAGCTTCATGCCCATCCGCCGTCGACAATGTAGCTTTGTCCGCTCATTCCACTGCTGTCGTCCGCGGCCAAAAAGAGCACGAGACTTGCGACCTCATTCGGCAGGATATGACGTTTCAAGGCCTGGCCTGACAAAATTTCAGCTCTGTACTTTGCGGTCAACCACAGGCGATTTTGACGTTCCGTGACGATCGCTCCCGGGAGCACACAATTCACTCGAATATTTTCCTTTCCGACTTCGTGCGCCAACGTTCGCGTTAGTCCGACGATCGCTGCTTTAGCTGCAACGTACAGGGGCAGCCCCGTCGACGGGATCAGCCAGGCAATCGAACTCATATTTATGATCGAGCCTTTCATCGCCTTCTTCAGTGCGGGAAGAGCAGCCTGCGTTGTGAAGAACTGATGCCGCAGGTTCACCGCCATCAGCCGGTCCCAAAGTTCAGGAGATACATCTTCGACGGAGTGGCGCTCATCGTTGGCGGCATTATTTACTAGTACATCGATTCCCTTAAAAGAGCTGATTACACTTGCGACACACTCCCGGATGGCTGCCAAATCCGTCAAATCGCAGTGCAGGTATCGAGGTGGTACACTCCCATTCCTCGCGATACGCGCGACCAGTTTTTTGGCTTGCGCATCCTCGATGTCAAGAAAAGCAACCCGCGCGCCCTGTTCCGCGAAGCGCGAAACCAATACCTCTCCGATGCCAGTCGCGCCTCCAGTGATGAGAACGTTCTTCCCGCGGAGGGTGGGGTATGTTGCATAGTGTTGCTGACTGGGAGTTGTGGGTCGCACCTTAGTCGACATCTGGTCCACTCTTTCTGATCGAATCTGTGCGCTGCTCGCGGTCACCAGCTATGTCGCTCGTTCGCGCCAACCATATCCGCCGCCGCAGGCGAATCTCGGTTCACCAGGCCGTTGATGAGAGGCCTTACGAGTGAATCAGGGCAAACGCAGTCTACACTGATCTGAAACGCCCATTGCGAAAACAACAACCGTTTTTGTGTTGTGAATAAATGTAAAGAAGTAATTAAATTCCGTAAAACGGTAAGGTTGAACGCAGCGGGCTGGAGGGTGTAAAAACTGACCTGTTTGTTTGCGAGATGCTTCTTGCACCACAGAGAGCATCTTGGATGCAAAAGAACCCGTAAGAATGAGGAAGCGCAAAAAGGAAGAAGTAATGCTAAAGCGAGAGAATGATCGACATGCAGTCGTGACGGTTGTTCCGAGTACGTAGCAGAATTGACTTGAAAATCGTTGCGAGGCGCGGATCATGAAACTTAAGCTTTTTCTTGTGACGGCAGTATTAGCGGTTGTCCCGGTTTGGATGTGCGCCCAAGTCTCCACCGGTACAATGACAGGCGAGGTTACCGATAGTTCGGGGGCGGCAATGCGTGACGCGGAGGTCCGCATTACGGATGTGGGGAAGAACATCAGTCGCACGGTCGTGACGGACTCGGCGGGGCTGTTCTCGGTCCCCGATCTATTGCCAGGACAATACAAGATCGACGTGAGTCATGCCGGTTTTCAGCCGCAGTCCAAAGTGGGCCTGGTCCTGTCGATCGGGCAAACTATTACAACAAACTTTGTAATGCAGCCCGGTACGCAAAAGGAAAAGATGGAAGTTGTCGGCCTGGCGCAACAGCTCATAGACACGACAACTTCCACTCTGGGTGGCGTGATCCCCGAGAAATTGGTTCAGGACCTGCCGCTCAATGGCAGAAACTTCGAGAACCTCATTCTCCTCGTTGCCGGAGTGGCGCCGGCGGCTCAAGGCGCCCTGGCGCCGGGCGTTTCGACGGGTCTCTACAACATCAACGGCGCTCGCAGTGCTGGGAACAGTTTCCTGATCGACGGTGCGGACGTGGTTCCTGCGGCTGCCGGTTCGGTCGATATATTGCCCAATCTGGAGTCGGTAGGGGAGTTCCAGGTTCTAGCCAGTGACTTCAGCGCGGAGTACGGGCGAGCTCTGGGCGGAGTCATCAATGCGCACCTCCGCAGCGGCGCCAACAGCTTTCACGGCAGTCTCTTCGAATATTTTCGCAATGATTTCCTGGACGCTACACCGCCATTTTCTCCCATCAAACTGCCGTATAAATTCAATCAATATGGCGGTTCGATCGGCGGCCCGATCATTAAAAATAAGCTGTTTTTCTTTGGCGACTACCAGGGCGAGCGCATAAGACAGTCTGCAACGTCCCGAACCACGGTCCCTTGTTGATGCTGGACGGGTCCGGAATGGTGACGTCAGACCTGTTGCTCAGGGATCCATCTCTTGAGCCGGTGCCGCTGAAGGTGTTTGGAACAATCACTCGCCCCGGTCTGAAGGCGGCCATGGTCGCGGTCTTTAACGTCAACAAATCGGCGAAGACCGTGAGCGGGGTCGTGAGGACCCAGGACGCAAGGGGGCTGGTCGAGCCAACTCAGCCGGCACGAGCCGAAGGCACCATCGCAGTCTACCGACGCAGCACCGGAACGGTCAGCATTCTGAATTCGAAGCAGCCAGAGCTTGCAATCAACCTTTCCGAGTTTGGTCACGATTTATTTACTTTTGTGCCCGTCGATCAGGGCGTTGCCGTTTTTGGTTCTTTGGACAAGTATCTAGGCCCAGCCGCTTTGGTGTCGGTGGAGCGCAAGGGCGCAAGCATTGTGGTGAGTTTGCAGGAGCCTGGGGACTTCGGCGCTTACCTCGCGAGAATGCCTCACGCGGTCAAGGTTGACGGAAAGACTTTGCCCTCTCATTCGTTTACTTACTCCCGCGGTTTGCTGCGAATTCCAAAGGAGAGTTTCGATAAAGGATCAAGCGACCACAGTGTGCAGTTGGTTTTGGCAAAGAAGTGAGCGGATTCGAATCGCTCTGCGTAGCTGAGGCGAGCGGCTACAACAGAACTTTAACTGATAGACAGCCCCAACCGGCATATTATCGCGACGTGACCTATGAACTTCAGACCCCAGGCGGTTGCCATGTGTGAGTGCATGTGCGCCAAGCGGCGCGCAACTAGAGTGCCAACGTTAGCATTATTGATCCTTGCCGCGGTGGGCGTGGGACAAGCGCAAACTCAGCCGGCTTACACCCAACGTTATTCGTCATCGCAAGAATCGAAAGACATGTTCACCGAATTGGGGCGCGACGCCATTCGCCCGAGTCATATGAGCGGCGGGCAACTTCTTAAGGGAGAGTTGCGTGCCGTCAAAGTGTCGGAGACCGAAACCGCGCAGCAGTTGCATCTTGAGACTGATCTCTGGCAGTTCGAGGTGGAGAAATCAACTTGGCGGCTTCGGCTCATCAATAAGAAGACTGGGGCGCGGTGGGAGCTTGCGCCGACGAAATCCCACCCTGCTATTTGGTGGGACGCTTCCGACAGTAACGCAACCAATTCTCCCCCACGTGCACTTACCAGGGTTCGCGGGGTGCGAAAGGATGGTGACCGGTGGATCATCCAGGGGACCGTACCCGGTTCGTCCGAAAATGCCAACGTTGAACTTACGGTTGTTACGCGAAATATAATTCGCCTTTCCATTGCGGCGTTTCCGGCTGGAAGTGACTCGCATTTGGGCTTGAGTTTCGCCGGCAAGGGGCCATTCTTCGGATTGGGAGAACGTTTTGTCAAAACGCAGCTTGACGGCATAAAGACCACGTTGGGGCCAGGGGACGATTTCGGCAAAGAGTTAGAGGCGATGAAACGTGGCCCTGGTCGGAAAAACGAACCGGGAGAAATCGGACACAATTGGACTTATGTTCCTGTGCCTTTCTTGTTTAACCCACAGGGTATCGGGCTCTATCTTGATACAACCTGGCCCAGCACATTCGACTTGATGAGAGCGGAGCAAGGAGAAGTATCGGTACAGATTCCGGCTCCATCTACAGATTTGTATCTTTTCGTAGGGAGTGGTCCGAAGGAAGTCATTGAGTCTTACACCAGCCTAACCGGTCGAACGCCCTTGCCGCCGCCGTGGGCCTTTGGAGTATGGGTCAACGTGACGAAGGGTCTTCACGACCTCGGGGTCTTCTACAATGAAGGCGCTCTCGGCGAAGCGCAACGCTTGCGAGACCTTGGAATTCCTGTAAGCGCCTTGTGGATTCAAGACCTAGTCGATCCCGCGGGAAACATTGGCTGGCCTTTGTGGACGACTGGTTTTTATGGGCCGCCACGCGGCGTTGCTGAATTGTTTCACAAGATGGGTTTCAAAGTTCTGGTCTACACTAATTCCTGGGTCGATTCGAGATTGGAACCCTACCCTTATCCCAACCCCATTTATCAGCAAGGTGAGCGCGAAGGAAATTTCGTCTTGGGTCCCGACGGAAAATCGATTTCTTCCTTTGACTTCCTGGGTTTAAGAACCGGCAAAGTTGACTTCACGAAACCGCAAGCCGCCGACTGGTGGGGAATGATGAAGCAAAAGAGCGTCGTTGAATACGACTTTGACGGCTGGATGGAAGACTTCGGCGAGCAAACCCGCGACACCGACCGCTTTGCCATCGGAAAACGCGGCATCGAGATTAAGGATTTGTATCCCCTTCTTTACCACCGAGTAAGCTACGAGTCTGCACATAGAGCAAAGGCGGATGTGGTTGAGTTTTCCCGGTCAGGCTATGCGGGCTCTCAAAGTTACACTCCAGTGCTGTGGGGAGGCGACCAGTATCCGAGTTGGGATCCGAATCTTGGACTGCCATCGCTGGTATCCGCGGGCATATCCGCCGGCTTTTCGGGCTTCTCGATCTGGGGACCTGATATTCAGAGTGGCGGAACTTCAAAAGAACTCTGGATACGCTGGCTCGAGTTTGGCGCATTATGCCCGATCATGCGCGACCACAAGTGGAACCAACCCAAGTGGGCAGTCGATCTTTGGTTCGACTCTGAAACTACCGATCTGTTTCGCCGATACGCGTCGTTGCACGTCTCGCTGTTTCCATATCTTTATTCGTATGCCCAGGAAGCGCACCAGGATGGGCTGCCCCTCATGCGCCATCTGATGCTCGAATATCCTGACGATCCGATGACATGGCAAGCGGAGAACGAATATTTGTTAGGTACAAAGATCCTGGTGGCACCGGTGATCGCGCAAGGTGCCACCACTCGATCGCTCTACCTGCCGAAGGGAGCGTGGGTGGATTACTGGACTGGCGAGTTGCTGGAGGGAGGCCGACAAGTCGAAGTTCCGGCGCCATTAGATCGTATTCCGATCATGTTGCGTGCCGGCAGCATCATTCCCTTGATCGACTCCGCGACGGAAACATTGGCTAGCGACCTGGCAGGCCAGAATTATCGAACATTGGGCAACAGTCTGACATGGCGGATCGTCCCGTCTAACGTCGATTTCCACGACGAGTTCACCTTGGCTGACGGCTCGAAAGCTTCCGTTGACCAACAGTCTTCACGCATCGAGGTACGCGGAACCGGTTCGCCACAACTGATGAACTACGAAATTATTCTTCCTGCGTCTGCCGCTCCGAAGAGTGTGGAGCTTTCCGGCAGCAGCCTCGAAGCTATCGACGATATCGGTTACGAGTTGCACAAGAAGGGATGGTGGCTGAGTACGGACCGCCATACGCTGCACGTCCTGTTCTCAAGCGCCGATTTTACGCTGGAAGTTGTTAACACCTCACCTATGCACATTTGAACTCTCTCCGAGCTGGGAACGCCTTCCCCATTTCGCCGAGCCCAGCCGTAAGCTATTGAAAACACGGGGCAATTCGTGCATAGAATTTTATGCACACAAGCATGGTCGAGATAGTATGCGCGAAGCCGCATGTTTATTGGATTTTCTGATATGTTCGCGGAATCATCATCCAGCGCGAGTTTCGCAAGGGTTGATCTTACTGGGCGTAACCGTAACGGTGGTTTTCGAACTCAAGTTCGCTTCGGTCATTCCTGCTCAACTCAGAGGAACGCGCATAAGTCAGGTAACAACTAACCGGGCTGAGACGAAAGTCTCCCGGTTGTTCGCACGGCTCTTAGTACGTGCTGCGCCCGCCGGTTAGGTCGAAAGTGAAGCCGGTGGCGAAACTGCACTCGCGGGACACGATAAATGTGGCCATGGCGGCCACTTCTTCAATCGTGCCGAGCCGTTTCATCGGAATCTTGGCCGTCATGTAAGCCACCTGTTCCGGCGCGGTCTGCCGGACCATCTCAGTCATAACCACGGCAGGAGCCAGGCCGTTCACCGTGATCCCTTGCTCCGCATACTCCTTCGCAACGCCCTTCACTAGGCCGATGACGCCCGCTTTCGTGGAAGAATAACCGCACATCATCGGATTTCCTTCCTTCCCTGCGACGGACGCTATAAGAAGGATGCTGCCTGATTTCCGCGGAAGCATGGCCGCCACCGCGTATTTTGTCATCAGGAAGGAGCCGCGGAGGTTTACCGCATAGATCTGGTCAAAGGCCTCGACCGGATAGTCGACAATAAACGTATTGGTTGGCCCCACAATGCCAGCGCTGTGGACCACCAAATCCGGTGGGCCGAGTTGTTGCTCGATCTGCGCCATCTGCGAGCGCACAGAGGCGTCGTCGGATACGTCCGTAACAAACGGAAAAGCCGCCAAACCCGTGCGCTTAAAATCTCGCACCGTGTTTCGCAGCCGCTCCGGATTCAAATCCAGCAGCGCGACTTTTGCTCCCTCACGTGCCAATCGCAGAGCGATTCCTTGCCCCAAGCCGGAAGCTGCTCCGGTAACAACTGCCACCTGCCCCTTGAATCGATTGGGCCAGACTGCCGCGGATTTCGAACCGGTCTTACGTTTATCAGCCATAAATTATCTCTTGCACGTGTTTCTCCGTTCTCGCGTCATGGCAGGATCATTTTCCCCGGATTCATGCGGTTATCGGATCAAGCGCGCGCTTAATCGCACGCATAACATCGACAGCCGCTCCGTGCTCGGCAGCCATGTAGTTCATCTTCCCATAGCCGATGCCATGCTCGCCGGTACACGTTCCGCCCATGGACAGTGCGCGGGTTACCATCCGGTCCATCAAACGATGAGCTGCGTCGGTCTCCGCTTCACTGCTCGGATCGAGCATACAAATCATGTGAAAATTGCCGTCTCCGACGTGGCCGACCAGCGTTGCCGGAAACGGTGCGTCCTGCTTGTCTTCGAGGGTCTCGAGGATGCACTCGGAAAGCCGCGAGATGGGGACGCACACGTCCGTTACAAAACCTTTCGAGCCGGGGCGAAGCGCCAGCGACGCGTAGAGGGCGGCGTGCCGGGCCTCCCAAAGCTTCTCACGATCCTCTAGCCGCGTCGCCCACTGGAATCCGCGTCCACCGTGTTCGGCGGTAAGGGACTCCACGAACGCGGCTTGATCATTGGCGTGACGCTCGTTGAATCCATGGAACTCAAAAAACAATGTGGCCGCGACCGGGTAGTTGGTTTTCGAATACCGGTTCACCGCGTCCATTTGCACGCTATCCAGTAATTCGATCCGGGCGACCGAGACGCCGAGCTGAATCGTCTCAATCACAGTCTCGACAGCTCCTCGAATGCTTTCAAATGAGCAGACGGCCGCAGATACGGCTTCGGGAAGCGGGTGAAGCTTCACCGTAACTTCGGTGATGACGCCGAGCGTTCCCTCGGAGCCGATAAAAAGGTGCGTCAGATCGTAACCCGCCGCCGACTTGCGGGCGCGCGTGCCGGTCTTGATAATGCGGCCGTCAGCCAGGACTACGGTTAGCGCCAGCACATTCTCAGCAATTGTGCCGTAGCGGATGGCAGTCGTTCCGGAAGCACGGGTTGCAGCCATGCCACCAATGGTGCAGTCGGCGCCTGGATCGATAAAGAAGGTAAGACCGGTGTCGCGTAAAGCCTTATTCAACTGAAGGCGCGTCATACCGGCCTGAACTGTCGCGTCGAGGTCTTCCACGCCGAGGCGCACCAGATTATTCATCTTACGCAAATCGATCGCGATGCCGCCGTGAATCGCATTGACCTGCCCTTCCAGGGAGGTCCCGGCGCCGAAGGGAATTACCGGCAGGTCATGAGCCGCGCTGATTTTCAGAATCTCACTGACTTCTTCGGTGGTGTGGGGAAAGCAGACCACATCAGGCAGAGCGGGTAGATGGTACGACTCGCCGTGGCTATGGTGATCCCGGATCGCCGTTGCCGTTGTGACGTGTCGCCCCAGTAGCGAGGTCAAGCTGCCGACAGCCTTTTCCAGCCGATCGGTGGACGGCGATGTAAGATGCTCCGCCATTATCGATTCTCTATTCAGAGCGTGCCTCTAGCGAGCGTCGGCCTTAGGGATTGCGCACCAAATTCACGCTTTTGACCTCAGGTCCCACCTCGATTACCAAATTCCCCTCATGCGCAGTCAATTTCTTTTCCAGACACGCAGCGCACTGCACTTTTTCATTCTCCCCAAAACCGCAGAGCGTAATTCGCCCATCAGTCTTGGCGGTAACGTTAAAGCGCACGCGCTCTTTTTCCCAGACAACATTTCGCAGCACGACGGGATGCTCGGCTTCAAGCAGCTTTTTTCCGTTCCTCATGACGCGGAGCCCAGGACCGAGGAAAACGTCGTAGTTGTCTTTCCCGATCCACACGTTGCTCGCCGATACATTCCGGTCGCTCAACGACCCGAGACGAAGGCCGGAGTCGCTCCACGGTTCGACATCGATCAGGTCCTCCACCATGGTCAACGGCAGAAGGCCTCCCCAGGCGTAGTACCGAACCGAACTGCCCACCACGTCATCCCCGATCCCGAGCATCGTATTGTAATTCTCATGGATGTGACCATTAGTATGCCACTCCTTCAGAAACAACAACGTGCTTTTGGCGGCAACCTGAGCCGCCACATCGTCCAGACCAATCCGCTTCAGTCCCTGATAGAGCAGGTAATTCGTCGGACCCCAGATTCGACCGCGCCAGTAGTCTTGATCCTTAAATGCTGGGTCATCTCTCGGCGTAGCCGGAACGACATATTCTCCCCAGAATTTCTGCGTGTTCAGCAGGTATTGCTGCACCATGCGTTGGGCGCGCTCCGGACTCGCGATTCCCGCTAGCAGGGGATGAAAGTTGGTTGTCGAAATCCTCTTGTTGAATGTTCCGTCCCAGGAGCGGTTGAAATACATACCGTCGGCTTCGCTCCACATCAATTCGTTGACGCGGGCGCTCATGTCATGAAAATCCTGGCGGTACTTCTGTTCTTCCTGACTGCGGCCGAGAATGTGCGCGATTTCGGCAAGCGCCCAGCCGTCAAGGGCCCAAAGGGAACTGAGGCCAACATCGTCCTGCTCCATCGTGTGAGTCTGCTTGTTGAATTTCACTCCGTCCCACATGGGGCTGTTGTCCAGGCCGCTCTCGTCCCCGGCCATTTTGATGTTGTCCACCATGTCGGAGAACTGAATCGACGGCGGTTCGAATCCGAGCCGCCTGTATGCGCTCTTCAGACCGTCGATCTCCTGATTGGTGAAATCGAGGAAGCTCTGCGTGCCGGGCGGCGTCGATCCCCATTCGAGCAGGCCATCGTGATTCCCGTCCCGCGCCGTCGGCCACCAATCATGCCAACGGCAGAGAATTGGATAGGCCTCCTCCAGAAACTGGCGGTCGTCATGCTCTCGATACAGCTTCAGAGCGGCGTATGCGGCGAGCGGTGGTTCGGAACGATCCTCCGTCAAACCCCAGCCAGTGGCGGCATTGGGAATGAAGCCTTTGGGGGACGCATCCAGCAGCAATCCGAGGACGCTCGCCTCAGCCATCGATGGCGATTGTAAGTCGGCTTGCAGACCCTGGATCGCGTCCCAACCGCCTTGTATATATCCTCCCCACACCACGCCACTTCCGGTGGGGAATTCACGCGCCACGGTTGCGACCGGAACCTGGCCTTTGGCATTCCACACAATGTTCCAGGCGACAGCATCGGAAGCGGCCTGCGCGCTGTCTTCCAGGAGTCCTCCACTCCGGACCCGCTCATTCTCATATGTCTTACGAATCTCTTCTACTTGGGCCCGGGAAGTTTCCTCCGAATTTGTCTGCTTCGGGTCGGTTGAAAATATCACCCAGCGGTCGCCGTTGAGATCCCATACCATTCGGCGCTCATTGGACAGACTGGATTCTTGCTTCTCAGGATTGGGTGAGGAGGCATAGAAATGCGATCCCTCCCCGCTGACAATCACGCGGGAACCTTGTTTTTCCACTTTCCCGGTATGGCCAAAATCAAAAGAAAACTCAGCTATAAGAAGATTATCCGTTTGGGTCAGAGGATGGACGTGGGCGATAACGCCGGTTCCTCGAACCGCAAATTCGACTTCGTACGTGAAGTCGCCCTGTTTGTATCGTGCCAGGCAATACGAGCCGTCCGGTGCATGGGTGCCAAAGCGCTGGACATCGTTGAGAAGTATGCGACCGAGCGGCTGCCCGGTGTATGAGTTATAGATAGAAAGATCTAATACGATGCCGTCGGACAGATGAACCATGGCATTGGGTCGCGCGATATCCCATGTGTTCCAACCGGTCGCGGAAAAATCCCCGGCAGAGTTCGACGCCTATAGAGACTGCGCTGACGCGGAGTGTGATGCAAGGAAGGGAAGACCTAAGAAAACGATCAGAACCCCGATTCCAAGTTTCGCGCGCAATGTTGTGGATCTTCCGGTCATTTGATGACTCCCCTTCGAAATACTGGCGCTGCCTAGATGGGTTTGATGCTGATCAGCTGGTAACCGTAGGGTTTCAAGACCACTTCAAGGTTCTGTAAATCCTTCCCCTTCGACTTTGTTATGCTGCCGGATAGTTCGTCGCGCAATTGATACTGCGATACCGGGCCCAGGTTCAGTTTTTCAATCGGGATGCTCACCACGCTTTTGGCCGGTTGGCCGCCGAAATTCAGGGCGACGATCACATGATTGCCGCCGGAACTCCGTAGGAAAGCGATGGCGTTATCACCCTGCTTCCAGACATCCTCAATGTTGCCATCCTGCAACGCCGGATTTTCGGCGCGGACCGCCAGAACGCGGGTATAGAAAGCCTCAAGCTCTTTGTCGCCGCCGTTCCAGTCCACCACTTGAGCCACCGGATACATCGCTTCTGGATGAGTTTTATCTCCTAACTCCTCGCCGGCATGCACAACGGGAAATCCGGGCATGGAGGCGATAAGCACAAAGAGCGCGCGATGCTGGTCGGGAAATCCGGCCGAGACCCGGGCTGTGTCGTGATTCTCGGTGTAATTCGCCCTAAGACGATGGTGGAGAATCGGCTGTTGCGTCACCGCCTCGACGAACTCTCGCGATGTGGCGTGGTTGTATACGACGAACTCCATGATCGTGGGGGTCCATTTTCCCCAGGGGCCGGGGTTAACATAGTGGTAATCGCCCGGTTTGGACCCTCCCATGAAGCCGACGATTGGATAGTTGTAAGCGGCATCGCACATCTCATCGAAGAGTGGCTCCGCCTTGATCGGGAGTTCCCGCACCAGTGCCGACGGCCCGGTCAGTTCGGCAATCAGAATGGCCGAAGCCTTGACTCCGCTGATAGCCGCCCTCAAAGACCTCAACATCTGGATTCGGCTGTGGTCGCCGGGCACCTTGGTGATGTCGTAGTTGTCCGCCGGGGAATCCACCCTCCAGCCATCGGTATCGAACTCCTTGACGTAGTATTGGGCAATCTTTATGTAGTAATCGATCACCAGAGGATTGGTGCAATCCGGCGCCCACCCCCACTCGGGAACGGGGACATATCTCTGCATTTCACCCTTGGCGTTCCGCACGATCCACTCGGGATGTTTCGTGAAGATATAGCTCGTCTCGGGCACGACTGAAGTGACGAAATCGAGCAGCACGCTTATGTCGTGCCGGTGTGCGACTGAGATCATTTCCTTGAGGTCGGCGGCAATGCCATACCTCGGGTTGATCTTGTAATAGTCGTTTATTTCGTACTGGGCCCCGCCGGCGCATTCAAAGATCGGCAGCAGGTAGACGGTTTTGATTCCCAGCTTCTCCAGACGGGGCATCGCCTCCGACAACTCTTTCAGACTGTGGTTTGGAAAATATTCAAGGTTCACTTCATAGAGAGGGCCCAATTGGATCGTGTGTTTCACGGCCGACATTTGTGGCTCGCCAGCCGAACAGAGGCTTTGCAGCAGTATTACGGAGCTGAATGTCAGAACTCGGAGCGTCAGCCTCGATATTGTTTTCAACATTGAAATTCTCCTTTCGAATAAGCGCGGTCCAGACGAATCCCGAGCGTGTGCCTCAGATTGAGACCGGGACGGACGCTTCCACGACTCTCATTCACGGACAGCCCCGCGGTGCAAGAGCAGACGCCTCAACGTGTGAATCAATCGCTGGACTTTTTTCGACGGCAAGTTCAACCGGCACCGTGAAGAACGCGAACCTCGAACGTTCCTGCTGCTTTATGCGTTCAGATCCTCGATCGTGAGCCTTCCGGCTGCGTTTAGCTGCTCAAAGAGCACGCGCGTTTCGCGAATTCCTTGCGCCATTGGCGTGTTCGGCGCGTCCCGGAAGTCCCGAATCAGGGCACTGTTGTCCAGGTCGTATGCGATGGGAAGCTGCGGGCCAACAGCTTTGATGCGGCCATGCGCGCGTGGATTGTCGCGCTCGAGGGCGGCGATGAAATCGGGCATTTGAGTAACGGTGCCGCGCAGCGTATAAACACGGGCTCCGGGAAGCTCCCCCTCGGCGCATCGTAAGAAAGTTTTAGCGGTGTCGTCTACATATTGCAGGTCGAGCCCTCCTGTGAAGCGGATGGTATAGTCACGCCCGACAACCCCAGCTTTAATTGCCTTGGTGGGGTCTGAGGTCAGTCCGACATCGCGTCCGACGCCGTACACGGCCCACGGTCGCAGCCCCGTGCTCGATATGCCGTCGCTTTTGTAGTAGACACGAGCGTTTCCTTCATTACATTGTTTGAAGACACCATAGTGAGTACCCGGCTCAAGCGGCGCGCCCTCCCGCACGGTCGCGGTCCCATAGAATTCCTCGGGACCAAAAACGGCGGCCGAGCTGGCATAAACAATGTGCTTCACCAAATCGCGGCGGCGACGCGCCACCTCAAACACGTTCAATGTACCGAGAACGTTGGTTTGCGCGCCCAGTTGTGGGTTGGCGGCGCATGCCGGCACCTGAAGTGCCGCGAGGTGAATCACATGCGTAATGCCGTTCCCCGCCACGGCCCGGTCGAGTTCTTCCAAACGAGCGATCTCGCCGGCGACGAAGGAGACGCTGGCCATCGCGTCGTCGGACAACAGCCTCCGCAAGCGGTGGGACTCGCGATCGACATCGAAAATCCAGGGTCGATCGCCACGCTCTACCAAATTCTTGACGACCCATGCGCCAATAAACCCTTTGGCTCCGGTTATAAGAAAGCGCCGGCTGTTCGAAGACGGTTCCATGTTTTGCACGTGGTATTTACCCCCAGGGTTACATCAGAACTACATTGCTGTGTAGCCACCATCTACCATCAAAATGGGCGCCGGTTATGTAGGAAGCTTCGTCTGATGCCAAGAATAAAATCGCAGAAGCGGCTTCGCTCGCCTTCCCCGCGCGGTTTAACAAAGTCTTTGCCCCCCTCCTCGGCGTCGACCTGCTCGAGTGTTTTTCCGGTCTCTTCCATGTACTGGTAAGTCGTCGAGGTTATGATGCTGCCGGGACAAACGCAATTGACGCGGATATTGTGGGCGGCAGAATCCATGGCCATGTTGCGTGTCATTTGCAGAAGCGCGGCCTTCGTGGCGCTGTAGGTGATGAGGTTCGCCTGCGTCACCCAGCTCGAGATGGAGGCCAAATTGACAATGGTTCCGCCACCGCCCTTCTTCATCGGTTCGATGGCGTACTTGGTGAGATGTGCCAATCACGTTGACACCTGGCGAACGTCGCCGGTCTTCCACTGAAGCGTCGATGCCCTTCAGCACAAATACGGCCACGTTCACTAGAATGTCCACCTTCCCAAAAACTCTTACGGTTTCGTCCGCGATCGCGCGCGCCTGCTCTTCCTGAGAAATGTCAGCACGCAAGAAATGAGCCGCGCCTTTTTTTGTTTGATGTCCGATGCGGTTTTCTGCCCCGCGATGGCGTACACGTCGGCAATAACAACTTTCGCGCCCTCGTCAGCGGCTCCTCGATGTGCGCCGGTCCGGAAATTCCGAGACAACATTCACGGGCGGGAATTGGCCAGTCCTCGGATTGTCTGCGCCGCAAATCCCTGGGGATCGTCCAGGTCCTTCATTGACAATCCTTCAATAGCCGTCACCAGTTGGTACTGTTTCTGCAGATGTATCCAATCCGAAAAACTGGGGCTTCGCACGTCGGGTTCCGCGGCAAAACCGACCACTTGCGTGAACTTCGAATACAACCGGCTAATCATGGGAGCCCGCATGGAAAGTGTCTGCGGGTTCAACCCCCAGTGAAAACCCTTGGTGTTGCCGGGATCACCGTTAGTCAAGGCATAGAGGCCTGGTGTGTGGGCCTGGACAAAATCCTGATAGGGAACTGTTATTTCGGTTACCCCTTCCCCGCCAAAAGCCAGGGCCGGGAAAGCCTCACGAAACCCGCGAAGAAAATCGATCGAGGCTTGGATGGTCGTCTTCCCATTCACAACCACGTTTTGCGCGTTCAGGAGATTCAGAGTCTGATCCCAGAAGATGGCGTCGACCGGAACTGCTGCCAGCATCTGTTTGACGAGTGCCATTTGCAGTTCGAACCACCCTGGCGCCGCGGGATGGAGGTAAGCCAGTCCTTGTTTTTTCTCTTCATTCAGCAACCAGCCCAGTTTCTTGCCAGTCGTGGGTTCGCGCAAAATGTAAGGTTCAAAATCCTGATAGTGGGTGTTTTTCGGGCTGATGGCGAAATAGTTCAGATGGGGCATCACGTGGTATCCCATCTTCCTTGCCTCAACCGCAAGCTTCACGAACAGGGGAGACGGTGTCCAGTCGGGATACCCGACTCCAGCTCCGACTTCAAAAGGTATAAGCTGCCACTGAAAGGCATAAATGATGACTTGTTGAGGGCGGATCAAATCGCTCAACCGTTTCACGAGTTCCAGATCGGTTTTCAGTAAGGCCGGGTTATCGTGAACCTGCCCACTGGGATCCTGCTCAACCACCTTGAACTGATTCAAAACCAGGCGGACGTCATTTACCCACGGAATGGTATTTTTCTGATATGCCCACGCCGGAGATTTTGCTCTCAGGTATTCCACATAGTCGTCGAGCTTCCGTTCCCAGTCCTGGCCGAATACCCCAAGCTTCCAGGAGGCGCCGGAGAATGCACGGCATTCGTCAGTGGCTCCCGCCACCTGTGATCCCACGCTTACGTTGAAAGTCCGCTCGGTTTGGTCAAGATACGCGGCCTTGAAGCGCTGCATCTCATCCTCGGAGCGCAGCCAGAAGCCGCTGTTTCCGGCTTTGTAAAACAAAAAACATCCCGACAGCAGGTTAGGCCAGGTAAAAACCTCCTTGTTCTTCCGCTTGGGCGCTGCCAGCAGGCTCTCCACGCTGGAAGGATCCAGGAAGAGTTGAGGATGATCAGACCCCGTAAAACGTACGCCTCCCAATACCGGAAGCATCACCTCATTTCGGTTGTCCAGCTCACGAAGAGGATGCAAAACCTCGGTCAGCCCCGGTTGGTTCAACTTGACGTCCGCTCCAAACGTGACGGCGTCGTCCGAAACACTGACCCGCCCAATCACCTTTGCCCCCGGCAAACCCGTGGACAATGGCTTGTATTCAATCTCCACTTCCCGCGGTGAAATCTGACGAATCTGCGTCAGCTCCGCCTCGGTCAATACTCCTTCATTGGACTTATGCCTTAACAGCAGATGTGCGGTGGGGACCGTATTTAAGTACTCTTTTCCGGTCAGCCGGTCATGAATTCGAGCAATGCCCAGGCCTACAAACTCAACTTCCAAGTCCCGAGTACCCGCCAGAATCCGATGGCCGTCCACCCGCAGGCCGCCAGTGGGCGCCTGCATGCCCCTAGCTAAAAGAGGATGGGAAACCAATCCCCAGGAGGTAGCTCCATAAATAGCTTTGGCGAATTGCCTACGGGACCACAATCGCGTTTTTCTCCAATCGATGTCCCTGATTGTCGGGCCTGCGGACAAAATGTGTCGACGGCCATGCGCCATCGATCGCCGACGGACCGTGCTAGCGTTTCTTGATATCTGATGTGGGGGAATCAGTCAAACACTTTGGTTTACAGGAGTCATTGACAACATTACAGAATTTCTGCGGTAGCTTCGAAGCTTGCTCTCAGTGCGCGTCCATGTTTTCAACTTCTCCCGTGTAACCCGCGGGTCGTCCGCAATCCCCTGTATGTCGGTTCGTTTCTCGTGTCAATCGGTTTGGGGTTCTTGGCCAGCCGCCTGGGATTCTTCATTCTCGTAGCGGGCGCTGCGTATTCTTCGGCTGATTGGGCAGGTGAACCGAGATGGAATGCTTGTTAATTCTGCCATCAAGGCTTTCCACATACGCTCGCCTCCAGCTTCGAGAAGCTGTGCGCGATCTCCTTTGGCCCTTGACAGTTCTTAGACTTGCCGTGCCAAGACTCGCGGTACAAGGACGGTACAACCAAAGTCTGTTACATTGTGCTCTCACTGGTTCCTTACAGGGCGTTGCGTTGCGACCGCTGCCTTGCAATTACAACGTGATACAGTCTGTCAGCGCCCTTTCACGGCGGTAACACGGGTTCAAATCCCGTCGGGGACGCCAAATCCTCCCTTGCAGTGCGCGAGGGCCCGTAGTTGTTGAAATAACGTAGCGTTAGCGGTGTTCAAAAATCTTTGGTTTTTTTCGTAGCTAATTCCATCCTGGAACAAGAAATTTTGAACACGCACCCGTTGCTCAACGTCTGCTCGCTGCCAAGCAGTTGCTATGTCTACCAGCATCAGCTTCGAGAAGCGCAGAAAGGCGTCGAGGGTTCCATGCTGCGAGTGACTGGCAGTCAACTCCTTTGTGATGGCGTCGATTTCATTATCAAAGTCAGAGTTTGCCTGGACATAGTCGGGTTGGCTCACCTCGCCGCGGAGCTTGGCACGCAGAAGTTGACCCGAATCCAAGGTGCTTTCGCAAAGCGGGATCTGTTCGTCGCCAATTCTGATCTAGCACGAGGCATGATCGTGGTTTCCATTTTTGCCTTGGCCCCACTGGACCGAATCACCCGTGACCTTCATCTCTCTGTTGCTTATCACGTGGGCTTTCTATTTTGCGGAGTGGTTCTTCTGTTCCTCGTAGGAGGCATTTTCTGGGTACGGATGACGAGATTCCGAGTGTTGTCCGAGACGCCAGTGTTTCATGCTTACTTGGCAAGCGTTCCTGAAGTCAAAACCGCTGCGACAGCAGCTAAGTAAAGGAGAGGTGATGTCATGGGAATGAAGGTGGTTGTCTTCGATGTTGAACATGGGGCGTCCGCGTTTATACGGACGCCCACAAACTACGGCGTGCTCATTGATTGCGGCTGTACCGGAAAGTTCTCACCCGCTCTGTACCTCGTGGAGAAAGAACTTCCCACCATAGTGCCTTGGGACGGTCACGCCCTGACAAAATTGATCGTCACGCATCCTCACGACGATCACATTGGGGACGTGGAGACGGTGCAGGAAAGGTGCCCGCCCGCGCTCCTGCTCAGGCAGAAATACGACTGGGAGGATGTCAAGACCGCCGAGGCCGACTACGACAACCTCGACACGTACCGGGACTGGCAAAACACGTACAACACGACGCCCGTGGCTTGGCCGGATTGGGGCATGACGATCAAATCATTCATGCTCTCGCCCGATGAAGCGAAGGCGATTGACGAAACCAAGTACATCAACAATTCGAGCATCGTGACGGTTGCCACGTTCACTGGGACTGAGCATCAGGAGAAGTTTCTATTCGGCGGCGACATGGAAACGTCCGGGTGGGAAGCTCTGCTCAAGCTCCGACCCAAATTCAAAGAAGAGGTCAATGGTGTGGACTTCTATATCACTTCGCACCACGGCCATCAGTCAGGCTTCTCCGAAGCTCTGTACGCCGCGATGGGAAAGCCGATCCTGAACATCGTCTCCATTCACAACTACGATGAGCATATCGACGACCGTTATTCCCAAGAAGCATATGCCCTCGGAAGGACGTTTCCCGATGGGGCGACGCGGCGGCGGATGACAACGCGGAAAGATGGCACGATCACAATCAGTGTGAACAACGAAGGCAAGTACTCGCTCAGCACGCAATGCCTGATCGATAACAAGATCGAAAAAGTCACCAACGACCTGTCTTGGCTGTTCGAGGCCATGAAGAGTCGTCGCTAGAATAGGCAACATCTAACAAGGGTGTTGCGAAGCGCGATACTCAAAGGAAGGTAACTTAACATGGCTAAGAAGACAGTTGAGTTTGATGCTCACAAAGTGGTGAAGCAGGAAAAGGAAATCAGCTTCACTAAGAAAGATGGGACACCAGTGGATTTTGAGGCTAAGGTGCCGACGAAGGTTCCCGTCCACGTGAAATTCAAAGTGGAGCCTGACAAGAAACGCTAGACGATCCGTCTGGCGGTAGGAAGCAGAGAGAATTTCGCCCGGCAGATTTCCCGCAGGGCGCAGGGGTTCTTGTCGCCCCCACCCATTAGCCGCTATTCATCGAACTCCGTCCCCACCATGATTTTCCCGGCCTTGATCACGATCTGATCGATTCTGGCGAGGTGTGCAAAAAACGCGAACTGATGGCCGCGGTCAGGGTAAGGCCGAGGTCCTCCTTCCGCCGATCCTTACCCTCCATCGGTTACGGGCCCCCGCCGACCCCCGATCGTGCTTCTCTCGGCATCTCTGAGGCAGAGCGGTGTGGTTCTAGGTTGAGCGTTGATATTTCTTTCAAGCTCCGGGTATCGTACTGCCATGTCTGAGCCAAGCGCGGCCAGTGAGGGCATTGGTATCAATGCTCCCCGAAGATCGGCCATCGGGTCCCTGCGGGCGATGTGACTGGAAAAGTAACGCGACAAGCAGTGCTACACTCCCGAAAATTGCAAAAAGCGCAGCCAATGCGATTTTGATGCGGACATTTCTAAATTGCTGGTCCAGTTGCGGGATGATGATGTCGTATGCGGCGATCTTATCTTTCAAGTTAGCGTCCTCTTCCTTAATTGCACTATCCAATGCATGGGCCGCAAAGACCACGTGATCGTCAAGAAACTTTAGCTGTTGAGAATTTGCTTTGGGATCGTGCTTCACGGTGGCTATCAAAGAATCGATCAACGCGCTTTCATCACTGTAGGTTATTAGGAACTGGTTCCGACTGTTGGCTGCCCAGCCGTTACTAGGGTGAGCATAAAAACCAGTCATGCTTGCGAGATCGGCGCTCTGCTCTTTTTTAGCTTCATCCAGTTTTGCAAGCGCGCTCTTTCTCTTATTGCGCTCAGTCGGGAGATCCTTTTCCAACGGACGCATTAACTGAGAGCGCACATAAACATTGTGCGTCAGATCGCTCACCAATTTCGTAAATCGCGAATTGTTATTGACTTGTTCCTCTTCGGCGGCAGCTTTATCTACCACAATGCCCCGCAAACGGGAGTATTCGGCTGGGCCTCCAGCAATCGCGTAAATTATGGCTCCAACTACCAAAGGCAAAAGCAACTTCTTCCAATGCTTAATCATCGCCAACTCCTTCCGAATGCCACCGCATCCCTCAGACATTAGATGACAATTTAACGCTCAGGGAAGGCTTCAGATAATGCGCTCATCTCGCGCCTTTCTCATTTCGTGGATCACGCAGAGATGGTTCGAGAGCGCGATTTTGCCCTACCGTCCCCTACCGTTTTGGCTGGGAGTTGACGCTCAGAAGGGCCCAATTCGTGGCGAAGACCGCGACCTAAGTCATTGATCGAGCTAAAAAATGCCCATGAGACTGGCAAAATCGGTGTACGGAAAAATAAACTCCCCCTCCCGGCACCTTGATTTGCTGGTAGGCGCATCCCACCGATACATATTTGTCTCTGTTGCCAGCGTTCCAAGCGACATTTCGATCCGGATCGAGAATGTGCGTAATTTGTGTTGTTAGAAAACCTCCTCAAGATCTACCCCTTCAGAGCCGCATAAACATTGGTTCGCACCACCGACGGCCCGGACGTTAGAAAGGTGTAGTTTTCTAATGAGGTCGTATCATTCGCTCGCCCGCGGAAGTCCGCCGAAAACGGGCATCCATCCTGAAGGAAGGCCGATCCGGGATTAATGAGTGTAATCGGGATTTAGCAACAACTATCTCGTTCGGCCTTTCACTGAATAGCTCGGCATTCCTGAGGAAGGCCCCGCTTCCACTGCTTATCGAAAGGCGTTTCATACTCAAAAGCATCGGTTAAGTAAAAGTGACTCCAGAACGCTTCTTTAGCGGCACCATCCTCATCGTACACAACGACCCAGTACATGCCGGACGGGTACTGTTGTGTTGCGGCAAACCACACACCCACTGCTACATGGTCGTGGTTCGAGTTGAACTTTGCCAAACGTGTTAGCGCATCGTTCGGCTTTTCGGGGTCGGCAGTTAGATACGAGGAGACAATGGGATCAGGCCCTTTGATCTGGATGGAACACGCTGCCATTCGCACTCTTAGGTCACGGCGGATTTTCAACGCCTTGAGGCCTGCCCTTTTGCGTACTTCATTGAACTGATTGGCTATGTTCTTCTCGATTAACGTCAAGTCCGGCGGTCGGGATGTTTGCGCCAAAGATGACGCGCCCGATATGAGGAACGGACCGAATGCGGCAGGGAGTGCCAACAAAACCGCTGTTAAGTAGGAGGTTCTCCTCATGGGAGTAGCATTGACCTTTTCCCCAGTACAGTCAATTCACATGAGATCAATTTTCAGTCAATCGGAATCTGCCCCAAGAATGAACAGTTTACGGGTCTAAATCAGCGCGTCGGCAACACACTTGATAAAAACAGGCGTTAGCACTCATTGAGAATCATTAGCGAACTTGCCGCATCTCGGCAGCCGCCATTTCTTGCATTAACCGGGCTGCTCCGAGATCACCCATGGCAACTTCGTTGAGAACTCGACTGCTATGAAGCTCTGGCCGAAGTTCGTTTTCGGTTTTGGTAGATGTTTGGCATCCACAAAGTAGTACTGAAAGCCTGAACCGGCATCGGTCAACCGTTCCCCCGGCTCGATGAGTTCCCCAACAAGATAAAACCATCCGCCGTATATCCTCAGCGAGCCTTCGGGGCCGCATTCGTAAACTTCCCCTTCTTTTTCCACATTGACACCAAGTTGATCGAGAAGTCGGCGGAAGTTCTCTGGATAAACAGTGCTCCGCTGAGCCGCGAAGTTTCGGCAAGAGGAGCACCCGCACCTTTCGGCATCCCCGCCTTTCATTGAGGAATAAGCCTGTGCGGTTCTCTCCCTGTCGAAGCGGATCACCTGATCTCCAAACCGAATCTGCTCCATATCGTTTTCAATTATGGCCTAGCCGCAGCCTCACATGTTAGAGGGAAAACGATGGGTGACGAGAACAGGCGTTAGCGCTCATTGAGGGGTTTTGAGTGTAGTCGGATATTTCACCAGCTAGATCGCTGTCCTCGGAGCCGGCCATCCGCCGAGTAACAGAATTCCAAGCGAACATGCCAGGATCTCAAGCGCGAGAAGGCCAACGACACTTGCGTCAAACCAGGCCGTCCAGTTACCAGCTGTCACCATGAAAATGTTGTTCGGAGCTGAATGTAGGAAGTGCTCGTAAAGATCGGCACCCAAGGCACACAAGAAGAAAATCAATAATACCGTCCCGACAAGTTTGTCGCTGAGCTTCCATAACGCAATTGATACGCACAAATGCCCGGACGATATCAAGATTATGGCCAGCCAGCTAACGTTGTTGTTTGGGGCTGGAAGAATGTTTGCCGCAAGAAACAGGTGCCAGACAGCTACGATCCAGTGTGCGATGACAACCAGTAGGGCGAGCGTCCGTGGCTTTGGCATAGCTGAAAGTCTTTCCCTAAAGGAGTTTATGCCCACTAGGATTCTTTTCGAATGACTGCCGAAAGTCAACTGTCGCTACCAGGCGTTAGCACCAAATGACCCGGACGGGGCGTAGTTGGTGTTAATGATTTAACGCCAATCTGTCCAGAGCCGCGCCGCTACACTGTCATCCCCTTGGGAAAAAACCGTGAAACGAATGAAACGAAGACGAGAAGAAACGTTATCCGCGCAGAGTGTGGGGTTTCTGCGCTCGTTCACGCAACTCCTGGCGTGACTGCCTCTCGTTTTGCTGGCAGAAGCGCTAACAGGACGACTCCGATCACAAGGAATACGATCACATCAGTAAAGTTCCTGTGGACGCCGTGATTCCAGGCTTCCACGGTTTGAATAGCCATCACCGTGCCATGGGAGATGTGCCACCAAGCTGCTAGAGCAATCATCGAGCGATGCTCAGAGGGTCTCCTTGCGGCCATGAGTAGAAAGACCCCGACCGGAATAAAAAAGCTCAGAAACATCGGGTGGATCTCGCTCTTCCGCTCCAAAAGCCAGCTGGAATGCCGCAGATCCGTATATAGAAAATAAATTTGGGCCAGATTGAACAGCCCCACGATCACCAGGACGATCTGTGTCAGGCGTTCTCTTTTCACATTGACCTCATTATTTGAGCGACCAGTTACGACGTGCGGACAGTCTCAACCCCTGACCAAGTCCACGCCTGCCAGATGATGACCGAGGTGAATACAGTTTCGATCGTCGCGAAGAACAAGTACTCAGGAAGAGCGGGCGGCCTGCCCCATCCGGCCAGAGGCGGAACGTAGGTCAGGAAACCGTTTACAAGGGTCAAAATTGCACCCGCGATGATATTCGCCAGCCGGTTCGCTCTAAACGGAAGTAGTCGACACGCCACAATCATGGCGATGGGTATTTCCATCAAGACCGCTGAACCCGCCAGAACCCATGGTGGGAGATGTGGGGGGTGGGCAACAGCCCACAGGGCAAGAACGTCCGCATACAGGTAGTTCAATAACGCGAAGATCCACAATAAAGACAACCGCTCCTTTGTGTCATGCATGTCAAACCTCCTACGGAAGAGCAATGCAGGATCTGAGTTGCGCTCCTGCGCTCTGTATTGTGCATTTGAGCACTTTGAGAATACGGGCGAGAACACCAAAAGGATTCAAGATACGAGGGAGTCTGCGAAAATTTCTGTGATTGAGATAAACTCATGCGAGGTTCGGCCAACCAACTGTTGTAAGGTGGTTGCACAAGTATGGGCGCTTTTCGTACGCGTTTGGGCGGGATGATAAGTGTTAATTTTGATGTTTCGCCAATCATCGTTGTCTCTCATATCCTTCAGTAGACTGTTCTTATACCTAGCAACACCAATCTAGCAACTGCATCTCTTGCGTCTTTTTTGGGCACTCATCCGTATTACGAGTATGGTGGGGGCGACCGCACTATCGCTGGAGGGGCTTGTGGCAGTGGATGCGGATGTGGTCCGGCTTCGCCAGGGCGACCTGAACGCTCTCTCGGAACTGATCACCCGGTACCAGAATCGCCTGTATCGCTACCTGCTGCGCATCGTGCGGCAGCCCGCCGAGGCGGAAGACCTGTTCCAGCAAACATGGTTGAGAGTGGTCGAGAAGATTCGTTCCTTTGATGCAAGCCGCAATTTCGACGCCTGGCTGTTCACGCTGGCGCGCAACCTGGCGATCGATCATTTGCGCCGGATTCGTCCGCAGAGCCTGGACGAGCCGCTCGGAAACAGCTGGCATAGCGAAACCGTGGCGGACCGGATTCCGTGTAAAGACCACACGCCGCTCGATCACGCGCTCGCGGCCGAGCGCCGAACGGAGATCAGCGAAGCGATGGCAGGGCTGCCGATGATGTATCGCGAAGTCCTCACACTGCGGTTTGAGGATGAGATGAAGATTGAGGAAATCGCGCAGGTTACAGCGGTTCCGGTAGCAACGGTGAAGTCGCGGCTGCGACGTTCGCTGGAACAATTGCGTTACGCGCTCGAAGCGCGGTATCCCGGAGGTACATGGCAATGAGCGAGCACGACAAGATTGGAGAACTGCTGGCGCTGGCCGCAGCCGACGCGCTGACGAGCGCGGAAGAAAAGCAGGTTGCGGAGCATGTGCGGTCTTGCATCGCCTGCTCGAACGAATTGGGGGCTTGGCGGCCGATTGCGAGCGAACTCCGCCGATTGCCGACGCCCCAGCCTTCTTCGTGGCTGGTGCAGGCGACGCTGGCGCGTGCCGAGGCGAAGTTCACGGAACAGGCCGAGCACGATTGGAACCACCGCCTAATGATTATTGTCGTGGCTTTTGCGTGGCTGCTGACGATTGCGAGCTGGGCGGTTTTCCACGTTGTGAGCGGACGTTTCGAGAGGTTGCTCGGGCCGCAGTTCAGCCATACGTGGATCAGTTTTGCCGCGTTCACCGCGCTAGGGTGGCTCGCGGGAGGGGTGGCCGCAGTGATGCTGGCAATCCGGCAGCGCGGCGAAAGGAGGCTGGCATGAGCCGCTTCACAAAGGAATTGCGCGTGATTCCGAAGGCAGCGTGGATCGTTGCATGGTTCGCCAATTTGTGCTTCACACTGCCGTTGTTCATCTTTGTCGCATCAACGGATCGGGAAGTAGGCAAATGGCCGCGCTGGGGACAAGCGCTGTGCGTGTGCGCGATGTTCCTGTTCATGGTGGCTCTGGTTGCGCTGATCGGATACATCTACGGCGACGCGAAGCGGCGGCAGATGCGGTACGTAATGTGGACGCTCCTGGCGATCTTCGTTCCTCATGGGATTGGGATGATCTTGTACTTCATTCTCCGCGACCCTCTGCCGAAGCCGTGCCCCGGCTGCGGGCATGTCGAAAAGGCAAAATTCCCATTCTGTCCGCACTGCGGCACTTTGCTGCACCCAACGTGCCCGAAATGTGATAAGCCCGTTGAGCCCACTTGGGCGAATTGCGCGTATTGCGGACAGCAACTGCCCGAGCCGGCGACGCGAGCTACACAAAATCCCTCTGTGGCGACGTGACGCCGTGCGCCTTCGCGATTTGCGGTCCGGGATTGACTGGTTTCGCTTCCTCCGTTTGTTCGACGCTGGTGGATTGATACTTGACGAAAACAGGCGTTACACTCAGAACTGCGCCATGCGCTATCGGATTCCAAAGTGATAGCCTCTTTAAAGGATGCAAAACCTCCTGCGGCAACCCGGCCGCAAGCACTGGCCCCACTTGCCGACTGACCTCTCAACTCGAATCAAGCAGTGCACCCGCTCATGTAGTCGGTGAGTGTAATCGCGATGTTACGCCAACCATAAGAGCTATAGTCAGCCAAACGGCTACCACTACATACACCCACCCAAGATGTGGTCGATCTGCCGAAGATGGTTCAAGTCGTGTGCCGCTTCCAAGCGAACGAACTCTTCGACCGTTTGCCGTCCGCGTACCTCGTGGACCCCATAGCACTCCACCCACCGTGCGCGCGGGACCGACTCCAACAGTCGCAGGTTGCTCTCGCGCAGGCGCCCGAAAGACCCCTGCCGAAAGACTCGCATCTTGCTGCGCGTAACCCAAGCGCTCCGCCCATGCCGCCTCATCCCACCACGTTAAGGCCACGCCCGGATTCGCNNGTTTCGCAATCGCCACCCCATCGCCAGCTCCGCGTCCGCCAAGTGCGCTACGATCTCGGCGATTGACCACTTTTCAGGTGCAGGGCGCCGGATCAAATCCTCGGGCGCGACATCGCGCAGACGCCGTTCAAGCTGCGATGGGGTGGCTTGTTGGACACCGAGGGGCTCCTCATCGCCAAGATAGCTTAGGACTCGATTTCGGTATGCTTCGAACGTCTCTGCCATTGTCCTCAAAGCGCTGGTGGTTTCGTTTGCTTATCTTAACTGACGTTAAGAGGCGTGACTGTTCAAAAACTCCTTCTCTCAAAATCGATGAAAATAAAATCGCGTCAGGAAGCTTTAGGATCGATTTTCTCGGGTCGCCTAGACACTTTCTATTCCCCAAATTTTGGCTAATTGGGATGAAAAGTGAGTTTTTCAACAGCCACGCGATATTACAACAGCCATCGCTTGCTGCATCAGGTTCTGACCCTGTACCACTTTGAGCGGTTGTCCAACTCTGAGCAACCGTTCTAATGTATTTAGGCTGATCTTATGTTTGAGCGAGCGAATTCAGGATATGCGGTGACACACTCGGATCGGCCCACACAGCTTAGTGCTAGTTGTCTCCTCGGTGGGCGAGTGAATGATGCAGCAAACCGTCGAAGCCATGTCTCGAACCACGCTACTGCACTGTGAGCGAGACCGTTCCCACCTGCGTAATGTTGCCGGAAGTGCCAGTGACGGTAATGACGTACGGACCTGGGGTAGTGCCGGAATTTCCTCCACCTCCGCCATTACCGCTCCCGCCGCAACCGAGTCCAACAAGGGACAAAAGCAGTACGAGCGTTCCGAGAATCCACCGCCATCTCCGCTGTCCAGCCGGGATGCCAACGAGCAAGATGCACGCGAGACCTGTGCCGCCCACCAATGGCCGGAAGAACCTGGTCCGGTTGAGAGCGGAACTGGGCGCCGTGGTGGTGACAGTGAGAGTAGTTGTTTCCGCTGTAGAACCGCTGATAGTCACAGAGGCTGGAATGTTGCATGTCGCCGGATCGCTTGCGGCCGCAGGAGTAATTGCGCAACTCAGACTAATCGCGCCAGTAAATCCGCCCGACGGCGTCAAAGTGATCGTGGATGTGTTTTCAGTAGTCGCTCCGGGAGCCACACTGACTACTGTACCGGTAATGGAAAAGCTGGGCGTGGGCAGGTTGATAGCATAAACGGCGCTGGCAACGGCACTCAAGGCATAGCCGCTGGCGCTGGCAATCGCCTCCAGCGTTTCGGTGGAAGAAACGGTAATTGGCCCCCCGTAGACGGTCGAATTTGTCGTCGGTGCGCTGCCGTCGGTAGTGTAGTAAATGGTTGCTCCCGGAGTAGTGTCGCTGATGCTCACCGACTGCGCAGAGGAATACGTGCCGCCGCTCGGCACGAAGACGGGGGTGGCGGTGGCGAGGACGATGCTGTAGGTCGCGCTAGATACCGGACTCTGATCGTTAAAAACGTCCATCACAAACGCCTTCAATGTTGTTGTCGACGCTACGCTAATCGGATTAACGTAGACCGCCGAAGCCGCGGTAGGTGTCGTGCCGTCGGTGGTGTAGTAGATGAACTGGTTTCCGGAACTATCGGAGATGCTCACGGTCTGGGGCGTGGAGTAATTTCCCGTCGGGACAGAAAAGGTTGGAGCGTTGAGCTGGCCCACTTCCGTGACATCCACGATGACCTGAATGGATTGCGAATTGCCGCCACTGGTTCCGGTGATAGTTAGAGGAATGGGCTCCGCAATCAGAACCGCCGCGCCGGTAACGGAGATGGTCAGTGTGGATGAGCCAGCACCGGTGATGGTCGCTGGGCTGAAACTTCCGGTAATGCAAGTAACGCCATTACAGGTGTCGGGAGTGGCCGTCAAAGTGACAGGGGAATCGAAGCCGCCGGCAACTAGGATATTGACCGTCGTAGTTCCGGTGGTGATGGTGGGTGTACCGGGGCCCGTGGCGCCAATGTTAATCGGGTTAGGGGTCGCGACTAGCTCGAAGGACGGTTCGGGGGCGGGAGCGGCTGGTTCGTAGATCCAAAGGTCGTTGAGCTCCGCCTGGGATATACCAGTGGTCCCGCCCAAGCCGCCAAAGGCCCAGAGATTGCCGTTGGAATCGATCCAACTGGCAGTTCCTGTTCTTCCGGAAGGAGTGTTCGTAGCGGCCGGCTTTCCTTTTACACCGTATGTTCCCGAGGTATTGTCGCAGACAAAGATGTCTTCCGAGGAAGCTCCATTCATCCAGGCCCACTCGTTCGAGGCGGATTCAAACACCCACATGTCGTTGCAGGAACTTACTGATCCATCAATGTTCGTTGTCACCGACTGCACCCCGCCAAAAAGCCAGAGATTACCCTTCGCGTCAGTCCAGCTGGTGCCATTGCTGCGACTGGGTGGGATGTTGGCGATGGCTGGAGTTCCCTGAGTGCCGTAGATGCCAGATTCCCCGCACCAGTTCTCCGAGCTGCTTTCGCCACAGATCGAGGTGCTGTTTCCGCTCATCCATGCCCATTGCTTGGTAGATGGGTTGAATTCCCAGAGATCGTACTGATCGATAAAGGAGAAATCGTCGCTCTCCCAAAAGACAGAGCCTATGCCACCGAAGAGCCACAGGTTGCCGTCGTTGTCTGTCCAACCCATGGCGGCTATGCGGCTTCCTGGGCTGATGCCCGGCGCGAACGCTCCGAGTGCCCCATAGAGGGCGGGCCAACCGCAGTACCCGTTGTTCGTGGCGCTGGCTGCGCATGCGGAAGGCAAAGAACTGCCTCCGCCCATCCACGCCCACTCCTGGGTGGTGGGATCGAACTCCCAGAGGTCGTCCAGTTGACCGTAGTCTGCCTGGCTGTCGAGACCTTCGCCGCCGTAGATCCAGACATGGCCGCCTTTGTCGATCCAGCTGGTGGCCGAGTCTCGGCTGCCTGGAATATTTGCGGCAGCTGCGGAGCCAAGTGTCCCGTAGACTCCCGGTTGGCCGCCACTGCTGCCGATGGTGCTGCTTCCCCCTATCCAGGTCCATTCGTTTGGGGCCGTCGTTTGCGCACCCGCAGGCGTGGCAATGCCAATGCTAATGAATGCATTCAGGCACACGGACAAAATACTCGTCTTAAGGGTGATCCGCACCGATCCCGGCAAACTTCCTCACAAGCCGACTTTGAGACCGTGTCGCGAAGATTCTTTCAATTGCACAACTTCCAATTTGGAACAAGGTGGCGCGAGACAGGGCTGGAGATTTGTCGGGTTGGTCCACCTAATCACGGTCAAGGCTCAACGTAATTTCATAAAGCTCTCCAGCGCCGTGAGCCCCGTATTCGCCAGCTGTCCCGTATAACTCCCCTGCAATTCCGAAGATAAGGTTGCCGATCGGCTCGCTGCCATCAGGCCCATCAAAACTGTACAACACGCTCTCGGTCCATTGGCCGCTGACATTCTTAAGAGAGAAAACCGTGCCATCGCCCCCCTTGCCACCAATCGAGGTTGTTCCATATAGGGTGCCGGCCGAATCGATTATCACGCCGGTGTAGGGAGCTGATCCGGAACTGCCGCCAAGGAAGCTATACAAAATACTTTCTGTCGCAACGCGAGACTTGGGGCGCATCAGCTCGAAAACGGTGCCGGAATTAACCGATCCTCCGGCTGAGGTTGTGCCATAGAGATTCCCCGCTGTGTCAAAAGCGAGGCTTCCCGCGTAAGGAACAGCTCCATCTCCACTACTTCCCGTAAAACTGTGGAGCACAGTCTCCTTCCATCCTTCTTTATTGTGTGAGAGCCTGAAAACCGTCCCGACATTGGCAACTCCTCCTTGGCTCGTCGTACCGTACAGGTTCCCTGAGCGATCCCGGATGAGGCCAGAAATAGGTGCGCTTCCGTCATTCCCGCCAAACGTGTGGAGTAAGATTTCTGTCCAGCCGCTCTCTGAATGCTGTAGCTCAAAGACAGTTCCGTACCCTCCAGTGCCTCCCTTCCAGGTCGTTCCGTACAAGTTGCCATGTGGGTCGAGGATCACTCCAGCCTGAGGTATGCTCCCGTCTGTCCCGCCTGCAAATCTGTACAGAACATTCTTTGTCCAAGAGCCGTTCACAAGAATTAACTCAAAGATCGTGCCACATCCACCGTTACTGCAATCTCCGGCCCCGCCGCCATATTCAGTAGTGCCGTACAGGTTGCCTTTGTTATCGAACGCGAGACTATTGGGCCCAAGGCCGTCGTCACCTCCCATAAAGGTGTAAATGGAACTGAGTTTGCCGGAACTGGCCGTGAGCATGAAGACCGTGCCCGCACCAGAGCCTCCAGCATTCGTCGTACCGTACAGATTTCCGGCCTTATCAAGGATGACACCCGCCTCCGGATAGCTTCCGTCACTGCAACCGGGGAGAGCGCAAAAAGAGTACAAAATGTTTTCTTCGCCAAAGGCATACGTTGCGATGGTCACGAGCAAAATCAATACCGCCATGGCCACGGTCTTGTGTGAACACAATCTCGATTCCCTAATCGATGGCCACGACAACCGCCTCCAACGATTCTTGTCCATTGGCTTCCCTTCGGTGGTGTCTGATGAAAACGCGTTTACTGGAACGGGGAAGTATAACCCGGTTTGACTTGGCCATTCGCGTAAATTCTCGTCTTCATGAGCAGCGTACGCTGAAGGATGCGCAGCACATTCTGCGCAATGTCCCCGCCTGGTCGAAAAACCAGAAGTTGTCCAGAAACGGGCTTCTGGGAAGCGCGCGCCAGAATCAGCAACGGCAAGTGATCTTGAGGTTGGCGGGCACTCGGACAGAACCCGAATGGGCTCGCGTCCACAAGGCTGTAATGAAATTGTAATGATGGAAGGATCAGAACCGGTCAAATCAAATACACAACGGACAAGACGGCCAGCCTTGCAAGCGCTGAAAGAATCGAATAAAGTAGAACACCTTCAAAACGCGGCAACTTCCCCTTGTGTTCTCATAATCCGTGGCCTGCGATCCGTTGCGTTGTAAAGAGGCCAAACGGCTGGCAAAGAAATCTGGATCTCTTGAAGCCCTTTTCTGATTTGCTGCCGCGCGTTGGGCACGCTATGAGATGAGTCGCAGTTGCTCATATTTGCTCGCAGCAGTAGATTGTCTTCAGCAGCCATGAGCCTACCCGATAATGCGGAACTCCGTGGACTACTGTCCTCGCTTTCTGTTGTGGCACCATCAGAAACCGCCGACTACGGAAGCGTTGAAGCTATCCCTGTTGGAAATATACTCGACAGTTCCAACAGAATTGTCGAGGATGCGAGGAGGATCTGGTTTAAGTCATCAGGTCAGATGCGATGGGAATCGCTCGTGAAACGAATCCAGGCTGAACTGATCTATCGCGGTCACAAGAGCAAAGAATCAGTTGTGTACGTGCTACTCTGCATCTACTGCTTGCTTCCAGAAAAATCGGTCAACCCAGTCGAAAGTCTGAATTGGATCTTAGACAAGATCCTCTCGACGAACCTGACCCAATTTTATATTTTACCCGGCCAGACACCGGCGGAGTTTCAGCGCTTCGCTTTCGGTCAGTTCACAATAGGAACTCTGAACGCCAGTCGCCTCGAATCGCGGTCCAGAAAAGCAGGGTCCGATTACTATGCGAGATACTACACGAGTCTTCTCGGAAAGCTGACTATCGAGAGAGATTCTGCGCCCGTGAAAGCGCTAGATTGCCGGTCAATCAAAGATTCGATCAGCCGGTATCAATACAGTACGTCGGATTGGAACCGCTTTGTCGAAGCGTATTACTGGAGCCTGTCAGAGGAATATTGGGACGAATGTTGGGAGGTATTTTTCACCTCTCAATCTCTCTTGATAGCAGCGGGTGCGCCAGTGCTTCGGCCGCGACTCTTTCAAATGGTTCCGGGAGTAGTTCCGGTTTCTATTGTTTTGTCTGAAGAATGGGGGCACGTTTCGCCTGGTCTGCTTGGCCACATCACCATGGATTTTGGTGGAGTGGACAAAATATATCCAGCAACTGCTGAGCGTCTGAAGCGACAGTATGGATTTGAAGGATTTACATCAAACGATCTCCATCGAACTTTACAGGCATATGCGTCCTTTGTAGCTCGAGCCGAACTCCACCTTGCTGAGGCGAACGTGGACGAAGCGTTCATGCATTACGTGATTGCTCTAGACCTCGTATTCGGAAGCGAGCAGTCCATCGCGCAGACGGTGTCAGAGCGAGTAGCAATGATTGTTTGCAGGACCATTGGGATGAGCTTTCGAGATGCTGTGTCTGCGATATCCAAAGCGTACGGCGTTCGAAGCAAGTATGTACATGAAGGGCATCCGGTCAAAGGCGAAATGATCGATCAGATCAAGGTCATATGCCGTGAAGTTCTGCATTGTTTGCTGAGATTACAGCGATCCAACGACATGCGCATCGATCAATGGCTCAGTAACCTAGACTATTTCGTCGCCTCAGTTGAAGCGAATCGAGCAATTGCCGACCAGGAGCTCAATGACAACGAAATTGTCTGAGGTTCAACTCATTCGACAGCCCAGGTGTGCTTCTTCGCGGATCGTGCCGTTGCGACTCGGCGTTGTTTAGTGTGGTGTAGTTCACGGTAGAGTCGACCCGAGCACGCTCGCGCATAGTTCGTAGAGCGGTGTTGCTTCCGCTATTGTTGCGTCCAAGTGTTCAAAAAAGTCTGTTAATAGGGACGCCAATATCGAATAGGGTTCGCGGGGCACCTGCTCCGCCGCCGCGTGGCGCGGGACCGCTCCGGGACCGATTGAAAAAGCAGTTTTCGGCCCCGGCGCCCCAACGGACTTAGTAACACCGCGCGGTCCCAAGTTCAGGCGCGACGCGCATTCGTCCGTTGGCTCCTCCTCCTCCTTCGGAGGAATATCGTTGTTCGCCTCCAGAAGAAAGCCGGAGGATCGCGTCCAAATGGCGGCCCTTACACGGTCCTTGCGGTATAGCGCGACGATGATCGCTACAAGAAGAACTGCAATAATCAGTGCGGGAAAAAGGCTGAATGCAGGAATTGTCATCGCCGGTTCCCCATGGGGGCCATAGCGCTAATAGATCCCGCGAGTTGCTGGGCGAACGCTGCCCCTCGCTGACCCGCTTCGCTGTCTGCGCGACTTCTCTCGCTAAGGCTTCGACCAACGCAGGTACGTGATCGATGGCTCTAAGACGCAGGTTGCGGGGTGCGTCGTTGAATAACCACGAATCCCTTGTCGCCTCAGAAGATTCCGGTCGTTCGTCTATGTCAACAGTGCAAAGGCAAAGCCCCCACCGTGATGGCCAGCGCAGTAACTTTTTCCCAGTGGGAGAAACGAACGCTTCGATGGCACCGGCAACAATCAGAATTGGAATGGTGCCGAGCAGCAACTGGACCGCTTCCGATCCGGCGCGCACCAGGGATTCGCGCCGCGGAAGATACCCGGGGAATAGCAGCCCCGAGGCGATGCGCAACCCAGCCCCGCCGGCGAGAAAGATAGCGGGAAGTTCGAGAACGCCATGGGGCGCGACAAATTCCCAAAGTTTCAAGCTCATTCCAGCGAGGTGGCACGCCATGCCAATCACCCCGATCAACAGGCCATTGAAAAGCAGCATGTAGATGGTGCCCAGTCCGGCGGTGATGCCGAGAGCGAAGGTCATAAACCCTACGCTCATGTTGTTGGTCATGATGGCGCTCGAGGCGAGCGGTTTGATGCCGACAATCGAATGCGTCCACATCTCGTGCTTCTCGATGGTCTGCACCATTTGTGGGCCGAGGATACTGAGTTTAAAGTCGGGGTCCTGGAAAGTAAGAGCAGCACCAACCAGGGCCGACACCGCAAAGATGGCGAGTGCAATTTGTACAAACCGCAAATTGCGCCGAACAACTTGCGGATAGAGGTCACAGCGAAAAAACCAAGAATTGCTACTGGGCTCGTCTTACGCGCGGAATAGATGATATTGTGAGCGCGCGCCAGAAGTTGATTCAGGTAACGGGCGAAATGAACCGAACTACGGTCCTCGCGCAGCGTGGCCAGATCGGCGGCAATTTGCCGGTACAGCAAGCCCAGTTCCTGCAGTTCGCTGCGGTCGAGGCTGGGAAGGCCGCGACGTGTGCCCTGTTCGAGAAGTTGTTCGAGCCGAGACCAGTAGGGCTTGCGCTTATCTAACCAACGAGTGGAGATCATGTCATTTTTTCGAGGTCGTAGCGAGGACCGAGCCGACAATCAAGTCGACGATCGGGCCGACTTCCGGGCCGACTCGCGAAACGAAGATCGTATCCAGGTGGATACTCCCGAGCAGATTTCGCTGGAGTTTCCACTGGCTGGAATCGGCAGCCGGTTCATGGGCCTTGCTGTGGATACTTTACTTCAGGTTCTGCTCTATATCGCGGGAATTTTTGCCATCATCGGAATCGAAAAATACGCACCCACTCTGCCGATATGGCTGGCATGGCTCCCCGCATCATGGGCGCCTGCCTTGTTGATCCTGTTTCTATTTTGCGTTTATTGGGGATACTTCGCCTTCTTTGAAGTCATCTGGAAGGGACAAACTCCGGGGAAAAGGCTGGCAGGAATCCGGGCCATCAAAGACTCGGGGCGCGCCCTCAACGTATACGAGGTGATCGGCCGCAACTTATTGCGGGCCGTGGATTGGCTTCCGAGCATGTATATCGCCGGAATTGTGAGCATGATGATCAGCCGTCGGAACCAGCGTTTGGGAGACCACCTCGTTGGTAGCATCGTCGTGCACGACAAGCGGGCGGAGCAGATACGTCCGGAGTGGTCTTCCAGCGCGGAACAGACTTCCGCAAGTCCGGAACTCTCCAAGGTCACTCCAGAGGAACTTGTTCTGATCGAGACCTACTTACAGCGGCGGCATACTTTGGAACTCGGATTTCGGGATGCCACCGCGCTCAAGATCGCGACTCGGATGACCGCGAAGACCGGAATCGAGCGCCGCGAAGATCAGTCTCTTGACGACTTCCTGGAAAGCATTGCCCGGCAAGTGCGAGACAGTGCCCGCTTTCGATAGGGTATGGATCGAGCCCCAGCGATTAGAGGCCGATCATAAGGCATTGGAAAATGCCGCAACATAATACTCGGAGGTCAAGCAGTGCAGAAAAATCTTGCAATCGCGGCATTGCTTTTCGCGACTTCATTCTCGGCTTTGGCACAGCAGCCGAAACAGAAAGATTTCTTACTTGATCGGCTGACCGGCAGTTGGACTCTTCAGGGCACCATTGCGGGACGCGAGACCACGGACGATATCGAGTCCGAATGGGTGCTGAACCATGAATACCTGCGACTTCACGAAACCTCGCGCGCGAAGAACGCCCAAGGCCAGCCCGCGTATGAAGCAATCATCTTTATTGAATGGGGCGAATCGTCGAACTGTCGCCGCCTCACCATGGGCTGCAACGCATGAACATGCCGAAGCCGGTGTCACCAGGCCAGAGGGTTCTGCCAATCAGCGGTGCGCCCCGTGTTCCCGCGAGTCCGCTGTTGGAGATGTTCCTGCGCGCACACCGAAAGTAAAGACGCAATGGTTGAAACCAGAGTTGGGTAGTTGGTGCTATCACGTTAATCGCCACCGACGATAATGACCCTCGATCGCGTGCTCATGGACCCTCTCGAGTGTCGCTTTTCTTGGGTCGACATAAGACTACAATCGATCTTGGAGCCAGTAGGTATTTGGTCCGCTGTAAAGGGATTCCCCCCTCCGAGAAATCATCCGGACTGGGCAAAGCGGTGTCCACGATTTTCTTCCACTCCTGTGCTGTTCCCTCCTGCACATTGAACTCCAACTCTTCCCAGTACCCATTGATCATCGCGTAGATATCGTCATCGCCTTGAGAAATCCCGTGCAGGCAGAATGCCAAGCTGTGCGAGTCGGGAGACAAATCTGCGGTGGGCCCGACGCCATACCAGGAAACATCCTCTCGCCAGAACCTGCTCCGGCTCAGCGAAGGATGATTTTTTCGGAACGCAATCATCTTCTTGAAGAACCGGAAAATATCTTCATTCGCCTGGAGCTGACTCCAATCCAGCCAGCCAATCTCATTGTCCTGGTTATAAGGATTGTTGTTGCCTAATTGAGTATTCAAGAACTCGTCGCCGGCCCGAAACATCGGCGTACCGTTGGACAAGAAGAGTAGACAGCAGAAATTTTTCACCTGCTTCCGGCGCAGCGCGCGGACTGCCGAAGAGACGCCCTCGTCCCCTTCCTGCCCGCAATTCCAACTATAGTTCGCGTCGGTTCCATCCCGATTATTATTTCCATTTTGCCAATTGTGCTTGCGGTCATAGGACACGAGATCGTAGAGAGTAAAGCCGTCGTGGGAGGTTACGTAATTCACACTTTGATATGCGTGATAAGCATCGGCGCGGCTGTCTGGAAATAAGTCATCGCTGCCATAGATACGCCGCATCACCTCGGGAACCATCCCCGTGTCACCCTTGACAAACCGGCGAATGTCGTCGCGAAACCGGCCGTTCCACTGGAGCCAAGTCAGGCCCGGGAACCCTCGCCCGAGCTGATAAGCGGCTGTGTCCCACGGCTCCGCGATCAAACGCACTCGCCCCAATTCTGGATCAGCGGCAATTTCACTGAAGATGGGCGCTTCGCCCCAGTTGAGGGACCCGTCTGCATTGCGGCTAAATACCGACGCCAGATCAAAGCGGAATCCGTCGATATGCATCCCTCGCTTCCAGTAACGCAAGCTGTCAATCACCATCTTGCGCACGTGCGCCTGGCCGAAATTCAGGGTGTTCCCTGTGCCCGAGTAGTTGGCATATGGATTTGCCGGGTCGGAAGACATCATGTAATAGCCAGTGCTGTCGAGACCCTTGTAGCTGTAGATCGGTCCTTTATAGTCGCCCTCGCAGGTGTGGTTGTACACAACGTCCAGCACCACGCCGATATCAGCCTCATGAAAAGCCTTCACCATATTCTTGAATTCAAGACGCTGCTCATCAGCACGGTGTGTGCTCGCGTACTGAGCATGCGGCGCGAAGAAATTCAAAGGCATATAGCCCCAGTAGTCGCCTTCTTGTGGATCACGCTGAAAAACCGGCATCAGTTCTACAACCGTTACTCCGAGTTCCTTTAAGTATGGGATCTTTTCCACGAGGCCGGCGTATGTGCCGGCACGCGATGGGTCGACACCCGAGTTTGGGTTCTTCGTGAAACCTTTCACGTGAAGTTCGTAGATGACTGCATCCGACTCATGATACTGAGACCGATCCCCCGACCAGTCAAATGTCGATCGGTGATCAAACAGCACTCCCAAAGGCGCGCTGCCTGCATTGGATCCTTCTCGCATGGCCAGGTTCCGATCAAAACCGGGCGGGAAGAAAATGCACTTCGCGTACGGATCGAGGAGAACCTTCTGCGGGTCGAAACTGTGCAGTTGAGGAATCGTCTCGCCCGAGACAGAGTATGCGTAATAGCGAGCCTCGCCCATTTTTGTTACGGGGATCCGGCAGTGCCAAATCCGCCCCGACTTGTTGTGCAGGAAATCCAATTGAATCCTCAGAAGAGGATTCACTAGATCGGCTGGAGAATAGAGCAATAGAGTGACGCTCTCCGCAGGTTCCGAGTGAACGGCAAAATTGAACGCTTGTTCCTCTTCGATCCACTTGACGCCAAGTGGCAATGGGTTGCCCTCAGCCTGGTCCCAAGTTGGTCGCCTGGTAGGTGGCGCCGTCACGGAATGGGCAGTGTCGGCTAAGTTGGCGTGCTGCTCGAGGTTTGAATTGTTCACAGGTGTCTCTTTTTTCATCCGCATCCAGTTGCTATGTCACATATTCGCATGAACCCTTTTATTTTCGGTGCAGCGGGCCGGCTTCTCCGTAGCCAGCCTGGTCCGCAAAGAGCACCCGATCCACGAGCAACGCGGCTCCAGCGGCAGGACCCAGCCAAGGATCAAAACATAACAGACATATCCCGACTGATTGCGGTCGCTCCACAGTTCATCTCTGGAGAGACTTGATCTCCACGGCTCCCTCTTTTAACCCTAACGTCATAAACGTGACACATTTCCGACACAACCAATAATGCGCAACTTGATGACCCTTTAGGAAGGGCGCTTGCGGTAATGTAAAAATCTGTCGCGCTTCCAACTGAAAAAGTTTTCCCTCACTCAAGCGCCGCAGTGAGGAACTGGCCACCCCCATGATGCAGGCTATGGGGGAGATGGCGAAACAGGCCGCGACGGAACGAATAAAGCCGCTAGATCACGATTTTCACGACTGACTCGCGTGGGTATCTCCGCTGCGACGGAGGCCAATCGCCCCGGCCGGTAACGGTTCCCAAAGCAAGTTGAATTGAACTTCCGCCGGTAAATCCGCCAAAACCAGCGCCCCGCAAGGCTTTCTAATCCTAATTGTGCCAAAATCTCGCGCGCGATTTCAATAGCCGAAAATCTTCGAGCCTTAATTAAATTGGACGGCACTCGCCACCAACTTGAAATTCGCCATGGCCGCAGCACTTTTCGTTCTCCTGCTCGGGTATCTTTTTGGCGCAGGCCGATCTTCCGCTAAAGCTGACTCTTCTGTTTGATCGCGAGATAGGAATTAACCAATAAAGGAGCTAACTCGCCAGAGTCGGCTTCCACTGCAAGAGCGCCGCGCTCTCGCAATCGCGCCAATAAAAGCTCGCGGCGATGAATCACCTCCTGCGCAGCGGAAACCTGATACATCTCGCTGACATTCTTCGGCCGCTGCGAGGCCGCCATGCGAAGATCGGGCTGCCCTATGACGACAAACAGAACCAAATGCCGAGGCATGAGCTTGGCGACGGCCTCAATCACTTCCGGAGTCATCGCAGTTTCGGCTAAGTCGGTGATCCAAACTACCAGGCTGCGCCGCTTCTGATCGCGCATCAACTGACTGGCGGCCAGCAACTGAATCTCTTCTTTCGCCTCCGGGTAGGGCACGCGAATCTTCACCAGAAAGCGGTCAAGTTGAGCCTCGGGAAGCGGATATGTGCCTTCGAAGTCCACCGGATTCTGCGTGGCAAACACGGTGAAGTTTGGTGAAAGCACGTGCCGCTCTCCATCGATCGTGACCTGCCTTTCCTGCATGCATTCAAGCAGCGCGGCTTGGGTGCGCGGCGGCATGCGGTTCACTTCATCCACCAGCAACAGGTTGGTGAACACCGGTCCTCGGTGAAGCTGGAATGTGCTCGTCGACATGTTCAGAATCTTCGTTCCCACAATGTCCGCGGGCATCAGGTCCGATGTACATTGCACCCGCTGAAAATCCAGACCGAGAATGCGCGATAGCACTTTGATCGCAAGAGTTTTCGCAATGCCGGGGACGCCTTCCAATAGCGCGTGGCCTTGAGAAAGATGCGCGATCAGGCATTGCGTTTTCAATTCCTCCTGGCCCACCACCACCTTCCCCATTTCCTGCCGCACATGCTGTGCCAGTCTTACGACTGCTTCCATGCTGTCTTCTCCCCCTCCGGTGTTTGCACCAACTTCAAACGCACTGTGTAGTCGAAAAGAGTCTGCACCAGGCGAAGTGCCGTCTTGGCCGGAACCTTGGAATCATAACGGTAGGACTCGCACTCGGACAGCGTATTGGCGAACTCTAGCTCCGGCAGTCCCCTCCGCTCATGCACGGCGAGCGCCAGGTCCGGCACGCTGCTGTTCACTGACAATCCGAGGCGCCGGGTTAACAAATATCGGAAGCGCTGACACGAAATCTCTACGGCCATACTGCCGGCGTTCGCGTGTTCGTAAAGCATTCCGAGCGTGCGTACATACTCCAGCGGAGACACGCGCACTTCGCCTTCGGGAATCCAGACCGGCCCACTTCTTCGCGAGTAGGCCAGCAGGATCGCGATCGCGAAAAGCGCAAGCTGCAGCCCGATCCAGCCGATCATGCCCTTGCTCTTTCCGGTCGCCGCGAAGCGCTCGTGCCCGTGAATATATTCGTCCCACAGAATCCGCGTCTGTTCAGGCCCTCCGAGCGCCGTCAACAGAAATCCCAGATTCCCCAGTTCGTTGATCCCCGCATTCGTCAGCGGAGTTGATCCCGATAGCCAGAGCACTGTGCCTTCGCCAACTTTGTACTCGACGACAACCGGCTTTTCGGCTTCACCATAAAGTCCGATCACGCCGGTCCCCGGCGTCCAATAGGCTTGCGGGGCCAGCGTGATTTCAGGCGCTGCACGCGTGATGGGAGAAAGCGAAATTGCGGAGAAGCGCTTCCACGTCGTTCCGCTCAGTGGGTCCGGCACGGCATGGTTTGTCGGAAGGTAAAAATTTGCGAACCTGCCGGCAGCAATCAATCGTCCTCCGCTCTTAAGGAATGATTCGAGTTTCTCCCGCTCCTCATGGGCCGGGAACTCCGCTGGTTCCACAATAATGAGGGTTTTTCCTTTTCCATCTGCAGAAAGCTCGGCCAGCGGCTGCTCCCACGTCTGCGCCTGATAACCGGATTCCTGAAGCAGCAAGAATGCAGCTTTGCATCCGCCCGACCCCGCCGAATAAACGCTGGGAATATCTTCCGAGGAATCGGTGCCGCGTATCAGCAATGCCGCAACGCCAATCATGACGATAAAAACGCCGCTGGCGACGAGGAGTATCTTTCGGTCGGCGGGCGCTATTGGCATGGGCACCCAAGCCTCACCAGTTCGGCGAGGGTCTCTTGGAATCCATCAGCGCCCGCGGTTTGCATCCCATACCAAACACCTTCGAGACGCATCGTCAGTGCACGCAACGTCGGCTGATGGGTGCTGGTTGCGGGCAGAAGCCGAAGGTATTCGCGCGGCGTGCGCGCTTTGTTGGCGCGCCACGATCCTTGAGCTTCCAGAAAGGAAATGCCTCCCCAGTACGCAAGATGGATAGCATCGGCCCACTCCCCGCGTGCGGCCGCAGCCCGATCCTGCGCGATCCAGATTGGCCATTCCTTCGCGCTCACAGGCACGGACACAGGCATGATCGTCTCCAGGCGAGCACTATTGCGCACCGACCGATACATCCAATAGGCAAGCCCCAGCACGGCAGCGCCGATCAGGCCATATACCAGGATGTCGCTAATGACAGGAATCGCCGACGAGGCAAACATTCGACCGAGCAGCCGGATCAACAGCTCTGTAAGCCGTTGCTTAAGCCGGTCAAGCCAAGTCTGGCCGTGAACGTTGCGAAACTCGCTGCGGGCGAGAATACCGTTTAGCAAGGAACGTCGAGACGTAATCTCGGGCGCCGGTGTCTCATACGCCGCGGCCTGGTAACGAAGAGTCTCGAGATGCTGCAGGATCCGATCAAGCGCGGCCGTTTCGGGCTTCTTTTGCCATGCGCCAAGATCGCGACGAACAGCTTCCGCGGAGACTTCGAAGATCTTACCGTCCGCTTCCACCTTCCACGCCGCAGGCAGGTTCCGCGCAACATAGGCAGCCCTTTGCGCGTCTCCTTTAATAGCACGCACAGCGCTGAGCGAATCATCCAGCGCCTGAATGTACTGTGCAAGAGTAAGTGGCGCCGGTGTTAATTCATGCGCCTCCGCCTGTTGCGCACGCGACATCGGAGGCGTCAGGCACATTACCAGTACGAACCAGATCGCCATGGAATGTCGCATCGAAGCTACCCGCTAACCGCGGTCGCGGGTCCGTCCAGCGTAGTTGCGTCGAGCGTCGCCATCATGTGTTGCAGGTCGAAAGCTTCTTTCCTCACTCGCTGGTCGTAATAAAGGAGAGAAAATCCGATGGTCATCAAAGGCCCAGCCAGGCACTGACTGAAAAAACTTCCGAGAGGAAGTGCAATCTGCGTCCATAACGGAACTCCAACCGTATGGTGCGCTCGAGCGGATATCCCGGTCACGGCCAATACTGGTACCATCCACGCCATATAAATCGCATAGAGAAGCACTGCATAGAGTGCAGAGATCACGAACACCCGCCCGCGATTACCCTTCGTTAATTCCGCGCTCCTGTTCACCGCATCCCGCAGACCCTTATCTTCGATCACCGCCACCGGAACTGTGAGCGCCCACATCAACGCCAGGATGATGCCCGGAACAATCAGAAGTATGAGACCGACGCCAATCCCGATCCAATAGCCGATCATGATCAACGCGAGGTAGAGGATTCTACCTTTGATGCCGGCGAACGACTCAGCAATTGACGTTGGCTGCCCCAGGTGGACATGCGAAACCGCAATGACCGTCGCTCCCTGCGACGCCGCGGAAACCCCCAAGGTTAGAGCATAAGTGGCCAGGGTCCACAGCAGGTTTGCGCCCGGGCCTTTCCACAGTAGCAAGCCGACACCGGCGAGTTGGAAGGCCAGCAGCACAAGGTGCGGAAGCGCCATAATACCGGCAAACAGCAGAAAGTTTTTTCGATAGAGAAAGAAACTACGGTCTAGTAACTCTCCAAGACTCAATGGCCGCAAGTCGTTCGCCACAGCAGCACCTCAAAGAGAGGTTATTGGACCGTTGATGCTACCACAGGAATATTACAAACGCAGCACGAAATAACTGCCGGTAGTCATTCAGAACTTGGCCTTGACTAACTCGTCGAGGGTATATTCCACGTTAGATAGTCGAACCCTGCGAACCAGTCCAGTCTGGTCCGTGATGTCCACCCGCGAGATCTGACCCCTGTTATCGAGCGAGTACTCAAAGAGGTAGGTTCGGCCGCTGCCGAGTGTTTCCGACTTCACCCTGTCACCCCCGTCATACTTTAACGTGCAGACCTCTTTCCCGTCCTGGACAATGCGATTCATGCGCCCCGCCTCATCGTATCCGTACTCGGTTACTCGCTGATCCGCATCCTTAACTCGCGCCAGATGCCCGGTCGCATCGTATGAATACTCGAAATGGCCACGACCTTTTTCGTAAATCCCAGTCACTCTGTTCTGCCGGTCGTATGTGAATGCCAGTTCATTCTGATCCGGCAATCGCGCCCGCAGAAGGTTTCCAGAGGCATTCCGGACAAGCGCAAGCCGCTCGCCGTCATATGCCTTAATCCCAACTAGCGCCCCCTGCTCGGGACGGCTCGAACTGCCCGGATCCGGAAACTCGTAAGTCATGCCGCTGCCTTTGAGCGTCCACCCCGGCCAAACCCAATCGATCCTCGAACCGGCAAACTTACTTCCGCTCATATCACGGTTTGTGTAGCGTGCGTCCAAATAACCGAAGCCCCAGTTGGATCGCCGGAAGTGAGACCGGCCGCCGTTTTCGAGAACCAAGTCAATCCAGGTAAACGGCCATTTGTCGCCGACTAGAAACACGTTGAGATTATGATTTCCCCCAATCCCAAAAGCGCGTGACCGCGAATCCTGAGTACGCAACACCCGAGTTAATTCCAGCGGAATATTTTTGTCTGCGATCCAGAAATCCGTACGCTGATCGAGTAACAATCCGTAACGAAGGTCGACCTGCACTGTTTCGAGATCGAGTTCCTTGTAATATCCGTTACAGTTGTCCACTACTCCCAAGTCCGGGCGCTCTCTCTCCTTCGCAGTGTAATGCCGAACATAATGTCGGACGATGAAGCACGGATCACCGTTCTCTACGTGCAGGTTGGCGCGCACGATTACGTCACTTTCAAGGTAGTCGTCGCCGATATCGTCCAGATCTGTCGCCTCATCGATGTTGCGATACAGAATGCTGCTGTAGTCATGGCTGGGCTGCAAACGATAGTGGAGAATCCCAATGTCTCGTATGAATACCTTGGTAAGCCGCTTCTGCAAAACGTCCGCACCGACAGGCTTGTTGTCCTCGCTCTCGCCAAGGTGAGCGCTGGAAATGACGGCGAAACGCTCTTCTTCCCGGAAGCTGAATGCGTAATACCAACTGAGCTGGGAAATATACATGTCTGCATCCGTCGACCCAATCACGATGGCTTGCGGATCGGCTTCCAGTTCGGGATATGCCAGCCTCATGGCCGTGATCAGATCCTCCGCCACAAATTGCTTTCGCGGCGCGTTCTCCGCCCAAGCGGGAAGCGGAATCATTGGCAAGAGCTGCAATTGAAGTCCGTACCGATTGCGAAGTTCCGCCAGCAACGATGGCACGGCAACCGCCTTTATCGGGCCGAGTGGAACCACATAAACACTGCCGCGTCCGCGTAGCTCTGCGGCTCGCGCCGGCTCCGATTTCGCGACTGGTCGATACTGGCTCCCAGGAACAGAAGATTGACCCGCCTGTCCAGCCCGAGGAAGTTGAAAAAGAAAATTATGGACGTACCCGATCAAGAGCGCCATCACCACGACCGCAATCAGCCCCCAACTCACCACAAACCTGAGGAAGACAACATCCGGGTTTTCGCGAGTCGTTTTGACAATCAGTTCTTTTTGCCGAAGCTCCTGGAAGCGAAAAAGATCTCCCGGTGAAAACGCCCGTTTGGGAAGCACCTCAACATTGTCAGACGATAGTTGGAGCAGGAAAAGATTCGTGGTTTCGTGGCAGGCCAAAATGTTTGCCCAGCGAATCTCCTCACTTACGGCTGCTGAGGTACGGACTGAGGTACGGACTAAGTTACTCTCCTCAATCTTCAGCTCAACCGGTTCGCGAAAACCAGCGCCAACTCCAGCGTCAGACCGGTAGACAGACGCCGCTCTCAGTCGCCACAGAAGCGCGCGCTCCAGCAGCAAAAGACCGGCGACGAGAAATAGAACCTCTCCCCACCAGCGATATCCAGAAAGACGGACGTAGATGCCAAGAATGGCTGCCAGGCAGGAAAGTCCATAAAGATTCCGGAACAGCATGCGGCCTCGGGCCATGCGTATCCGATACGCCAACCTCGACTCAACATAGTCATCCAGAGATAGGCTGTACTTGACGATCACCTGAGAAGTGTACAACGCCTCATGATCGGAGGCGGCTCTACCGCTTGCGCACCTCCAACTGCACCGGACGAGCAACCGAAATTATTTCCGGGTCGTAATACTCATAAACCTCGGACTTGAAGGTCCGAGCCCTATTGGATACTTCGCGCGCAGCCGATACTTCAATGTGACGGAATCCCCGGGAGCGAGCGAATCGAAGTATAGAAGCGCCTGCGTCGCCGTAAGGCTGAACTTCGACAGATGGCCGCTCTTGCGGTGCGCGCTCTTCTCCTGGTAATCCTGCAAGTCTTCGCTAAGCAAATCGAACCCCGGAGGAATGCCGAGATCGACCATCACCATGTTGGCCGGTTTCGCAAGATTGTTTCTGACCGTGGCACTCGCCGTTGCGATATCGTCCTGCGCCAGATGCGTGCGGTCAAAAGCAACATCGATTGAAAGTGGCTCGCCCGCCGCCTTTTCATCCCAGGGAAGGTAATAGCTTCCCACGATCTGATAGGCAAGTCCGCCCTTTCCCTCGAACTGCAGAGACAGTCAACGCGCTTTGCGCGTCGACGTTCTTGAACACGAACTGATGGAGTAAATCGTTATTTTCGGGCGTCAGTTCGAGCTTCTCCGCCGGCTTGCCGTTGAGCAGGACTACCACGGTGCCGCGTACATCCGCTGCGCCTTTCTCCGTGGCAGTCAGCAAAGCACGCAGCGCCATGATCGTCGCCTGCGTAGTGCCCCAGGTTCCATAAGCATCTTTCTTCGACGCGATGTAGGTGAGAGCTTTGCGCGCGGTTGCCGACGCTTCGCCCGACTGTAGCAGCGCCTGTACCGCGAGGCCCGTCGTCTCTACGCTGGCGCTCGGCCCGGTCGCATAAACGCTCGTCTCCTCTGCGTTCCACCAAGTCTGCTCGTCTTTCTCGGTCCGTGCATCGAGCAGGATCTGAATCGCCTGCCGCGTGAACTCGCGGTCGGCGCCGTAATCAGCGGCAAAGTTGGCGACGATGGCCAGCGTGTAAGTATCGACTTTGGCCATCATGTGTTTTTCCACAAACTGTTTCGCCCGCTCAACCGCCGATCCCTGATAACCGGTGCTCTTGAGCGACCACGCGATGTAGGCCGTAATTCGCAACACATCAGAGTTGTAGCGATTGGTTGCGCCTTCATTGATGAATTGCGTGTCCGGCTTCCAACTGCCGTCTTCCTGTTGCTGGCTCGCCAGCCAGTCCTGCGTTCGCGAAATGAGCCTCGGGTCGACGTCGTACACTCTCGACATGTCGGAGAACTCCATCAAGCCGTAAGCAGTAAGAATCTTATTGGCCGGCGCGCTGCCGAACCACGAGAACCCGCCTCCCGGCACTTCGAAGGTGAGCAATCGCTGATAACCATTAGCGATGAATCCCTCCGCCTTCGCGTGCACCTCTGGAGTCAGCTTCTTGGTGCGCTTCATGTAGTCAAGCGCCAGCACATTCGGATAAGTGCTCGAAGAAGTCTGTTCGAAGCATCCATTCGGCATGCGCAGAATCGCGTCCATCCCTTCCACCACCTGGCTCATCGGACCGGGATAAAGCCGCACGAAAATCTTGCTTGCCTCAGGAATCGAGCTGGCAGGGAAATCAAGCTCGTGCTGCACCGCATTTTCCAGGCGCCCGTTAAAGACAAGGCTCTGCTCGCGGCCATTGGGAATAATTTCGATTTCTCGAACCACGATGTCCGCACGATCGCTATCGGCACGATCGTCGCCGGTACGAGCAACGTCGACACGATCATGCCCGCCCTTCATGCGCGCTGCCAGCGTGAGTTTGAATTTGCCGATGCGCTTGGCTTCGAGAGTGAACTGCGAACTGCCCACGCGAGCCGAATCTACCGCGACAGATTTCTCACCGAAATCGTCGACGAGCGCGAACCAATCGCCGTCCTGGAGCTGCAGGTTCACATCGCCGCGCGAATCAGAGTAGTTATAAATGGCAACGGGAATCGAAACGCGATCGCCCTGCGTGAGCGTGACGGGCAAATCGAGATCGACGAAGAAATCCTGAAACACCTTCAGGCTCGATGTAGACGTGCCGAGCGCTCCCTGTTGCGTCGAGGCAATCATCGCCATGCGCCACGTCGTGATCGAGTCCGCCATCGGAATCACTATGCTGGCGCGTCCGTCCTTGTCGGTAATGATTTCGGGATTGATGTAAAGCGCCTCGGGGAAATAGGAGCGCACGTGCGCAGCAGGCGCTTCGGATGTTTCCTTGGCTAGGACCGCACTGTTAGGCGCTTTTTTCAAAATCGCAAACTGTTCAAGCCGATCAAACTCGCGGCCATTGAGCGGCAGGTCCTTAACCTTGCCGGCTCTGAAAGCACCGCCGCCTTGGCCTGCACCAATGCCGCCGCCCACGCCGGCCACAGGCGCAGCAAGCATCGCGTCGGCGGTCTCAACCTGTACACTCGCCCCAGTGACCTCAACCACCTCAGACGCTTGACCAACTGACAATACTGCCGAAAGCACGGCTCGGTCACGTGCATCAAGCGTAAGCACCTGCGCGGCCTGTCTGAATCCCCGCTGCGATACTTGAATTACGTAATCGCCCTTAGGCAGTCCAGAAAAACTAAATCGACCCAGCGCATCAGTAGTCGCCGGACGAATCTTCCCGCTGGTGACGCTGCGCAACTCGACATCCGCTCCGGCTACAATCGCGCCAGTTTGGTCGGTCACAGTTCCCACGATTTCTGCTCGACCATTAAAAGGTCCCCGTTCATGCTCGATGTTGACGTTGATCTTGGTCGCCTCCGGACCGGGAGGGCCCGCAATCCACTTGCGCTGAAACAGCAAAATAGCTTGCAGATCATCTGCGGTGTTCTGCTGCCGGTCTGGGCCAGCGCTCCGCATCACGTAATACTTCTTGGACGGATCCCAATGCGCCGGCTCAAATGTAAGACTGCTGCCCCAGGGATCACGAAACTCCGCCCCGCCCGACTGCGCCAGCTTCGCGTAAACCTCCGACGGATCGCCTGCCTTGGGATTCTTGGCGTAAGCCGCGCTCAACTCCTTCGCTAACTGGTTTGCCTGTTTTTGAAACTGTTGTTGATAGCGAAGCCAATAAGCACCGTACTTCGTCATCGGCACATCCTTGCCGAACTTCGTCTCAAACTTATTTGCCGTTACAATTTCGGTCGCGGAGAACAACGCCCGTGCCGCCCGATCGCGCTGGTCGGCCTGCGACTTCTCGGCCGGTTCGACAATTTCGGGCATGCCAATCGAGTGGATCTCATAGCGCGGCTTCATCACCTCCTGCTCCAGATAGAAAAACACCTTGGCAAAGCCGGGCTGCTTTTCCGCCAGAGCAAACACCGCCTCATCCACCACCTGCAATCCCAGCGCCGCGTGGACGCCCTCGCCATGCGAGTTGGTCACGCGAAACTTAATGCGCGCGTCACCGCCCGGCCTGTAAACTCCCGCATCCGCTGCCGTCTCAATTTTCAGTTCGTTCGCCGGCTGCACAAAAATCAATCGATGATCGCCGACGGGCCGCGCGTCTCTGCTGAAAAGATAGGCGCTGATATCCACCGTTCCCGCCATCTCGGGTGTGGCCGCCAGCGAGAGCTCTGCCTCGCCATTCTCCAAATCGAGGTCGCGCGTCAACACCGTCTGGCCTTCCTTTACGATGTCCACGTAAGCCGCCCCACGCGCCTTGGTCGAAAATACTTTCAGTCGAATGCGCTCGCTCGTTCGATACACAGCCCGCTCTGTGCGAAGAAGAATCTGATCCTCACCTTCGCGAGCCTCTAACTCCACTTTGCTCGACGCTTGATTTCCTTCCTGATCCTTGGCTTCGATCTCGAACGTATCCTTGCCGGCCTTTACCTTGGCAGCAACAACGGCAATGCCGCCCTCGTCGGTGACCGCATGTTGATCCCAATTCGCAGACGATCGAACCGTCACCTCAGCCTTCGCCGGAGTTCCGTCCGGATACGAAGTCAGAATGAACACCTCGTTCTCCAGATTAGGTACAAGCGTGCCGCCCTCGGGAATCGCCGTGATCAGCAGTGGCGAGTCACTAACCGTGATCGGCTGCCCGCGAGTTTCCGAATGCCCCGCGGAGTCTTTCACCGTCGCTTCAATCAACACGCGAGCAGCGCCGTGATTGAGCGGCTTTCCGGCAAAGTATTTCGGCAACGTCAGATCGAAATGATATGAGCCGTCGGAGTCCGTTTTCCCCGCGGCCGACGCTACCTCGGCAATCGCGACATCCATCGACGAAGCCTTCATGCCAAGCTCGGCATTGTCCACCGGCTTTCCGAAGAAATAATTCGCGCGCACTGTGCCAGTAACGTGATCGCCCGGTTGATAGCCGCGTTTCTGCTTCTTGCCATTCTCACTGAATTCGACTGCCACCTTAAATTGTGGAAGAACGTAGCGTTCCACATTCAGGGCGATTTCCGCCGTGTTAGTCGGCGCATCGGCATCTCCCATCAGCGCGCGCAGATGATACGTGCCCAGGTTGACTTCGTCAGCCAGCCCAAACTCAGCCGAGGCCACTCCAAACTGGTCGGTGGCCGTCGCTTTCTTGAAGACTTTGTTGCCCCGAGAATCCTCGACTTCAAATGTCAGCGTGCGCTTCGCTGCCGCCTCATGATCGGACCGGTCGAGCGCCAGCGCACGCACATGGATCGTCTGGCCCGGCTGGTAGAGCGGCTTCTCCGAAGTAAGCAAAATGGAAACCTTGTCCTCCAGGCGCACATCCTGAGTGAACTCGGTCGCCCCAATTGGCGTCTCGGCTATGTAGCGCAACCTGTAATTTCCAACCACGCCAGCAGGGAAGTGAAACTGCGCTTCCGTGGTTCCACGATGATTCAGCTGGCCCGAAAAAAGCACGCGAGCTTTTTCGCTCGCCGGCGTATCGCTTGCGCCAAAAAACTCGATTTCGACCGAGCCGCGGCCGGCAATGACCGCGTCCTTGGAATCGGTGACAATCACGCGCACCGTCGCCTGCCCGCCGGCGATATAAGACTGCTGACCGAGGATGTGAATTACCGGCCGGCGCAGGATCTGTGAAATCGATTCCGTACCTTCCACTGCGGCCTTCTTAGCGTCGTCATATTCAAACCGATAACGAACGCGATGCCACACCAGGTCGTCGAGGGCTAGCGGCTTCTCCAACTTGACCTCACTTAGCAATTGCCCGCGCTTCTCGGTGATCTCGACCCGCTGCTCCGCGCGTCCGAGAACCTCATCCTCCGGGTTCAGAACTTCCACCGTGAATTGTCCGGAGCCCGCGTGCAAGGCATAGTAAGGAACAGTTACTCGCAACCGACATTGCGAGTAAGTTGCAACCGGCGAGGGCGCATGAGAAGACGTCTGAAATGTTTGGAGGGATACAACTCCGGCCGTCGTTAGAAATACAGCGAGAAGTAAAAGCGTGAATCTAGCCTGCGTTCCGTACCAGTTGCCATGCCCCATGGAGTCCTCCGTAGAGATACTTCGATAGCCTGGCTTTCTTAGCTTCTCTTAACGAACGCACGACGAATCAAACATTGCGTGAAACCCGAGTTACCCAGGTTTCTCCGCGCAAAGAACAATCAAAGACCAATCAAAGACCAGCCAACGATCACTGAGTTGGCAATGAGCCGCAAGCTCAACCCCGCCCGCCAATCGCCCGCGCGACTACCCAGAACAGTCCTTTGTCTGCTTTGACATCGGCAGCGACGTGTTTGGTTGCATGCACCCTCCGCCGGTGCATCGTCATTTTCGCTGTTTGGAATGGGAAATACTGATTCTTGGAGTTGGACTGCTATGATGGCTTGGCTTGATAGGTAGCGTACCGATTGGCAATTTTGCCGAGCCCCGCCTGACCAGCGGGGCTTTTGCTTTTCTAAGGAGCGCCGTGGGGTGCCCCGTCCTTGTCGCGTCTTTGCGACAGGGCGGGGACTTTGACTTCAGTCGGCGACAGCCGCATCACTGAGGACAAGCCGCAGGCGTTTCACCGACCGCGTGTCCGCTCACGGAGCACAGCGACCAGACCTTTGCGACGAATCTCGGCGACGGGGAGTTCAATTTTTCGTCCCTTGGCGGCGGCTACGAGTTCGTTCTCGAGATCGCCGAGGCGGCGCTCTTTGTCCCGCCGAATCAGTTCGCGGACGTACTCGCTCGGCGTGCCCCAGTCGCCGGAAGCGACCTGCCCTTCGACGTATTCCTTCAGAGCTTCAGGGAGCGAGATGTTCAGCGAGGTCATGGGCATGGCTTCATAATATGACCGTTTGTGACGGTGTTCAAGCATGAGAAAAGATTGCTACCGCCTCAGGGTTGGCACCCGCTGACCCACGTCTTTTGGGGTGACTACTTTCGTGGGATTGCGAATGCCCAAGGCAAAGCGAATATTGAATTCAGCAGGTTGCGTCTGGAGGAGGTTGCCAGTGGGTACTGGACGCTATCTGCGAAGTAGTCGAGTGGCCTAGTCAGCCATTACGGTTCGACTCCGTCGTCCTCCGCACGGCCCTCGACACTAGCAACAGTCATCGTCGTGGGGCACCGGTGCTATAATGAATTTGCTTGGCAGATAGCGTACCGACTGGCAATTGTTTGAGCTCCGCCTGACTAGCGGGGCTTTTGAGTTTCCGGGCCAGAAATTAGGGTGCGTCCCGTCTGTCCCCGGGTTTCCACGTCCTGGGTTTCCACGTCCGGCCCCTAACCATCCGCCTTTTCAAAGAAGTCAACCACCTCTTTTAGCAAGACAGATATCTCCCCCTTCACCAGGGACTCTTCCGCTCTCAGTTCGCTCACGTAGTTCATAACATCGTCTCGAACTGCCTTCATAAACCTCAGGACGCCTTCCGCATCGAGCCTTTTACTGAGCCATCCGAAGCCATCCACTGGGCTTCGAGGCTCCAATTTAACCCAGTTTTTCCGACCCTCGTTGGCAAGCACGTACCGACAACCTTTTTCGACCACTCGCGAGGTAAGGGTCGTCGGGTTTTGACATTTAAATGTCGCTTCAATAGAGAACACGAGTCTGAAATCAGCGCCGGATTTCATCAGCAACGAGTAGGCAGCATCAACTTTGGCGGGCGTGAGGTATCCCGGCCAACGCGTCGCGCAGAGAACAGCGGCGGCCTCTTCGGTAGTGAGAAGGAAGCGACCTGCGTTCGGAAGGAACAATAGAGATTCATCTTTTCCCGTCACGCCGCGAAGATCGAAGAGGGACGCCTTGTCTGCAAGCGCTGCGTACTTGCTAGCGTAGGCGGACAGGACGGCTAGGTAATCGAAGTCCTCGACGCGTATTGGCTCCGAGAAAACGGCAACAAGATCCAGGTCCCGCTTCACTGCCTCGGTCTCGGTACTCCCAATCTCGGGGAGTAGTTTCTCCTCCAACTTCATATCTAACTCGGCACGAGTCTGAGGCCGTGCCCCCGGCTTGAATCGCTTCAGTTCCTGAATGAGTTCATCCAGTTTCCCGGCCACGCTTGGTTTCGTAGATTTGTAAACGTTGAACAGCAGACTGAGGACGTTGACATAGATCGAAAGCTCAGATGTCGCCGGCGATAAATCCATGTAACATTCCTCGAAACTACGAATACTACTGCCGTTAGGGCTGAAGTTCGTACCACTCCGGCGGGATAGTCACGCTAAGGGTAGAGCGTTTCTTTTTTAGAAACCTCTTGATGAAAATGAAGGTTTTCTCGGTTTGGAGCAACCGAGGGACTCGGTCATTGAGCGAGGAGTTCTTGATCAGGAGCGACAAAACGCTATCCAGATATTCGAAAATTAATTTCCTAGAATTGCCCGATAGCGATTTTTCAAGATAAATTGCGCATGCGATCTCAAGGAGGTTCAATAACTCTGCGAGTTCATAGTTCGTTGCATCCTCATCCTGCGGTGCAGGCACCTTTCCCAAGCCTGCCTAAACCCTTCGTTGAGGGTAACGAAAGTTGCAGCGGAAGCTGTCGCGTTTGCCCTTATGATCGCATAAACCGATATTAGTAAGGCCACAGCCGCGACAGCCAGAGAGGCCAGCGCGATCAAGTCCGACATAGTCACAGATTACTTCTTGTCCCCGGATCCCTGTTGCTGCCCCGTCCCGTTCGACGTTGTGGCATCGGGGCTGCCTTGGCCCTGAGTCGGAATCTTGTTCCCGATTTTTTGCTGTAGATGGGCGGTTGTTAGCGACTTTTGCAGATCGCTCGATTGTTCGATATGGCGGGTCGTCAAGCTGTCGTTGACATGCTGCCGCACAGATTCATCTAGCTTATGAGACATAGTTTTCCCCGACTACACCAGTAATTTCCTTGCCGGATCCAAGATTCAACTTTGTTAATTCTAACGGTAGGGGGAGGTGATCGCAAGGCACGGACCCACATCCACATGGAGCGCTACCACCCCCGCGTCTGCAGCAGCTGCCCCTCATCCAGCCCAGACACAGCCAGCCCCTTCATAGCTCCCACCAAATCCTCACTAACCTCAAGTAACACTTTAGGATCCTTAAAGTGCGTAGCCGCCTGCACAATCGCCTTCGCCCGCTTCTCGGCTTCGGCGGGGTCGGCAAACTCGGTCGAGTTCGCCATGAAGATGCCCGAGCCCACGAACACCGCTTCGGCTCCGAGCTGCATCACCAGCGACGCGTCCGCCGGAGTCGCGATTCCTCCCGCTGAAAAATTCGGCACCGGCAGCTTGCCGTCGCGCGCCACCATCCTGATCAGTTCGTAGGGAGCGCCATGCTCTTTGGCTTTGGCGTAGAGTTCTTCTTCGCCGAGCACAGTCAGAATTCTCATCTCCTGCACGATCTGGCGAATGTGCCGCACCGCATGGACCACGTCTCCAGTGCCAGCCTCGCCCTTGGTGCGAATCATCGCCGCGCCTTCGGCAATGCGGCGCAGAGCTTCGCCCAGGTTGCGCGCGCCGCAGACGAAGGGAACAGTGAACGCGTGTTTGTCGACGTGATGCGCTTCGTCGGCGGGAGTGAGCACTTCCGACTCGTCAATGTAGTCGACGCCCAGCTCCTGCAAAATCTGCGCCTCGGCAAAATGGCCTATGCGGCACTTGGCCATCACGGGAATATTCACCGCCCCCATGATTTCGCGAATTATTTTCGGCGAAGCCATGCGCGCCACGCCGCCTTCGGCGCGAATCTGCGCCGGCACGCGCTCCAGCGCCATGACCGCGACCGCACCGGCGCGCTCGGCAATCTCAGCTTGCTTGGCCGTGGTGACGTCCATGATGACGCCGCCCTTAAGCATTTCGGCGAGGCCGGTTTTAAGACGAAGGCTGTTGTTGTGACCGTTATTCTGCGACATAGGTTGACTCTTTTCTGGATCAGGCGTCTGGATCAGGCGCGAGCATCATTCGCGAACGTGAAGTTCGAAGCTTATGCAGCCGAAATCTGCTCCTGATCAGTATTTTACATCGCAGGATGGGTTTCTGCGCCCAGTGGTTACGCCACCGCCAGCCCCAAATCAGCGGCCCTCACGAAGTCCGTCACTAAGGCCCGCAAGCGCGCCGAAAACTATCTGCTCGAGCGCCGGATGTTCCGCTCGCTCCTAACCGGCGAAATCATCAACAAACGCTGGCTTCGCTTCTCGTTTCCTACGTTTTGGCACTACGACGTCTTGCGTGGACTCGATTATCTGCGGAATGCAGGAATCAAACCCGACAACCGCGTGGGTAAGGCCATCGAAATCGTGACGAGCCGCCGCCACCAGAACGGGCGCTGGCCGCTCAATCTCATTCATCCCGAATATATCCCGCCGCAGATCGAAACCGAGGTCGGCACGGCAAGCCGCTGGAACACACTCCGCGCTCTCCGAGTTCTACGTTGGTACAAGAACGCAGCCAAGTACTAGCGTGGTAGTTGTAACTTGTGCCGACCAGCGCTTTAGTCTGGGTCAAAAAGCTGCCGCGAATTTGCCATTTGGAGCGGACTACGGCGCATCCGCAAGCTCAGCCTGAACCCACCCTTTGCGCTACGTCTTCGCAAACTTCGCAAACATGCGGTGCGGATCAATCGCGATGAACAGCCCTTGACTGCGGGCCAGCACATCGCCTTTTTCGTTGAGAATCTCGGCCGTATTAATATGCTTCCGCCCCTCCACCTTAACCTCGCGTGACTCCACGCGCAGCGGTTGGTGGAGCGGCACTGGCTTCAGGTAATTCACCGTCATCTCAGAGGTCACCGCGATCACGTGGCGGATCTTGTTCACCTTCCCCATGGCTTCATCGAGAATGGTGGCGATGATGCCGCCGTGGCAGTGTCCGGGCGGCCCTGTGTAGCGCTTGCCCAACCGGAAACGGCAGACGAAGCAGTTGCGTTCTTCGTCGTAAGAGAAAAGCAGCTTCATGCCGTCAGGGTTGTCCGTGCCGCAGACGAAGCAATTGTTCTTCTGCATTTTCACGTAGCGCGTGTCGTGCCCGGATCCCTGCTTCTTGCCGCCGTGCTTCTTGTCGGATTCTTGCGTGCCAGATTGTTTCTTGCCAGCCATCGAAAGATTCTATCGCGAGGCGGCTGCGAGATTGGGTATCATGGCGTGCAAATTGTCGATCACCAGGAGGTCGCAATGTCTCCCGCGAGTAAAACGCACGCTTCTTTCTCCGTTCATCCGAGCGTAGCCATGGTGCAGAAAGGGATCGCGGAACTGTCGCAAAAAACGGGGCGATCACTCGAAGAATGGATCGCTCTTACGCAGAAGTCGGGCCCGCCGACGGAGAAAGAACGCCGCGAGTGGTTGAGGAAAGACCACAACCTGGGCAGAAACAATGCAACCTGGATCGCCGAGCGCGCCGACGGCAAGGGAACATCGGCATTTGATTCGCCCGACACGTACCTGAAGACCGCCGCCGAATGGGTAGAGGCGCAATACTCCGGCCCACGAGCCGCGTTGCGCCCGCTGTATGACGAGTTGCTGAAGCTTGGGTTTTCGCTCGGCAAAGATGTGAAGGCGTGCCCGTGCAGGACGATGGTGCCGTTCTATCGCAACCACGTATTCGCGCAGATCAAGCCGTCGACGAACACGCGCATCGATCTCGGCTTCGCCCTCGGCAACATGAAAACGCCGAAGCGATTGATCGATACCGGCGGCTATGAAAAGAAAGACCGCATCACGCGGCGGATTGAGATTAAGTCGAAGGCCGATATTGACGATGAGGTGAAACGGTGGTTGAAGAAGGCGTACGAGATGGATGAGTAGGATGCTTTTCTTGTGGTCATGTCGATATGACCATGTATGTTATACTCTGACCATGAAGAAAATAGCAGCCGGAGAATTTAAGGCGCGCTGTCTTACCCTCATGGAAGACGTCCGCTCCACGCGCGAGCCGTTGATCATCACTAAGCGCGGCAAGCCGGTGGCCAAACTCGTTCCCGCCGACGATGACAAGGACGACTTTATCGGCAGGCTCGAAGGAGTTTTTCGCGTCGTTGGCGATATCGAGTCGCCCATCGATGGCTGGGAGTCCTCGTGACCCTGCTCGACTCTCACGTATTGATCTGGGCGGTTGCTGACTCCAAGCGGCTTTCGAAGGCCGCAGCCTCAGCGATTCGTCGCGCACGCCGCGGCGATGGGCTGGCCGTGTCAGCAATAACCGCTTACGAGGTGGCTTGGCAGATTGCGTCGGGAAGGATCCAAGGATACGGTACGGTCGAAACCTCGGTCCTGCGATTTCTCGAGGGAGTGACGATGCGGCCAATTACTCCAGAGATTGCGGCCCTTGCGGCACAGTTCCCAGAGGACTATTCGCGCGATCTGGCTGACCGCCTGATCGGCGCCACCGCACGCGTCGAAGGGTTGACGCTGGTGACGCGGGACGAGCGGATACGGCGCAGTCCTCTGATTAGGACGGTGTGGTGAAACTTCCCAGAAATGCTTCTCAGGAGTGAGAAAACGCGGGCGCGCCCGCCCGCGCCGCACTTTCACCTCTTAGGTTCTAGTCGTAGTACTCCAGCCCCAAATGTGTAATCAGCTCTTCCCCCTTCAAATGCCGCAACGTGTTCTTCAGCTTGATGAGCTGAATAAAGAGATCGTGCTCTGGATACAGCCCCGGCGCGGTCATCGGCGACTTAAAGTAGAAGCTCAGCCACTCCTGAATGCCCAACCTGCGCAATTCAGGTGTGCGTTGCGCGAGATCCAGGAATAAGACCAGATCAAGCACGATCGGCGCCGCCAAAATCGAGTCGCGGCACAGGAAGTCAACTTTAATCTGCATCGGATACCCGAGCCATCCGAAGATGTCGATGTTGTCCCATCCTTCTTTGTTATCGCCGCGCGGCGGGTAATAGTTGATACGAACCTTGTGGAAAATATTGCCGTAAAGTTCCGGATACAAAGCCGGCTGCAAAATATGCTCCAGCGCGCCCAGCTTCGATTCCTCCTTGGTCTTAAACGACCCAGGATCGTCGAGCACCTCGCCGTCGCGATTGCCCAAAATGTTGGTCGAGTACCATCCGCTCAGCCCGAGCAGCCGCGCCTTAAATGCCGGAGCCAGCACGGTCTTCATCAGCGTCTGTCCAGTCTTGAAATCTTTGCCGCAGATAGGCAACTCGCGCTCGTGGGCCAACTCGTGCATCGCCGGAATATCCACCGTCAAGTTCGGCGCGCCGTTGGCGAACGGCACGCCCTCCATCAGCGAGGCGTAGGCATAAACCATCGACGGAGCAATGTTTTCGTCGTTCTCTTTCATCCCTTTCTCGAGCGCCTTCAGGCTCTGGTGAGCGGCGCTTGGCTCGATGAAAGTTTCAGTCGATGCGCACCAGATCGTTACCAGGCGGCTCGCGCCACTCGACTTTCTAAAGTCGCGAATGTCCTGCCGAAGCTGCTCGGCCAGATCCAGCTTGTTCTTGCCCTTCTTCACGTTCGGCCCATCGATCTTCTTGACGTAGTTGTGATCGAACACCGCCTTCATCGGCGTGATAGCGCTGAGCCGGCCTTTCACTTTGGCGAGGAGGTCGCGCTCCAGCACGCCGGCGTTTTGTGCCGCGGCGTACATGTTGTCTTCGAAAATATCCCAGCCCGTGAAGACCAGATCGTTGAGGCCAGCGAGCGGAACGAACTCCTTGATCTTTGGCGACCGGCCATCGGTGCGCTTTCCCAGTCGAATCGTCCCCATCTGCGTGAGCGAACCGATGGGCTGCGCGATGCCCTTACGCACCGCCTCCACTCCCGCCACAAATGTCGTAGCAACCGCGCCCATGCCGGGAATCATCACGCCCAGTTTGCCTTTGGCGGGCTCTATCGAACCATCATGATGCGCAGGACTGGCGGATTTCACGCCAGGCTTAACCTCGGACTTAACTTCAACTCGTGCTGCATTGACTACCTTTGCGCGAGACTTTTTCACCTTCGCCATATTTAGGCTGCTTCCTTATAAGAACATTGAGAGATGTGCAAACCAAGTATGTTCTCCCATAGAGTGAGTCTTTGGCAAACGCGCGCGCCTGAAGCCGCAGGAAAATTGCCTCAATGGCGTCCAGCGGACATTGGATGGAATTCACCATCGCCGCGTGACGTTCTCCGCAAATCCGGCAAATCGATTTTTTTCGTTGGACCGCGCCGCCGAATTCCTTCATACTATTTTCAGTTCGGAGCCTGCGAAGCAGCCGGCTTTCCGGACTCGATGTTTGCGTTCAGCCTCGTACGCTGCGTTGCAAATCTGCTGACCTCGATGTGCTCCACCTTAATCTGGGCCCACGTTCCGCTGCATAGCTGCGGCCGTGAGCTTCTTAGACCAAGGAATAAAGAACAGGAGACGGTATGAGATCAATTCGCAAATTCGCATATGCCGCCGCATTGGGCTTGAGTCTGCTCTCTATTCAACCGACATTGGCTGCTGCCGAGGAAGCGCGCGGCAGCTTCACTTTGTCGCACGAAGTGCGTTGCCAAAACGTGGTTCTGCGTCCAGGAGACTACACCTTTACTGTCGACACCAAGGGCTCGTTCGAGTTCATCACATTGCGCGGATCGAACGGCGGCACGAGCGCGATGCTGATGGTGGACACGGTTGAGACGCCGAAGCCGGATCAAGCCAGCCGCCTCGTTCTCGTGTCGCGCGAAGGGCAAAGCTTCATCAGCACCATGGAGCTGCCCCACTACGACATATCGTTGCGCTTTGCTGTGCCCAGTGCGGGCACGTCGAAGTAAATCGATATTCAGCAGCGAGGGGCCCACATCCCATTCGCAGCTGTATCACCGGGACCAGGTTCAACCCAGCCTGATCCCGGTTTTTATTTTATAGTGATTCGGTTCGCCAGGCATTAATCAACTGCTGCCTGTGGCGTAATCAATTGCTGTTGAAAGGGCACAGCTTTCAGCCTGCCTTAGCTGCACTTGCCTTTGGGTGGCGCAGCGATTCACCGCTGCGATAGAAGGCTCGGTTCTCGATGGCGGCTTTAGCCGCTGAGGGAAAATAGTTCTGGTGAACTCCACGGTAGAGGGGAGGTCTGGCAGAGACGCGGGTTGGCCGCGTCTCTCCAAGACAGATGCCCTGTCCAGCTGGGCATCAAACGCCGATCATGCTGCAATCTGTTAGTCCACTCGCGCCCCGCGCGAATTTTCTCTCACTTCTTCACTCAGAATAATCGCGTCGGCAATATCCTTCATCGGTTTACGTTTCTGCCGGCTCTGGTGCTGCAGAGCCAGGTAAGCTTGCTCTTCGCTCAAGCGCAGTTCGCGCTGCAAAATCCCCTTAGCGCGCTCCACAACTTTTCGCGTTTGCAACTGGTCGGTGAGATTCGAATTGATTTCTTCCAGGCGAGCCAATTCAATCTCCGCTCCCACAAGAAAACCGATTGCGGAAATCAGACGAATTTCTTTTCGCTTGTAAGTATGAGGAAGGCGATGCTGTAAGTTAATCGCTCCAACGACGCGCCCACGCGACATCAGCGGCACGGAGAGAAACGCTTCGTAACTGTCTTCCGGCAACTCGTGGAAAAATTGAAATCGCGGATCGAGGGCCGCTTTTTCTGAAATCGCCACCGGTTCGTGATGTTCCGCAACCCAGCCAGTAATCCCTTGGCCGACGCGCAGTTTGAGCCGGTCGACAACATCCGGATGCGCATTCTTCGAAGCGCGCAAGACCAGATGCTCGCCCTCGATCACATAAATCAGGCAGGAATCGCACCGCACCAGTGCCGACGCAAACTCCACGACCCGGTCCAGCACTTCGTGAAAACCGCCTGTCTTCGCCAGGCGGCCGCCAATCTCATGCAATACATCAACCGGTGAATCTTCAACCCAAACTAAGTTTTCCATCACCTAACCTTAACCGGCAACGGAGTCCATGTCTAACTCCAAATTTTGATGCGACCGATAAAGGATTTCTTCTAGTAATTCACCAACCTTTTACAATCGTTTTCGCTCCGACGCGCATTACCGCTGCAATTATTTGCCGTCTAGGTCCATGGTCTTAATGGGCAAATCCCAGTGCGCATCGAGGATTTCGAACCGCCGCTGCTCCTCCTTCAAGTAAGTCGCCTGGTCGGGCCAGAGCTGTTTCTTCATCGCGTCCTCGTCAAAGGGCTCGTTTGCCGCCGCGGAATTCTTGAACACGATGGTCACGCGATAGTCCCACCGCCCGTCTTCGGTCGTGTGATAGCGCGACTGGTCCATCCACACCTTGAGCATGCGCCCCATCTCCACCTGCTTCTTCAGCAGAGGGTAATGATTTTTCTTAAAGAGCTGTAGAAATTCGTCGGCATGTCCCCACTTCGTCTTGTAGTAATACTCGATGACAAAAGGCTTGCCAGTTTCCGGCGCGGATTGCGCGGGCAGGGAATTGGGCAGCACAGTCAGGAGCAGCAGAAGGAATCTCAACTTCATCGATAGCCTCCGTAGGGAATGTTGGTCGGGAAGATTGTCGCACAGCGGAAGAAAATGTGAGCAGAATATCGATCTCCTTCAGCAGAGAGTTGCAACGTAAAACCAGGATGCGCCCGCCGATGCGAACCGGTCGCACCGAGGAAAATCGTGTCAAGCCCACATTTCCACGATTTCCCCGGCAAGTCGATGAATAGAAGAGCAAAATAAAGTTCCAAAAGCTGTCGGTACAGGGTGGTCGAAATTGATACAATAGAAATAGAGAGTCAAACTCCAACGCAGAGGGTGTGGGATCATTCCCGCACCCTTTTTCATTTCTAAGGCGTGCTCCGACAGCATGTGACAAGTTGAAGTATCCCGAGAAAGAAGAACGACATGAAACGGTACTTCCTCGTTGTTTTTTGGGTCATGATTTTCTTCGGGCTGAATGCATCTGGCCAAACGGAAGCCGATGGAACGATAATCGTCTTTAATGCGTCTGAGAAAGAAATCGTCGTTGCCGCTGACAGTCGGATAAGTGGCCGTTTTTCCTACGTTGACGACAACTGTAAAATCGCTGCATTTGGTAACAAAATAATATTCGCCGCTTCTGGGAGAGCTGGGCCGAGGAATAAGCCCACGGAGTTGTGGGACGCTTACGCAATCGCCAAGGGTGACTTTAAGCGCCTTGCAAAGAAAACTGCGCCTGATGAGCTGCCTCAGGCTCTTGCCAACGCCTGGCTGGTATCGATCAAACATAAGATTAACGACAGGCTGAGCCATGGAATCAAGGTCATGGCTGGACTCTCCGACAATGCCATCATGAGTGCTCTGTTTGCGGGCGTCAAAAAAGATGGAAGCGTTTTGGCTGTCAGCGCACAAATCACCTATGACATCGCTGACAGTCGAGAGGCCATAAATATTAACATCAACTATCCGCCGCCATATATCTTGAGCGGCACAGACTTTCCCAATTGGATGGGAAGGCACGAAGTTATTGATGAACTGAAGGCTCGACAAACATTCAGGTCCGATCAATGGACACGCACGATCAATGTTGCTGTTAAGAATAGTTCCGATCCGATTGCTACTGTTGCTATCGAAAAAGTGAAACTGACGATCGACAATCTCCCGAAAACCAAGACAACTGCTCGTGGGGTTCCCTTTTCCGAAGTCGGCAACCCGATCAGCGCAGTTCGCTTGTCCCGCAAAGGCGTGGAGTGGATAAAGAAAGGCAATTGCCCTCAGGATTAAGTTACGCACAAAAAGCGACAGGGCTGCACAAGAATTAGGCATATTAGGCATGAGGGGTGCCTTCCATGCGCAGAGCCCCATTAATCGCCCTAACTCCTTATTCCATAAGATTTTGCGAATAAGTTCTTATAACTCAAAGATTTGGCGACATTTTTTCGCTAAACCGATGATTCTAAAGATCGACCTAAATTTTTTTCGCGCCCCACGGAATGCACCAATGGCGAGATACGATCTCTCAAACGCCGAGAGATGGATGCTAGAATTAACCGTGCCCGCCAATTCTCTCCGCCTCATTGCTATCGATATTGACGGCACGTTGCTCGGCCCGGAATTCAAGATTTCCGACACCGACCTCGCTACCCTCCGCCGCGCCCACGCCGACGGCGTCGAGGTCATCCTCGTCACCGGACGCCGTCACACCTTCGCTCTTCCCATCGCCCAGCAACTGGGTTTCGACCTGTGGCTGATCAGCTCCAACGGTGCCATCACGCGCTCGCTCGGCGGGGAGACTTTTCATCGCGACCTGCTGCCCGAGCCCACCTGTCGCGAACTCGTCCAAGTAATGCAAGAATTTCGCGGTCAGACCGTTCTCACCTTTGACCGCAACGATCTTCTTGGCGATGTGGCAGGCACAATCGTGATCGAACGCCTCGAATATCTCGAAGGCAGCATCCAGCGCTGGCTGGAAAAAAATATGCAGTACATAAAGTTCGTGGTCCCAATCGAGAACGCACTCACCACCGACCCCGTGCAGGCGATGTTCTGCGGACCGGTCGCCGACATGCAGCGCGTCTTGCAGGTTCTCGCAACCTGCGGGTTGCCCATCACGGTTCTCCGCACCGAATATCCCGGCCGCGATCTGTCAATTGTCGATGTGCTCAACGCTGGCTGCTCCAAAGGACACGCGCTCGAGCGCTGGGCCAATCACCGCCAGATTACCCGCGAACAGGTCATGGCCATCGGTGATAACTACAACGATATAGAAATGCTGGCCCTCGCCGGCCATCCGTTTATCATGGGAAATGCATCGGAAGAGTTACGCGGCCGAGGCTGGAAGCTAACCCGCTCCAACGCCGAAAGCGGTGTCTCGGCCGCAGTTGAGTACGTGTTAAATGGCAAAGCGATCGAAGCGGAAGAGCCGGACGAAGCTCTCAGATCGGCGATTGGCGTCAGCCTGTGACCGATTGAAATTGAATTCGAAGACGATGATCCGACAAGCACTATTAACGACAAAGAAAGCTGCGCGAACGGCGCGCGGCGACTCGGAATTTGCTTTGTCTGAAATTGTTTTGAAAGGGCACGCCTTTCAGCCGCGCCGTAATCGTAGCAAAATTGCTCGCGGCTTTAGCCGCTGGGGGAATACGTACATCGCGCTTTCCTGTGTCGTGATCTTGGCTCTGATGACAGGTCCGTCGTACGCCGCCGATTTAGCCGTCTTGCGCAACGGCTTCGCCATACGCCACGACCATCACCAGGAAATGGGATCGACGACACGCCTCTTCTTTTTCGCCGATGATTCCAGCTTCACCGATGTACCCACCGAAGAGATCGCCAGCTACGAAAAAGATCTTTCCGCGCCGCCGCCTACGCCGTCATCTGTCTCGGTCACGGCGAACTCCCAAAAATCGCCATCTCTCCCTATTAACGAAGTAGTAAATACCGCCAGCGCCGCCTTCCATCTCGATCCCGATCTCGTCAACAGCGTCATCCACGCTGAAAGCGGATTTAACGCCCACGCCGTCTCTCCCAAAGGCGCGCGCGGATTGATGCAATTAATGCCCGGCACCGCCAATCAACTAGGCGTCAACGACGCCTTCGATCCCGAAGCCAACGTCACCGGCGGAAGCCGTTATCTCCGCGAACTTCTTGAGCGCTACAATTTCGATCTCGTCAAAGCCCTGGCCGCCTATAACGCAGGCCCCGAGCGAGTCGAGCAATATCAGGGAGTCCCGCCCTTCCGCGAAACCCGCGCCTACGTAGCCCGCATCGTCCACGAATACAACACCAAGAAAATCGCACAAGAAAAAGCGGCGGCCAAACAAAAGCAACTCTCCGCCCACGCACCCACCAAGCCTCCGGGTAAAACGCTGCCTCACACTCAACAGGCAGCGAAGCAAGTCGTGACCACCGTCGTCGCGCAATCGCAGCCTTGACCCTTCGAAAAAATGCGTTTCGTATCAGGGTATCGCTTTAGCGATACCGTATCGTCTCCGGAATCAGACGCCCCTTCAGGGGCTGCGTGCCCATGTCCGCAAACTGTTAACCCCCTGACATTGACCCTCGCTGCTTCCTCATTTACCTTCAACTGGGGCGTTGCACACCACAGCTGCGCCTGTCTTCGCAATCGATCTCGCAGCGAATGAACAAGAAAAAATACCTGGCATACGTCGTTGTTTTTCTAGTGCTGGCTGGATTGGTCTACCTCCAGTTCCGCACCTGGAAAAACTTCGACTGGGCCCGGCTGTTCCAATTCGGATTAAATTGGCGTGACATCCTCATGGGCGTCGGCTATATCTACATTGCCTATTTCCTGCGCGCCGTGCGCTGGAAAATTTTCCTCCGCCCCGTTCGCAAAGACGCATCCATCCTCGGCCTCGTCCCGCCAACCATGATCGGCTTCACCGGCCTGGCCTTGCTAGGCCGCGCCGGAGAACTAATCCGCCCCTACCTCATCGCACGCCGAAACAATCTGCCCTTCGCCTCGCAAGTAGCCGTCTGGGCCGTCGAGCGCATATTCGACGTCGGCGGCTTCACGGTCCTGATGGTGGCAGCGATCTTTCTTCCGTCAAAGCTGCGCACCTTCATGCTCTCCGCCCCGCCCGAAGTCAGCCACTGGATTCGTCTCACCGGCTATGCCCTGATCGCCCTGGTATTCGGATTGTTCCTGGGAGCCCTGCTGATCGCCTACCGCGGAAATCGCATTGCCCAGTTTGTCGAAGACCGCTTTGCGCATCTCGCCGAGAATCTAGGCCATCGCATCGCGCAGAAAATTCGCGAGTTCACCATCGGACTCAACACCATCCACGGCCCCATCGCGTTTCTAGAATTATCCGCCGTGTCAGTCCTCATGTGGTGGATCATCGCCCTGGCCTACAAAGAAGTGACCCACGCCTATGGCGCCCCCATGGCCGCAATGAGCGTCACCAAAGTCCTCCTGCTCATGGGAGCGAGCATGATCGGCTCCATGGTGCAATTGCCCGGCGTAGGCGGCGGCTCGCAACTCGCAACCATCAGCGCCCTCGATCACATCTTCCACATCGTCCCCAAAGAACTCGCCGTCAGTTGCGGCATAATGCTGTGGCTGGTGACCTTCTTCGCCATCGTTCCCGTAGGATTGCTCCTCTCCCATCACGAGCGCCTGTCGCTGCGCAAACTTTCAGAAGAGACGGAACACGCGGAAGAGGTCGATGCGGTCAAAGAGGCAATTTGATGAAGGTGACAGGCGACCGGTCTTAGGTCTCAGGAAAATCGCAAACGCCTCAGTTGTTGCTGTTACCTGCGACCTGACACCTGATCTCCGCCTGCTACAATCGTCTTGAATTCCGAATCGAAATCAAGCGCATGAAATGCCCCTTCTGCGGGTTTGAAAATGACAAAGTCGTGGATTCGCGCGAGAGCAAGGAAGCGGATTCCATACGCCGCCGCCGCGAATGCCTGAAGTGTGAGAAGCGCTTCACCACCTACGAGCGCATCGACGAAATCCCGTACATGGTGGTTAAGAAAGACGGACGCCGCGAACGCTTTGATCGCCAGAAAGTTCTTAACGGCCTGATGCGCGCCTGCGAAAAGCGCCCCGTTCCCATCAGCCGCCTCGAGCAGATCGTCAATGAAGCTGAGACCTTCGTCATCGAATCCGCCGAGCGCGAGCGCAAAACGAGCGAAATCGGCGAGCTCATCATGAATCGTCTCCGCCGCTACGACAAAGTAGCCTATGTGCGTTTCGCCTCCGTCTATCTCGACTTCAAAGATGTGCAGGAATTCATGGCCGAGTTAAAAGATCTGCTCAAGGCAAAAGACGTGCCCGAGCCGAAAGGCAAGAGCAAATCATCGGGCGATCGGGTCACTGGGTGACCGGGAGAATCGTGGAGTGATCGGCTCATCGACAGCTAAAGTCCTGAGAGCAAACTCCAGGTGTGTCCCGACATGAAGATCGGAGTCCTGGCATTGCAAGGCGATTTCGACGCGCATCGCCGCCGTCTCGAAGAGCTCGGCGCGGAAGTCGTTCTCGTCCGCAAGCCCGAGCAACTTGACGAACTTGACGGCCTGATAATCCCCGGAGGCGAGTCCGGCACGTTTCTCAAGCTCCTCGGTGAGGAGGGCCTCGCGAAGGTAAAAGACTTCGTCCGTGTGAAGCCAACCTTCGGAACCTGCGCTGGATGTATCCTGCTCGCGACCGACGTAGAGAATCCAAAGCAGTCCGGCCTTGGCGCGCTCGACATCACTGTGCGCCGCAACGCCTACGGCCGCCAGATCGACAGCTCCATCCGCGAGGGGAAATTTCTTAGCGAACCGATCGAGATGGTTTTCATACGCGCCCCCAAGATCGAACGCGTAGGTCAAGGCGTGGAAGTGATCGCGACCGAAGGCAAAGATCCCGTGCTGGTGCGCAAAGGCAAGACGATGGCCGCAACCTTTCATCCCGAACTGAGCGATGATCGCCGTATTCACCAATATTTTCTTGACTTGGTGGCGAAGGGATAACGCCCTGGAGCAGCAAGTGCCATCGCAGGCTTACCCTGCAAGAATCAGAAAATTACTAACGGAGAGACGCCGAGGGCGCTCTCGGCAAATGGGATTAATTGCTCAGGCGCCGCCGAATCACAGCGGCCAATCCAATCAAACCACCGCCGAGTAAGGCGAGAATGCCAGGTTCCGGATAAGCGGAGGATCTCGCAACAACAGTTGTGGCAAACGAATTTGAAACCAGAGTAAGGACAAGCAGAGCGACAGGGCCCAAGGTTCGCAAGGTGATGCTCCTTTCGCTTTAGATAGTGGCAAGCGGTTCTCCAAAGTGGCGACATTTACAGTCCATTCAAACAGTTGTCTTTAGGGCGAATTAGGTGCAAAAAACCAACCCGTTAGCAGTTTTCCAGAGGATAGTTTTCCCTGTGTGCAGAATCTTGCACATTTTCGTCTATCGCGATTCCACTTCCGGCTCTGGGTGCTCGGTTTGGCCCAATCCGATATGCTGTGAACTCCTAATTTCACGCCAAAATGGAACCCGTTCCTGAACTTGAAGTCAGCCGAGTGTCGCTGGAGTCCTACGCCCGCCTGATCGGCGGCAACCGCAATTTTCGCCGCCTGTGGAGCGCCCAAGTTGTCAGCGAAATCGGCGACTGGTTTTACACCCTGGCGATCTACAACCTGCTCCTGCAACTCACCGGACGCGCCGGATCGGTGGCGCTGGCCTTAGTGCTTCAAGTCTTGCCGCAAACTTTTATCGGCCCGACGGCGGGAGTGGTCAACGATCGACTGCGCCGCAAGCGAGTCATGATCGCGACCGATATCGGACGCATGTTGATCGTCCTCTGCATGCTCTTCGTGCGCTCGAAAGAAAATGTCTGGATTGTCTATCCGCTCCTCATGGCGGAAACCGTGCTGGTCGCCTTTTTTGAGCCCGCGCGCAACGCGGTCATTCCGAACATTGTCAAAAGGGAAGACGTCGTGGTGGCGAACACGCTCGCCTCGACCACCTGGAGCGTCAACCTGATGCTGGGCGCAACGCTTGGAGGCTTTGTCGCAGCATTCTTTGGACGCGATACCGTATTCCTGCTGAATGCGCTGTCCTTTGTGGCTTCAGCCGTGCTGATCTGGGGGATGCGCTTCGCCGAGCCGCACGCCGAAGGTGGCCATCCATTTCGCGCAAAAGAGCTGATCAACTTTTCGCCGATCGTCGCTGGGATTCGCTACGTACGCGCGCACGTGAAGTTGCGCTCCGCGATCCTCGTAAAATTCGGCAACCTGATCGTCGGCCCCAGTTGGGTGCTCTTCACCGTGATGGGCCAAAACGAATTCGACGTTCGCTGGGGAGGCATGTCTCCCGAACGCGGCGCGTTTCTCGGGATGAGTTTGCTGCTAGGCGCGCGCGGCGTAGGCGCTTTGCTCGGCCCGCTGCTGGCCGCGTCGTGGGCAGGTCACTGGCAGCGCCGCCTGGAGGCCGCAATCTTCTGCGGATATCTAGCTGCAGCCACGGGCTATACGCTGATCGGCGTCTCCGGCCATCTCTGGGAAGCCTGTTTGTGCGTGGCCCTGGCGCATTCCGGCAGTTCGGTCGTGTGGGTGTTCTCGACGACGCTGTTGCAGATGCAGAGCGACGACAAATTCCGCGGCCGCGTCTTCGCTGCCGACCTCTGCCTCTGCATGCTCACTATCGCCGCAGGCGCGTATCTCGCCGGACGCTTCGTGGACTGGGGCTTCGCGGCCCGCAACGTCGCCAGCGTGGCGGGCATGTTGATGGTGATTCCGGCGGGGCTGTGGGGATTATCGATTCGCCGTAATGCGCGTAAAGTGGCCGGCGCGCAGGCGGAATGAGATCGAGCTATGGGCGCACAATCTGCTTTCTGAGCTGAGGTGCGATCCGCACAAAGAGAGACGAGGTATCGAAGAACAGCCTCAATTCATCTCTGCGACGTTACTCGCCGTTTCATGCCGCTTAAATGCTGGGTACGCTTTGCTCGTTCGTCGCGAACGATCTCAAGAATGTCTAGGTCTTCATGCGGGATGCCTTGGTGCACAAGAATGCCGTTAACCTCTACCAGGCTGGGACCACTATCGGCCGGACGGAGCGTAAACTCCCGCGCGCCTTCGACGATCTCCAACTCGGTTCCCGGTCGCAATCCATAGTGGGAGCGAAGCGGCTTAGGGAGAACCACTCGGCAGAGCTTGTCTAGCTTGGGTCTCATCCAGTAGATCATGGCCTATTCGGTTGGCAATGGCAATGACCTTTGGAGCCGGCAATTGGCGTGCTTCCTCGATGGATAGGTGGAGGATTAGATCAGCTGGTCGATCTTCGCTGCCAGAATGAAGTCCGACTCAGTCAGCCCGTCAACTGCATGCGTCCAGGTCGTGATCTCAGCCTTGCCCCATCCAAGCAGTATGTCGGGATGGTGGCCCTGCTGCTCGGCAACCTCGCCCACGCTATTCACGAAAGCCAGCGCCGACTTGAAATCCGGGAACTTGAAGCTGCGGACGATGTGATGCTCGTCGACGACCTTCCACTGCGAAGGGTCGGCCAGCTGATGATGGAGCTCCGTGAGCTTAGCTCCCTTGAGCGGCGGCACGCCGCCGCGGCAGGGAACGCAATTACGACCAGCAAGTTTGGAGGTACTCAAGGCGAAGCTCCTAGAACGGAATATCTTCGTCCGTGATCGGAGAACTGCCGACCGGCGCGTGCTCTGGTTCGGGCGCGCTCTGATCAAAGCTGTTGCCGCCCGACGAAGCCGCGATTCCGCGCGAGCCGCCGGCGTATTCGCCCCCCCCACCGCCTTCGCCGCGTCCGCTGAGCAGAACCAGATCATTGGCAATGATCTCGGTCTTGTACATCTTCTTGCCGGTTTCTTTGTCGTCCCAGGAACCGGTGCGCAGGCTGCCCTCGATGTAGCACTTGCCGCCTTTTTTCAGATACTGGCCAATAATTTCGGCCAGCTTCTGAAAAGCCACGATGTTGTGCCACTCCGTGCGGTCTTGCCAGTTGCCATCTTTATCCTTGAAGCGCTCATTTGTGGCAATGGAGAACTTGGCGACCGGCATGCCGCCTTGCGTGAACTTCATTTCGGGATCTTTGCCCAGGTTTCCAATCAGGATGACTTTATTGACACTCTTCATGAGGCGGGCTCCTTCGCGAATGCTTCGAGACGCTCACTATAGCAGAATCGGTCGCCCGAAAGGCAGTGCGCTACGTACAAGAAATATGTGACGAATCGGGCCTTGTGGAAATGTCAGCGATATAGTCTGACCGCGAAAATATTTTTCTTACGGGAAGATCTGAAACAGCATTAAATACACGATCACGCCCGTCACCGAAACGTAGAGCCAGATGGGAAACGTCCAACGGGCAATGGCTCGATGCCGGTCAAATTGCCCGCGGAGCCCGCGCGTCAGCGTAATCAGCACCATGGGCACAACAACGATCGCAAGGATGGTGTGCGAAGTGAGGATAGTGAAATAGAGGATCCGCGTCCATCCCGTGCCGTGAAAATAAACGATGCCGCCGTGATGCGGCCAGTGGTAATAGAGATACGACGCGAGAAATAGCGAAGACGTAACGAACGCCGTGATCATCACTGCGCGATGCGCCGCCACCTTGCCGCGCGCGATCAGCGCGCGTCCAATCACCAGCAGCACCGCGCTGCATCCATTTAAGGTCGCATTGATCTTAGGAAAGATGGAGTAGTCGGTCATGGGAGAAGATTATTTGTACGGGGAACCGAGCGTCTTGGCAAGGCCAGAGGTGAGGTCAGAGGTAAGAGGTCATATTGCAGAAGTAAAATCCATGCTCGTTCTATACCTCTGCAATTTGACCTCTAACCTCTAACCTTGCTTTTGCAATCTAACCTCTGACCTCTGACCTCGTATAGAATATTGAAACAATGCCAGATTTGGAGAGCCCTCCGCCGCCTGCTCCGGCGCCAAAAGAATCTCCAGCGCATCCGCTGCCCGTAATGGCTGTCTGGGCGCGCGATCTGCTGGTTTCGCTCGCCATCTCGGCCTTCATCATCATCTTTCTCTATCAGCCAGTGAAGGTCGAAGGCACCAGCATGATGCCCGGCCTCGAAGATCAGGAGCGGATCTTCGTCAACAAATTTGTCTATCGCTGGGAGCCCATCGAGCGCGGTGATATCGTTGTCTTCCGCTATCCGCGCGACACCTCGAAGAGCTACATCAAGAGAGTTATCGGATTAGCCGGCGACCGCATCCGCATCGAAAACGGTCAGGTCTACGTAAACGGCCACGCACTCGACGAAGATTACGTCCCCAGCGATTACGCCGACGCCCGCTCCTACCCAGAGATCGTGGTGCCGAAGAATAGTTACTTCGTCCTCGGCGACCATCGCTCCATGTCAAACGACAGCCGCGACTTCGGCACCGTAAACGAGCGTTACATCTACGGCAAAGCCGTCTTCGGATATTGGCCGATGGAAAAGCTGGGAAGGCTGCGATAAGGCGCACGCTTTCAGGCCTAAGCTGATGCCATGATCTGGTTGACAGACTACTGGTTTCCCGTAGTATCATGAAGCTGAAATTCAAGTGGGACAACGCCAAGGAGCAAGCGAACCTGGGCGCGCACCGGCGTGAGCTTCGAGTTAGCGAAGACGGTATTTAAAGACCCCTTTGCTATCGAACGTCTCGATGACCGCGAAGATTACGGCGAAGAGAGTTTTGTACAGATCGGGAGGGCGGAGGGGAGCGTCCTGTTGTTTGTAGCCTATACCGAACGCAAGGAAAGCATCCGCATCATTTCAGCTCGAAGGGCAACACAATATGAGCAAGACGACTACTTCCAGCAAAACGCTTAGGCCCATGACGCCTCGAGCCGTCGAAGCGGCGGCCCGCGCCGATCGCGGTGCGCAACCGCTAACCGCCGACGATCTTAAGCGGATGAAGCGGACGCCGCAGGCCAAAGTCATTCGCCGCGCCCTGGCGTTGACGCAGGAGGAATTCGCTGTTCGCTACCACATTCCGCTTGGCACTCTACGGGACTGGGAGCAAGGCCGCGCGGAGCCGGATCAGCCAACTCAAGCCTATTTGAAGATAATCGCGCGCGAGCCCGAGCGTGTCGAGCGTGTGTTGAACCGAAAACCGCACTAAACCCCAGTTACACCAAGATGATTTCATCTACTCAGCCGGTGGCCTACACGTCTCCTTACGCTTGGATTTTCTGGATAGTATTTCTAATCGCGTACGTGCCCGAACTTCTCGTCGTCGCCCGCGCCAAGCCAGCCCCTGGAGACAAAACCGATCGCGGATCGATGACACTCATTATCATCGCCTCGTGGCTGGCCCTTCCTGCCACGTTCTGGGTAGCACCCTGCTCGAGGTTTGCGCTGCATAATCACCGCATCGTCTGGTTTGCGCTCGGCCTCACAATTCTGTTGGCCGGCTCCGCGCTCCGCCGCTACTGCTTTCGCACCCTCGGCCGCTATTTCACTGGCAACGTAAAGGTCCAGGCCGATCAACCGGTAATTCAACATGGCCTCTATCGCTTTGTCCGCCATCCTTCTTATACTGGAGCCATGTTCATGTACTTCGGCACCGGCCTGGCGCTCACGAACTGGCTAAGCATTCTCATCATCGTAGGCATGGGCGTCATCACCTATTCGTACCGCGTGCACGTGGAAGAGCACGCCCTCGGAAACTCAATCGGTCAGCCTTATGTGGAATACATGCAGCGGACGAAGCGGTTTATTCCATTTGTCTTCTGAAAGACAAGAACGAAAACAATGATTGCTACGGACGTTTTCGGTTTTACTGAAAACTGACAACTGATAAGTGACGACTCACACACGATTCTGCTGACACCGTCTCGCCCAACTGCTAGAATCTATAAAATCCACTCCACAGGAGTTGCAATGCAAGCGATCCTTGCGCTCGAAGACGGCAGAGTCTTCCGAGGCAAAGGCTACGGCGCTAAAGGCGAATGCTCCGGCGAAGTCGTTTTTAATACTTCCATCACCGGCTACCAGGAAATTTTCACCGACCCATCCTACGCAGGGCAGATGGTCGTCCTGACCAATCCTGAAATCGGAAACTACGGCACCAACCCCGAAGACAACGAATCGCAACGGCCCTACATTGAGGGCCTGATCGTGCGCGAGTTTTCGAAAGTCAGCTCCAACTGGCGCTCGCAGCAGGTGACCGACGAGTTCATGGAGCAGTTCAGGATTCCAGTGCTAGCCGACATCGACACGCGCGCGTTAGTACATCATCTGCGCGACAACGGCGTGATGCGCGGCGTGATCTCAACCCTCGAAGCCGACACCGACAAACTCGTAGCTAAGGCGCGAGCGATCCCGAAGATGGATGGCCAGGATCTCGCCAAAGTCGTCTCGACAAATCACACCTATGTCTGGGAAACGGGCGAGCGCTCGCACCTGCCCGACGAAGTAGTAGGAGTAAAAGACGAGCCGGCGCGCTTCCACGTAGTCGCCTACGACTTCGGCATCAAGCAGAACATCCTGCGCAAACTGCGCGGAGAAGGCTGCAAAGTGACGGTAGTCCCAGCGCAAACGACAGCCGAAGATGTGCTGGCGTTGAAACCCGACGGCGTGTTCCTGTCGAATGGGCCGGGTGATCCCGAGCCCTGCACCTACGCAGTCGACAACATAAGACGCCTGATGGGACGCCAGCCGATTTTTGGAATCTGCCTGGGCCACCAAATCGCCGGCATAGCGCTAGGAGGCAAAACCTTCAAGCTGAAATTCGGCCACCACGGCGGAAATCATCCAGTAAAGCAACTGTCCAGCGGCAAGATCGAGATCACCGCCCACAACCACAATTTCGCCGTGGATCCCGATTCGCTGCCGCAAAGCGAAGTCGAATTGACCCACATAGATCTAAACGACAACACCCTAGAAGGCATGCGCCACCGCAATCTGCCGCTGTTCACCGTGCAATACCACCCGGAAGCCGCGCCGGGGCCGCACGATTCGCACTATCTGTTTAAGGATTTCGTGAAGATGATGGAGGAGTGCAAGAAATAATCCGCCTGTTGAGAATTGTCATCCCGAGCGCAGCGAGGGATCTGCAGTCTGCTGACACAGCGACACGGTTGGCGGCCGATTGGCCGCGTGCAGCGAAGGATTAAAGTGTGCGAGAAGAGAAGCGCTATTACGTCTACATCATGGCGAGCCGCTCGCTGACCTTATACACCGGGGTCACGGGGAACGTTTATCACCGTGTTCTGCAGCATAAGGCAGGAAAAATACAGGGCTTCACAAAGAAGTACCACATTAATAGGCTGGTTTATTACGAGACTTTCAAGTACGTGAACAATGCCATCGATCGAGAAAAACAAATCAAGGCATGGACGCGTGCCAAGCGCGTCGCTTTGATCAAGACTATGAACCCGGCGTGGCAGGACCTCGCCGAAGGTTGGGGTGAGCAAACAGAACTGCAGATCCCTCGCTTCGCTCGGGATGACAATCCTGAAAATAGGGACGAAAGACTTCTGGCAGGCGCCCGTGCAGCTGACGACGCGCCGCTTCAAAGCAAGGCCAAGACCGCATAATGCCCAAACGAACTGACATCTCGAAAATCCTGATCCTCGGCTCCGGCCCCATCGTCATCGGCCAGTCGGCCGAGTTCGACTACTCCGGCACGCAGGCTTGCAAAGCACTCAAGTCGGAGGGCTTTGAAGTGGTGCTGGCGAACTCGAATCCGGCCACCATCATGACCGATCCCGAGTCGGCCGACCGCACTTACATCGAGCCGCTGACGCGCGAATATCTTGAAGAGATCATCCGCGTCGAGCGCGAAATGGCGCCTAGCGCTGGCTTTGCCGTTCTGCCTACCGTCGGCGGCCAGACCGCTCTCAACCTCGCCATCGAACTCGCCGATGGCGGTGTGCTGGAAAAGTACAACGTGATCCTGATCGGAGCGCAGATCAGCGCCATCAAGAAGGCTGAAGACCGCCTGTTTTTTAAAGACGCCATGCAGCGCATCGGCCTTGACGTGCCGAAATCGGCGCTCGTCAACAACCTCAAAGACGGCGTTGAGTTTGCCGGCAAGATTGGATTTCCCGTCATCATTCGTCCGTCGTTCACGCTCGGCGGCACCGGCGGAGGCATCGCCTATAATCGCGAAGAATTGATGGAAGTCCTCGCCCGAGGCCTCGATCTTTCTCCCGCGCATGAATGCCTGATCGAAGAATCCGTTCTCGGATGGAAAGAATACGAGCTCGAGGTGATGCGCGACACGAAAGACAACGTCATCATCATCTGCTCGATCGAGAACTTCGATCCCATGGGCGTGCACACCGGCGACTCGATCACGGTCGCTCCCGCGCAGACGCTCACCGACCGCGAATATCAGATGATGCGCGACGCGTCGATTGCAGTAATTCGCGAGATCGGAGTTGAGACCGGCGGATCGAATATTCAGTTTGGCGTCAATCCTTCCACCGGCCGCATGGTTGTCATCGAGATGAACCCACGCGTGTCGCGCTCGTCGGCACTGGCATCAAAGGCGACCGGTTTCCCGATCGCTAAAATCGCCGCCAAACTAGCCGTCGGCTACACGCTCGATGAAATTCCTAATGACATCACCCGCAAGACGCCTGCCTGCTTCGAGCCAACGCTCGACTATGTAGTAGTCAAAATCCCGAAGTGGCAATTCGAAAAATTTCCCGGCGCCGACGAATCGCTCGGCCCGCAGATGAAATCCGTGGGCGAAGTGATGGCCATTGGCCGCACCTTCAAAGAAGCGTTGCTCAAGGGCGTGCGCGCGCTCGATACCGGCAAGAAAGTAGGTTCCGAAAAAATTGAGCCAAAAATTCTGACGCAACGCCTGGTGACGCCGCATCCCGAGCGCCTCACCTATGTTCGCTACGCCCTTCGCCAGGGACACACGATCAAGCAAATCGCCAAGATGACCTCGATCGATCCGTGGTTCCTCTACCAACTCAAAGAAATCAACGATATGCAACTCGAGCTGGAGAAGCATCCGATGGAGTCGACCCCTACCGAGGTGCTGCGCGAAGCCAAGCGCATGGGTTTCTCCGACGGTCGTCTCGCCGGAACCTGGCGTCTGGATGGCAAAGGCGGGCAGGAAAAAGTTCGCCACTTCCGCAAGAAGCACGGAGTGAAGCCAGTCTACAAACGCGTCGATACCTGCGCCGCGGAGTTCGAGAGCTTCACACCGTACCTCTACTCCACATACGAAGAAGAAGATGAAGCCGCGCCAACCGCCAAGAAAAAAGTGGTAATTCTCGGTTCCGGCCCCAACCGCATCGGGCAGGGAATTGAATTCGATTATTGCTGCTGCCACGCCAGCTACGCGCTGCGCGAAGATGGTTACGAAACCATCATGATCAATTGCAATCCGGAGACAGTCTCGACCGATTACGACACCAGCGACCGCCTCTACTTCGAGCCCCTCACGCTCGAAGACGTGTTTGCCATCTGCGAACATGAGGCCTCAGCGGGCGCGCCGGTAGGAGTGATCGTGCAATTCGGCGGACAGACTCCGCTCAATCTCTCCCTCCCGCTCAAGGCTGCCGGAGTCAATATCATCGGCACCACGCCCGAGTCGATCGATCTCGCCGAAGACCGCAAGCGTTTTGGCAAGCTGCTCGAGGAACTCGACATCCCGCAAGCTCCCGGAGCGATGGTCGCCTCGGTCGAAGAAGCGGTCGAAGCGGCTAAGAAAATTGGATTCCCCGTGCTAGTCCGTCCTTCCTATGTTCTCGGCGGCCGCGCCATGGTCATCGCCTATGACGAAGACACGATTCAGCAATACATGAAACAGGCGGTCGAATACTCGCAAGACCGCCCCGTGCTGATCGATAAATTCCTCGAGGATGCAATTGAAGTCGACGTCGACGCACTCTCCGACGGCGAAGACGTCGTGATCGGCGGCATCATGCAGCACATCGAGGAGGCCGGCATACACTCCGGCGATTCATCGTGCGTACTGCCCGCAGTTGATATCCCTGACTCGCTGCTTAGGCGCATGCGTGATTACACATTCAAGCTGGCTCGCGCTCTCAAAGTTATCGGGCTCATGAATGTGCAATTCGCGATTCCGCGCGGCCACGGCCACAAGGGCAATGGCCATCATGAACCGATCGTATATGTGCTTGAAGTAAATCCACGCGCCTCGCGCACCGTGCCCTTCGTCTCAAAGGCCACCGGCGTGCCCATGGCCAAGATCGCCGCTCGTCTCATGACCGGCCGCAAGCTGCGCGAGTTTCTGCCGGAAAATATCGAACGCGGCACCGACCTCGATACCGGCCGCTGTTTCTTCGTGAAGTCGCCAGTCTTTCCCTGGTCAAAATTTCCGGGAGTCGATACCGTGCTTGGCCCGGAGATGCGCTCCACCGGAGAAGTCATGGGGGTAGCTGACAATTTTGGCGAGGCCTTCGCCAAAGCACAAATTGCCGCTGGACAAAAGCTGCCGATCAAGGGCACGGTTTTCATCAGCGTCACCGACCACGACAAGCCAGCGATGGTCGAGGTCGCGCATCGCTTCGTCGACATGGGATTTAAACTCGTGGCCACGCACGGCACCGCCGACATCCTCGAAGAATCCGGCCTCGGCGTTGAGCGCGTCTACAAAGTAAAAGAGGGACGCCCGAACGCGGTCGACTTGATCAAAGCGGATCGCATTCAGTTGATCGTCAACACGCCCCACGGACCCGATCCGTATTTCGACGAGAAGGCTATCCGCCGCGCCGCCGTCACGGCTCGCATCACCACCATCACCACGCTCTCCGCCGCGCGAGCCGCGGCCGAAGGGATCGCCGCTCTGCAACGCGGAGAAATACGCGTACAGGCGCTCCAAGCACTGCACGCGGAGAGAATCGCGGCGAAGTAATCTCACGTGAAAACCTCGCATGGGTAAATCCCGTCTTCTCCTCACACTTGTTTTCGGTCTCCCACTTATGATCGGCGCGGTCGTTCTCGGACCGGCGGCCTTTGACCTGATCTTCCATCGCCGTCAGCCCGAACGTTTTCTGATTCCCGCCGGATACAAGGGTTGGGTTCGCGTAGAGTTTCGCCGGAAGGGCGCGCCGCCGCTGCCAACCGAAGATGGCCACCTGCTGCTTAAGTTGAACGAGCAGGCGATGCTGCAAACCTCCTCCGATCCGCTCCCCGGCCACGGCAGAGACGACTTCTACTATTACTCCGGCGATCGCCGCACCCCGCTTTCCAATGCCGGCGTCTGCAAAGGTGGAATGATCTGGCAGGTCGAAACCATGGTGGACGAGTCGACGTCCACTCCGTTTGAAAGGTTTTTCGTAGGCAGCGAAGATAGCTATCGCCGCGAGGTCGATCCCAGCGGAAAAGCGCCGGCCTGCGAGTAACGAACGCTACGATGGCGCGAGTCTTTGCGGGAGTGATGTATGGCCGCTATCGTTGTGTTCCACGTCTTGATAATCCTTCTGGGTGTGGGAATCATCACTCGAGTCGTGCCCACAGAGTCGGTTGCTAACGTGCTCAGTTATGTGCACAAAACGATCGGCATCACCACCCCGCCCATGGCACAAGCGCGGAGGATTGCGCTCGTCTGGATTGGATCGATACTGATAATCGCCGACGGATGTCTCCTGCTACTCGTCTTCATAGCTTCATCGTTGCACTGAGCATGACAAAAAGCGAAGCGTGGAAGTTGATAATTTACAATTAGAAATAATCTTCGAACAACAAAGACTAGCGACCAAAAACTTCGATTAACGACAGGAGCCACATGCTTTTATCCGGAATCTTTCCACCCATCACGACGCCCTTCTATCCCGACGGCGAAGTCTATTACAAGAAACTTGAATCGAACGTCGAGCGCTACTCGCGCACGCCAATTGCCGGGATCGTGGTGCAGGGCTCGACTGGCGAAGCAATTATGCTCTCCGATCAGGAGCGGCGCGACGTCTTCAAAGTCGCGATGGGCGCGGCTGCGCCGAATAAAGTCATGATCGCGGGCACTGGCCTTGAGTCGGCGCACGAGACCTTGCGACTCACCGAATACGCTGCCAACCTCGGCTATGATGCCGCTATGGTGCGCACTCCGCATTACTACAAAACGCAAATGCTACCGGCGAATCTGCTCGCTTTTTATCGCACGGTTGCCGACCGCTCTGCGCTGCCCATCATCATTTACAACTTTCCGCAAGCCACCGGATACGACATGCCGCCCGCGATTGTGAGCGAACTTGCTGGCCATCCGAATATCGCGGCCATCAAGGAGTCTGGCGGCAATCTCGACAAAGTCAAACAGATGGTCGACGGCACGCGCCACATCAGAAGGCAAGCCACCGTGACCGAAACTTTCGAAGCAGTGACGCCGCGCATGGTCAAGGCCGCCGGCATCGAAAGCGAAAAGCGGAGCAGGGAACTGGTGAGCGTTGCGACCCTGACGGGCAGCATAGAATCGATTGAGCGAGGAACCGCTGCCACTGTGCACGTTGACCATCCTGCAAAACCTTCGTCCTCTGCCGTGACCTATCTCGGCAAACTGAAAGTCCGCCAAAAAGAAGTTGGCTTTCAGGTGATGGTCGGCGCCGCGCACCAACTCGAACCCTCGCTAGGATTAGGCGCAGTCGGCGCCATTCTAGGTTTCGCATCTCCCGCGCCCATGGCGTGCTACGAAATCGCGGCGGCTTTCAAGGACGGTGATGCCGCCCTCGCTCGCGAAAAACAGGAACGCGTGAAACTGGCCGCCCTGCGCGTCGTTGGAGAACTCGGCGTCCCCGGTGTGAAATACGCGATGGATTTGAATGGTTATTACGGCGGCCCATCGCGCCTGCCGCTGCTGCCTCTTAGCGGCGAGCAGAAGGCGAATGTTGACAAGTTAATGACGGGGATTAAGAGCTGAGCCAACTGTCTGTGGCGCCGCAATAGTTGTCACACGCGCTTGTGATCTTCGTCACTTTTCTCCTATACTTAGAACGAACGTTCGAACGCAGAGTCGAGCTCGCATGGCCATGGCCACCTTCCCCGCAATCCGCGCCTCGCGCCGTTTGAGCGGAGTTCTCCGTCCAAAATCTCGACGTGCCCCCGCGACTCGCTTCGATCGCCGCCTTGGGCACATTCTCGACAAGGCCACCGAAGTCTTTTGTGAAAAGGGATATGAAGGCGCGTCCATGCGCGATCTGTCGCGTGCCACCGGAATGTCGCTGGCGGGGCTCTATCACTATTGCGAATCCAAAGAGCGTTTGCTGTTTCTGATTCAGAAACACACCTTCACTACGATTCTCGAAAAGCTCAAGGTGCGACTTGAAAACGTCAGCGGTCCCGAGCAGCGGATCCGCATCTTTATCCTCAATCATCTCGAATACTTCGTCAGCAATCAGCCGGGCTTGAAGGTGTTGTCGCACGAAGACGAGGCGCTGAAGAATGGATGGAGCGCAGAGATTGCCGGCATCAAACGCGAATATTACCGCATCTGCCTCGGACTGATGGGGGATTTGCGGCGCCAGCGCGGCCTCGATTTCAACCCGCGCACCGCGGTGATGAGCCTTTTCGGCATGATCAACTGGATCTACACCTGGTACAACCCTCGGGTCGACGGCGATGCCGAGGCGCTGGCCAAGCAGATGAGCAACATTGTTCTCAACGGAATTGTGAACGGCGGCAAGCCGCGGAAGAAAGCTAACTCGAGTTCGATTCAATGATTCAATAAGGAGAAAGTTATGGCGACGATAACGACGCAGCCGGCCACCGGCGAGACCACCAAGCAACTCATCAACTACCGTACCGATGCCGGCGTGGCTGTGATCGAAATGAACGATCCTCCGGCGAACACTTACACCTATGAAATGAATCGCCAACTCGATGAAGCCATCCTCCGCGCGCGCATGGACAACGACGTCCATGTGATCGTGCTGACGGGCGTAGGTGACAAATTTTTCTCGGCTGGCGCGAATATTAAAATGCTCGCCTCGGTCGATCCGACCTTCAAGTATTACTTCTGCCTGCACGCCAACGAAACGCTACTGCGACTAGAGCACACGCCAAAGCTCGTCATCGCCGCCATCAACGGCCATTGCGTCGGCGGAGGCCTCGAGATCGCGATGGCGGCCGACCTCAGAATCGCGCGCAAAGATGCGGGCAAGATCGGACTGCCTGAAGTGAACCTCGGCGTTCTCCCCGGTACCGGCGGTACGCAGCGTCTTTCGCGCCTGGTAGGGAAGAGCAAAGCCATCGAGCTGATGATCACCGGCAACACCTTCTCATTCGAAGAAGCACAGGAATACGGCATCGTGAACGACATCTTCGAGCGCGAAGGTTTCATGGAAAACATTATGGAATACGCGCGCCAGTTTACCCCGCCAAACAAAGCCGCGAAAGCCGTGGGACGCATCAAACGCGCGGTACAGACAGGCTGGGAGATTCCTATGGAGTCGGCTCTGGCCGTCGAGCGCGAGAATCAGCAGATACTGTTCCAGAGCGAGGATGCTAAAGAAGGTCTCGCCGCTTATGTTGAGAAAAGGCCCGCTGTGTTTACAGCTAAGTAGGAACTTCTTGGCGTTCTCTGCGTCTCTGCGGTGAAAGGATTCTTACTTTATGCCAGGCAAAGTAGCAAAAATCGGAAGCTTCAGCGAGTGGGTCGGTCTCTTCAACGAATGGCGCAAAGAAGTCGGCGTTAACAAAGATGATGTCGAGGCTTTCAAATTCGACACGCTCTACGGAGCGATTGAGACGGAAGAGATCCAGTTTGGCTCCTATAAGGGTCGCAACAAGTGGGAGAACCTGCGGCAGGTGCCGACGCAGCAGATGCGCGACGCGCTCATGAATATGATTGTCTATCAGGGCGATACCGAATTTGCCAGTGTCGAGCAACAGCGCAACCTGTTTGAAACCGCGCCCACGGAATACGATCGCCGTGCCATCACTCGCGTCATGATCGAAGAGATGCGCCACGGTTGGCAGATGTGCGCTCTGCTGATCGACTTCTTCGGGTCTTCAGGAAAAGTCGAAGCGCAAAAAATGCTGGAGCGTAGGGCGTTTGAAAATAAGCGCCTGCTCGGCACGTTTAACATCGACGTCGACAACTGGCTCGATTTCTTCACTTATACAGACTTCGTCGACCGCGACGGAAAGTTCCAGCTCCAGATGCTGAAGTATTCATCGTTCGCGCCGCTCGGCCGCTCAACTTCTTACATGCTGCGCGAGGAAGCCTTCCACATGGGAACCGGCCATGACGGCCTGCGCCGCGTGGTTGAAGCGGGCGTGATCCCGCGGTGGCTGCTGCAGAAATATCTCAACAAATGGATATCCAGTTCGTTCGATCTTTTCGGCACCGATCATTCCTCCTCAGCGCATTGGGCCTACGTGTGGGGAATTAAGGGGCGCTATGACGAGTTGCAGAACGACAAAGCCGCTGACCTCGACGACCTCAACGACTATAGCCGCCATCTTTATCGGCAGGAGGTCGCGGGATTAGTGGAGCGGCTAAATACTTTCTTGACCCCAGGCGAGAAGAAGTTCTACACGCCCGATATACACTTCAACCGCAGCATTGGAAGATGGGCAGGAAAGAAGTTTCACTGCGAAACCGGCGAACCACTGGACGATCGCAGCTACGAGCAGCACTGCGAAGAGAATCTGCCCAGCGCGAAAGATAAGGTGTTGCTGCTCGACATTATCCGCAACGAAAAGAAGTGGATCAAAGAAAAAGCAGGCGCGCGCGATCCGCTCTCAACAATTAGTGAGCCCCGCAAGTTAGCGATTAATCTTTAGGCATGCCGCGAAGATGACGACGACCGCCGCGAGCCGGATTGAAACAAAAATCGTGTCATCCGTTGCCCGCATCAAGCTCATCAATCCTCCGCTGAACGTAATCGACCTGCAAATGACGCGCGAGCTTCACGACGCGCTGATGGAGATCGAGGCGCTGACCGATGTCTCTGTGATCGTGTTTGAAGGCGACTTCCGCGCTTTCTCCGCTGGAGTCGACATTAAAGCTCACCTGCCTGAGCAGATTCACGAGATGCTGACGAGTTTTCATGCGGTGATCCGGGCGATTGTTGCATCACGCAAAGTCACAATTGCCGCCGTCCGCGGCGCTTGCCTGGGCGGAGGGGCGGAACTCGCCGCTGTCTGCGATATGGTTTACACGGCACGCGATGCCACTTGGGGATTTCCCGAGATCAAGCTGGCTTGCTACCCGCCGGTCGCGGCCGTAGCGTTGCCCGCGCTAGTAGGCCAGAAACGCGGCGCCGAACTTATCCTCACCGGGCGCCAGATTTCTGGCGAAGAGGCACTCGCGATCGGCCTAGCCAATCGCTCCGCCCAGGCCACTGAGCTCGACGCTCTAGTCCAAGAGACACTGGATGAGCTCCGCCAACTAAGCCCCATGGCGATTGCTCACGCCAAGAAGGCTATGTATGCTTGGGACGCGATTCACTTCGACAAGGGCCTGGCTCGAGCCGAGAAAATTTATCTCGAAGAACTTGTCTCGACCGCAGACGCGCGTGAGGGTATCATTGCCTTCCTCGACAAACGACCACCAAAATGGACCGGCAAATAGCAAACGAGAAAACCGAGATTGACGCAAGCACTGGGCTGACTAAAGCAGCCGCAAAAAATGACGCGAGGCGTTCTTCTCACTCCGATCATCTGATGTGTGGAACGCCCTTGTGGGGTGTCGCCGGCTTTCTCGGGTGTGCGTACTTCGCGTGGAGTTCTTTTGGACACGTCACGCGCGGCGAATATGAATGGCCGCACGACTACTGGACCGCCGCAACTTACATTGTCTGGATCGTGCTGCTGGCTGCGTTGGCGCTCGACACGCGGTGCGTGCGCGAGCGCATATTTTTCGGAGTGCTCGTCGGCAATTTTCTCGTTGGATTTTCGGTAACGCTATGGCACGGCATCTCCGTCTCCGATGTGCGCTTGGCTCGCATTGGAACCGGCGCTCTCTGGGCTTTGGCGGCGCTGGTTAGCCTTACCACGCTGCGAGGCGCGCCGGGGATTCACAACAATGATTGACGGTGTCCGCGGTAGTTGAGTGTGCCCGCAAGGCATAGGTCCTTCGCTCCGTGAAAGATGCCAACATATGATGGATCGAACTATGGACTTCGAAATCTCTCCCGGTCAGGTCAAGTCGTTACAGCAGCGCGGTGAAACATTTACCCTCGTCGATGTTCGTGAGCCTTGGGAATATGAAGCCTCACGCATCGACGGAGCAAAGCATATTCCGATGGGTGACATCCCGACGCGCGCTCACCAGGAACTTAATCCCGACGATCACATCGTGGTCATGTGCCACCACGGCGTGCGTTCGTTGTCCGTCACCAACTGGCTTCGTCAGCAGGGATATGACAAAGTTCAATCCATGCGCGGCGGCATAGACGGCTGGGCGCGTACGGTCGATCCGAAAGTGCCGCTCTACTGAAGACAGCCTGTATTAGCCATTAGCAATTGGCATTTAGCCCAACCCAAACAGTGATCACTGACTGCCACATCCATATCGCGCCGATTGATCTCTACAAGCCGCACGCGCTCGAATTGATGAAGCGCAAGCGCACGAACTTCGACGAAATTGCGGAGTATTGCCGTTCGCCGCAGGCTTTTCTCAAATATCTTGATCGTTGTGGCGTGGATCGGGCTGTGCTAATCAACTACGTTGCGCCGGAGGTGATCGGCTTTACCTCGGAGGTCAATCAGTTCGTCGCCGATTACACCAAGCACGATCCCAAGCGCCTCATTTCCTGCGGCAGCCTGCATCCGCGGCACACCACTAATATCATGGCGGAAGTCGAGTACATCCTGCGTCTTGGCCTGCGCATGATCAAGATTCACCCGCCGCATCAGTTGCTTTTTCCCAATGATTATCTGCACGGAGTCAAAGAACTCGAAATTATCTACCGCGCTGCCGAAGCGAATGGGATCCCCATCATGTTTCACACCGGCACCTCGATCTTTCCCGGTGCGCGCAATAAATATGGCGATCCGATCTACCTCGACGATGTGGCGGTTGATTTTCCCAAACTCACAATCCTGATGGCCCATGGCGGTCGTCCGCTGTGGATGAACACCGCATTCTTTCTTCTGCGGCGGCACGCGAACGTCTATCTCGACATCAGCGGCATTCCTCCGAAAACTCTGCTGAAGTACTTTCCGCGCCTCGACGAGATCGCCCATAAAACATTATTCGGCACAGACTGGCCTGGGCCGGGCGTTCCCGACGTCAAGCAGAATCTCGAGGAATTTAAAGCGCTGTCCGTGAGCGCCGAAATCCGAGAACAAATTCTAAGCAAAACGGCAGCCACGATCTGGCCAGAATAATCGATTCGCGCGCCTGAGTTGCCTGTTTTTGCTGAAGATCAGTGAATCCAGCCGCGTGGAAAACACCTCCAGCTTGGCGTACAAAAGAGGGTTGGGGAGCTGCTGCTTTTCAAACGAGCGGTCGCAATTCTCCAAACCGCAAGCGAGGGGCGTACTCTGGTCTCCGCGCTTTCCTACTATGATCCGGAGAACACCAAGAACGATCACGACGCCAACATCGACAAGGCGATTCGGTTGACGTTCCAGCTATCGATGCTGGTTGCGAATTACGATCGCATTCGCAAAGGGCATCCCGTAATTTCGCCTGATCGATCACTTTCTCATGCCGCAAATTTCCTGCTTATGTCAACGGCGCACCGCCTTCGAAGACCGCCGAGCGCGCGCTTGATATCGCTCTCATTCTGCACGCCGACCACGAATTGAATGCCTCTACCTTTGCTGCTCGGGTCACGGCCGCCACGCTTTCCGACATGCACTCTGCCGTGACCTCTGCCATCGGCACGCTAAAGGGGCCCTATAGATTGAGGCGGAGCCGCATCCTTACCAAAGTACATGTACCGGAGTTATTTGCTCACCCTTTTGGATATGGCCTATCGTCGTAACCATGCACGCGGTTACTAGGGGAACAGCGAATTAACGATAAATTAGGCCGCCGAAACCCCGCTGTGGCTTCGTTTCCCCATCCGCGCTGTACTAACTCCTCCGATTGACATTGTTTTCGAGGGTGGTGATTATGACTTCTCTTCTTCGACAGGTAATGCTATTCGCATGCTTCGTCGCATCAGTTTTTTCCGTCGCACAATCCGGGTACCAGGTAATCACGGTCCAGGATGGCGGAACCATCAGGGGAACAGTGAAGTGGCAGGGAGCGCTGCCGCACCTTGTTGCCTCGGAAATCAACAAAGACACCCAAATCTGCGATCCCCTCGGACAGAAACACCGCGATCTCGAGCGCCTGTTGGTCGCGCCGAGCGGCGGCGTGGCGAATACCGTCGTCTATCTTAGAAACATCGCCAAGGGCAAGGCAATGGATTTGCCCGCGCAGCGCCGCTTTCTCGACCAGAAGAACTGCCGCTATGAACCCCACATTCTGCTGGTGCCGAGTCAAGCAACACTGACCGTCCGCGACAGCGATCCGTTGCTCCACACCGTGCAGATGTCGGGCAACGCCGATTACAACCTCCCATTCGTTCGCGAAGGGCAGGAGATCACTCGTCCCATGACCCGCGAAGGCGCTGTCAGCCTGCGCTGCAATGCTGGCCATGTCTGGATGAATGGCGAAATGATCGTGGCGCGACACCCCTACTACGCCGTGACGGATAAGGATGGCAACTTTGCGCTGACCGACGTCCCGCCCGGCGATTATGAAATCGTTGCCTGGCACGAGGGATGGAAGGTCGTCGGCGAGAGTTCGCTCTACGATATTGCGACGCAACTGCGCGTGAAGCGGCCGGTGTTCTCCGACCCCATTATGTGGAGCAAAGCGGTGACCGTTTCACCTCGGCAGACAGTAGACGTGAAATTCACGCTTGGCGAACGCACGCCGCAGATCGCACAGGGAAATTAGTTTTTCAACTCGGCTGCCAACAGCATGTAGAGTTCATCAAGGGGAGCGGCGTTAGCCGGCGCCCCTTTCACTTTCCTGCGTCGAACATCCCGTTGAGACCAGTACAATAGAAGCACCATGATGCGGCGAGTCTATCTCGATAACAACGCGACCACTCCCGTTCTCCCCGAGATTCTCGAGGCGATGCGCCCTTATTTCGGGGAGCATTTCGGCAATGCCTCTTCGATCCACCATCATGGGCAGGAGACGCGAGCCGCCGTCGAGCGGTCTCGCGAATCGGTGGCAGCGCTGCTTCACTGCCGCTCCTCGGAGTTAGTCTTCACGAGCGGCGGCACGGAGGCCGACAATCTGGCGATATTTGGGCTGACGCGCGAGGGCGATCACATCATCACCTCGACCATCGAGCATCACGCGGTGCTCAACGCCTGCAGGCATCTTGCTGAAGCCAAGCATTGCGACGTTACCTACATTTCCGTCGATGGACGTGGCTTGCTTGATCCGGTCGACGTTAAGCGCGCCATCCGCCCGAATACGAAATTGGTCACCATCATGTTTGCCAATAACGAGACTGGCGTCCTGCAGCCGGTCGCAGAGATTGGAAAGATTGCTGCCGAGGCCGACGTGTACTTCCACACCGACGCCGTGCAGGCTGCAGGCAAGGTCACGGTCGATGTCAACGAAATCTGTTGCGACTCGCTGACCATCTCTGGCCATAAATTCCACGCACCGCAAGGGGTTGGCGCGCTTTACCTCCGTAAGGGAACTCAGCTTGAGCCGATGCTCTATGGCGGAAGTCATGAGCGCTCACGTCGCGCTGGAACGGAGAACGTAGCGGGCATCGTTGGTTTGGGCAAGGCGGCCGAGTTAGCGAGCGCCAGCCTCGATCGCGGCAACGATGCGAAGATGGCGGCTGCTCGCGACCGCATGGAGAGGGAACTCCTCGCCCTCGAAGCCACCGGTCTGAACGGCGCTGATTCAAACAGTGGACGTGCGCCCCGCGTGCCCAATACGACCAACGTTTATTTTGACGGAATCGAAGGCGAGGCGCTGGTTATCGCGTTAGACTTGAAAGGGCTGGCGGTCTCAACCGGTGCCGCGTGTTCTTCAGGAGCAATCGAACCGTCGCACGTGTTGACCGCGATGGGCCTGAGCCGTGACCGAGCGAAAGCCAGCATCCGCTTCAGCCTCGGCAAGCAGAATACGGAAGAGGATGTCGATTTTGCGCTGGGGCTGATTCCAGAGACGGTGGCGCGTCTGCGAGATTTGTCGCCAACCTGGTCGAAGAGCGCACTTAGCATTTAGCCCTTAGTCCAGCGGGAAATCATTAACGTCTAATTGCTGACTGCTAAAGGCTAAATGCTAAGTGCTAACTGCTAAATGCTAGCTTCCGAAACCATCGCCGTTGCCATGTCGGGAGGAGTCGACTCCTCGGCCGTTGCGGCCATGCTGCGCGCCGAAGGCCGCAACGTCATCGGCCTTACCATGCAGCTCTGGAACCAGCGCCGCCTAGCCGGACACGCTGGTATGCCCGAATCCGTCCAGGGCCGCTGTTGTTCGATCGACGACGTTTACGATGCGCGCCGCGTAGCTGAGACTCTCGGCATTCCCTACTACGTGGTCAATCATGAAGAGCGCTTCGAGCGCGACGTGGTGCGGCCCTTCGTTGAGGAATACTTAGCCGGACGCACGCCAATCCCGTGCAGCCTCTGCAACAATCACTTGAAGTTTGACCAGCTTCTCATCGTCGCGCGCCAGATCGGCGCCGACAAGGTTGCCACCGGCCACTACGCGCAAGTAGTCTTCGACGAGCAGCGCAATCGCTGGCTGCTGAAGCGCCCTGCTGATCGTTCCAAGGATCAGACTTACTTTCTCTTCGGCCTGACGCAAGAGCAACTCAGCCGCACTCTCTTTCCATTGGGCGGAATGACCAAGCCAGAAGTGCGCGAACTGGCTCGCCGGCAAGGCCTCGTCATCGCTGAAAAGCCCGACTCGCAGGAGATCTGCTTCGTGCCCGGAGGCGACTACAAGCGCTTTCTAGAAGCCTATCTCACCGAGCAGGGAGACGCGCCGGCAGATGTTTCCGGCGAGATGGTCACCACCGACGGCGAGGTAATCGGCGAGCACACCGGCGTGCACAATTTCACTGTCGGCCAGCGTAAGGGACTCGGTGTAGCCACCGGCTCTCCGCTTTACGTCATCCAGATCAAGAATGACACGCGCCAGGTTGTCGTTGGCAAGGATGAAGAACTCTACTCGCGCACTCTCCACGCGCGTCGAGTCAACCTGATCTCAACCGCCGAGTTGCCCGAGCCAATGCGCGTAGCCATAAAGATCCGCCATAAGCACCAGCCGGCGCCCGCCGTTATCGAATCGACTGGGCCGGACGAAGTCCTAGTCACCTTTGACGAGCCGCAGCGCGCCATCACGCCGGGCCAAGCTGCTGTTTTTTACGATGGCGACATCGTCGTCGGCGGCGGTTGGATCGAAGCCTCCCAATAGAAACATCCCCGCGAGTTACTAACCCGTGTTACTAGCGATTACTTTTTGCCCAGATTTATAGCACCTTCGTGGCCTAGACCTGCCGATGAACCAGAGGTAGGGTTAGTTCACGGCGCGACCTTTCGTATCTCTCCCCAACCAAGGTCCGGCGTGGGGAGCGATCTATGAAAATCTGGCATCTGTGCTATGCGGCATTGGGAATTGCGGTGGCGCGCTGGGTTTTTAAGCGTCAACCAATGGCGGTAACCGATCCGATCGCCCGTTTTCGTACCTCTGGCCTGCTGTAACCGGCAGGACTCGCCGTTCGCGGCAGCCGTTTGCAGCTAGAAGGTGATTGGTGAAAGGGCATTGACGCGCCCCGTTGCGCGTTACTTCGATCTGAGCGCGTCCGTGCCCTTTCCCATTCTTCGCGGCCGACTCCAGTTAGGCAGGCCCTGCTAACTGCCGCGGAAGTGCTACCACCCTCCCGTTCCTTTAGTAACTTCTCACCCACTCTATCTCGCCTAAACTTCCTATAGATGGAGATAAACTCGCTAAGCGACTTACTCTCTTAGCGACTGAATCATGCGATCCCGACTCCCCAGCCTGCGCTCCGTTATCCTGTCGGCCGCGCTCGTGTTATTTGGCGCACCTCTCCTCCCGAACACCGCGTGGGCGCAGGACGATCCTCCCCCGCTCGGCGACGTCGCGCGAGATCTGCGCAAAAATAAATCGCAGCAGCAGACGCAGGAACCGGACGCAGCCCCCACCGTGATCGACAACGATAATCTCGCCCAAGTCATGGAGGACGCGAAGAACGCCCGTCCTATCAAAGCCGATAAAACAGTTTTCTCGATCGACCCGTCCGGCAACACGTTGAAAGTTTCATCACCCGATGTGACCTGCAGCTTGTCATTCAATGCGAACGCCAGTTCGCTGCTGATCAGGCCTGTGCTCATCGAAGATCTGCCACTACCCGAACTGCTCAAGATCGACGGCCCTGGCTCGATCCAGGACGAAAGCCTGCAGCTTCAAGTTTTCAACGGGACCGACTGGGAGCTGCGCGAAATCACCATCGGCCTGACCCTCGAGCGCAAGCCCGGAGAGAACGCCGAATCAGCGGCGCGCGCGCATGTGATACCAGCGGCCGAAGGCCTGGCTCCGGTCACAGTCGAGCGGCGGTCTGACGTGACGCTGCTCTATCATCTCAAGGCTGAGGCCAAGCCCTTCAGCACGACCGCATTTCAGGAAGATATCGGAATCACTCCCGGACCCGATGAAGACTGGCGCTGGTCGATTGTCGAAGCCCGAGGAATCCGCCCGCAAGCGCCAACAGCGCCCGAATCACTCACCCAACCTCTAATCGATCCCACGTTTTCGGCTCCGTCGTCAGTGCCGGAATCAAACCAGTCGCCGCTCCTGCCTCCCCAGCCAACTCCGCAGCCCTGAAGCAGACGTGGAGTCAGGATGCCCCTGTCTTAATACTCGGGAGGAAGCGAGGCTTTTGCCGAGCTTTCGTCAATTGCTCAAAAGAGTAGGCGATCTTAAGTAGAGTAGGCTCGCTCCAGGCGCGCCCGAAAAAGGAAATCCCAACCGGCAATCCCCACAGATATCCAGCCGTCACGTTGATATTCGGATAACCCGCGACCGCAGCGGCGCTCGAACTGCCGCCGGCGGAGTGGTCGCCGTTAATCAGATCGGTCAACCATGCAGGCCCTCCGGTAGGAGCGACGAGCGCGTCGAGCTTATATTTATCCATGACGAAATCGATGCCCTCAGCGCGGCTGAGCCGGTGATTCATCTCCAGCGCATCAAGATATTCTTGGGAGCTCAGCGGCCCCTTCTGCTCCGCCTTTATAAAAAGATCCTGCCCAAAGAATGGCATTTCGCGTCCACGATTCTGCTCATTGAAATCGATGACATCTTTCAAACTCTTAATCGGAGCTCCAGTCGAAGTTCCGTTGCGCCGTGCCAGATAAGCCGCCAGGTCAGCCTTTAGCTCGTGAAGCAAAACCGTCATCTCGCTGTCATCAAACTTGCCAATTGTGGAAATGTCCGCTGGATCGATAATCTCAGCGCCCGCGTGTTTCATCTCGCCGAGCAACATATCCATCAACTGATCGACCGCCTCGTTAAATCCAAAATACTTCCGCACCACTCCCAGCCGGGCTCCTTTCAGCCCTGCAGGGTCAAGAAATTTGGTGTAGTCCGGGAAAATGTTTTGTGCATCGTCCTTATTCTGAATCTCAGCCGTCGCCGAATCTTCCGCGTCCGCCCCCGCCATTGCTCCCAGCAGAATGGCGACATCGCGCACCGTGCGCGCCATTGGTCCCGCCGTATCCTGACTGTGCGAGATCGGGATAATTCCGCTGCGGCTGACCAATCCCACCGTGGGCTTGAGTCCCACCAACCCGTTCGCCGACGAAGGACACACAACCGACCCGTCTGTCTCCGTTCCCACCCCCGCCACGCAGAGATTCGCAGAAACGCCCGCTCCCGTGCCCGAACTCGATCCACACGGGTTGCGATCGAGAGCATAAGGATTGCGAGTCAGCCCGCCGCGCCCGCTCCATCCACTCGTCGAATGGCTCGATCGAATATTTGCCCACTCGCTCAAATTCGTCTTACCGAGAATCAGCGCGCCCGCTTTGCGTAACTGCGCCGCAACGAATGCATCGCGCTGTGGGCGCGAATCGGGGTGCGAATAAACGAACGCCAACGATCCGGCGGTCGTATTCATGCGATCGCCCGTATCGATATTGTCCTTGATCAGCATTGAAATCCCGTGCAGCGGTCCACGAGGGCCTTTCGCCTTGCGCTCCTGATCGAGTGCCTCGGCGATCTGCAGCGCGTCAGGATTGATCTCAATGAGGGAGTTCAACATCGGCCCAGCCTTGTCGATCTCATGAATGCGGGCGAGGTATTTCTCGGTCAAGGAACGCGACGAATACTGCCCCGACTCAAAGCTTTTCCGAACGTCGTCAATCGTGATCTCGTCGAGCTCGAAATCTTTCTTAAAGTCCTCTTTTGTCGAAAAATCGGTACCTGCGGCCGAAGGCGTGGAATCGCCAAAGCGAGCCGAACCGAGCGCCGGGTAAGCAACCCAGGGTGCTATCGCCGCTGCGGTTGCGCGTAGAAAATCACGCCGAGATCTATCGTTCGGTGGGAATTTCGAAGAGCGCTCCTGGCTCACTTTAGAGGGAAGGGAATCGGTAGACATCAATTCTCCTGGGTGCTGAGACGATTTCGGATGCAAATCTAGAGCAGGATCTTACAGCGCCCCGCCACCGGCCAGGAAGAGTTTTTCGCCACACGATTTCCCTTCGTGGGCCATCGCGTCATTTGCAATAAAGAGTTTCGCCGGACCAGCGCCTAAGACATCAAAGTTGTTTTGGATAATGCAGGATGGTAGTCTAACCACAACGAGCGGGAGTAGTTCAGCGGTAGAACGTCGGCTTCCCAAGCCGGATGTCGCGGGTTCGATCCCCGTCTCCCGCTCCAAATTCTGAGCGCTAGCTTCGGCAGCAAAAGCCTGAATCTAGGCGCGACGACCTACGAAGCGCTATTTGCCCGCGCTGCTGGCCGACGAGGCCGCCGACATCGAATGCATCTGAACCAGGCCAACGCCCAAGCCGCCAACAGCTCCAGCGACTAATCCGATTACTATCAACAAAGGAATGCTCTCTAGAAACGATTTCTTTTTCTGGTTCGCCATCGTGGATCTCCAATCGTCCGACTTCAGCTTCTACCCCTTGATTTTAGCATTTCCGCTTCCGTTCGCCGCTTACCGTAGTACCGTAACCTCCTTGGGCCGTAGGGACTTGGCGTTCAAAACGTGGCTGATGGCCTGCCTTGTGCATAGTTTTTCACCTAAAAGGAAGGCTTGCGGACCAAAACCACGGCACCACGCCCATTTGCTCCACGCCCCAATAACGAATCGGCCAATTCATTGCGGACTTATTTACGCCACGACGCGGAGCCGCGCCTCGACGAAAAGGCGGCTGCCACCCTATCATAAGAATTACTTGAGAGGAGCACTCATGACCGAACCAAGCTATGAAGAACTGAAAGCCCGCCTGGCCGATCTGGAAAAGCAGGTGGAAACGAAGAAGAAAAGCGGCGCCATGGAGTTCCGCGTCAGCGAAAAGGGTGGCGTCAGCGTCTACGGATTGGGCCGATTTCCCGTCACCCTCTACTATGAACAGTGGACAAAGCTACTCAACGCCGTTCCCGATCTTAAGGCCTTCATTGAAGAAAACAAGAGCAAGCTAAAGCTGAAAGAAAGCTAGGGCGGGGCTGGCATAGGACGGGTCCTCTCACACTGTCCAAGCTGCGTGGAGCATGGTGTTGCCGGCGAGCTGACGGTTGCGCGCTGGACGGCAAGGGACGCAAGCAGCGCGTGGTCCCATTCAGCTTTGAGCTAGGCAAGGCGCTATTCCGCTACTGAAAGGAATTCAATCGCACGCCGGATTCGCTGCTCTTTGGCTGTCGCACGCAAACGCAGTTGACCCGAAGGAACGCACTGCGAGAGGTGAAGGGCCTATGCAAACGGCTTGGCTTTGACCCTCCCGCACGCACGCTGCACTGTTTCCGGCATACGTTCGCTGTGAACTATCTCCGCAAGGGCGGCTCCGTGTTCCATCTGCAAAAGGTGCTCGGGCATTCAACCCTGGAGATGACGCGGCGGTATGCGAACCTTGTGACGGCGGACTTGCAGACAGTGCATGAGCGGGTGAGCCTGTTATCGGCACGCTGAAGGCAGAAAGACCGGAGGATTTTCCCTTTCCTCCGGCCCCTGATGTTGCGCGACAACATGCGTTTCGCTGGATTTTATTTGCGTGGTTGGCGTTTCATGCGCAGGGTTTATCGTCCACTGCGGAAGGACGTACCGGCATCAATGTTTAGCGTCTTTGACGTAAGACGAGAAACGCCACAACACGGCGACGATTGCCAGGAGGTCCGGCGGGTTGGAAGCCTCTCAGCTTCGCTATGCGTGGGAAACGCAAACCAACCAAACACGATGATGCATCATCGAGAAACTAGCCCAAGCCTGAACGTCGCCAAGCCTTGTACCTTCAAAGTCCTTCGGGCTACTTGCACTCACTAGCGACAGGACCTATCAAAAATGCTTTCATCAAGCACCTCCAGATAGGTGGTTCCTATCGTTCTCAGTCTGCCTTAACCTTGGTGTGGAAATCAAGTGCCGGGCGCACCTTCCGTAACCCCAACGAAACGGGCGGTGCATGAGCTGGTCAATTTGCTATCATCGCGCGCATGACAACGGAATCGGATAATACAGAGGCGATTCTTAAAATGTTCGGCTTCGATAAGAAGCGCGATTTGGAGCAGTATTGCCGGAGCGTTGTTATCGATCGACTCTAGCGCCTTCGCCAATTTCATACTTGCATGCGAATTCACCGGCTACCCGTTCTCGCACGCGATTCATTATCGGGACCATGTGCCCGAGGAGCTTCATTTGACCGAGAAGGATTCAGCGGCATTGGCGGCCAACCCCGTCGGGTTACTCCAACCCGACGCACAAAAGGCGGTGAGGAAGCTAAGCCAAATGTTTAGAGACCGGCGTTATCTATTCGGACATCTCTTTTATGTTCCCGACCTATCCAAGTGGCACTTCTTTCAGTTTGACCAACGGGACCTTGAAGATGAAGAGAATCACTGGAAGGAAGGCGCGCACATCCATTTTCTCAATTGGCTTTGGCCCAACTATGACGCGAAAACTTTATGGGCAAACTTCACGTCTGGAAAAGCCAAGATGAACGATTCCCTGCACGTAAGGTATTTTGACGCCGCAAGGCAGGAAAAACGGGACCGATAAAGCCCGTTTATAGACAGCACGAAGAGAGACCGGCTCAACTCGAACGTGTGCGTCTATTTAGTGCTCTTGTGTTGCTTGACAAGCTCAAATCCGATGCGGCGGGGTTTTTCTGATGTTTTGGGTACGGCAACGACCAAGACATTTACTTGGCTGATGTGCTGCATCAGTTCGAATGGCTTGCCATCAACGCCACTGCCGTAGAATTTCACCAAGTCCGGTCCCCAAAACCCAACATCCAAGCTGTGGAAAGTTCCCCCTCCAACGATGTACACACCGAAGGGGCAGCGGGTATGGTTGACTTTACGAAGGCACATAGTCACCGGCGTAGATCGAGCAAAACCGGGATGGACTTGTCTTGAGGCAGTCGGAGTGGATTGGGGCGACGGCATTATGGTGCTCGACGTTCCGCCTTGGGACCGACAGTAAATCCTTGCGTGGGTTTACCCCTTGGGTTAGCATTCCCGCCTGGGAGTGAAACCCGCGCAAGTGCTTGGAAAGTAGATGGTGCGCCCGGAGAGAATCGAACTCCCAACCTCTTGGTTCGTAGCCAAGCACTCTATCCAATTGAGCTACGGGCGCATGTTTTGCAGAATTGCGTTTCTGAATTATAGCGGAACAGAATCGTTTCACCCAAGCCATGTGCGCGGAAATCACCTAGGGAAATCCCTGAGGCGTAAAAGTTTCCGGCCTTCGCGCAAAACCTACCCGGCTGCTCCTGCCGCAATTGCGTATTAACAAGGGGTTAGCAATGGCAATCCAGATGCTTATATTCAGACAAGACGAAGTGGCGCGCAACGGGGCATTTGGGAATCACTTCGGCCAGAGGTCTTTCTGAATGCCCCTTTGCAAAAATCCGTTTGTCGCCGACTCGCACTCCGCTCGGTTTCCGCTCTCCCCGAAATCCTCCCCCAATTGAGGATTAGGAAACGGGCGGAGTGCCACTACTTTTCTTTTCCGAATCTTTTAACCGCGCAAATCTCAGGGCAGATCAATAACGCCTCTTAGGCCAACGCCAACTGCTCCTGCACATCGATTCCAGCCTGCCGCAACAGCCGGGCCACCGCGTCGCCCTTTAAGCGCGAAGCGTCGAATAGCACACGCACTGTCCGATCCCTTTCGTTAAACTGAATGCGCTGTATGCCATACACCTCCCGAATGCTATCGATCGCCCGCAACTCATCTTCTCCCGGAGGAGTCTGGTAGCGGTAAGCGGCCTCAAGATATGTCATTCATCCTCTTCCACGAAAAAAGTTCAAAGTTGACCCTTTGAGTATCTAATAAAGACGCGGCTTTCGTAAACCGGATCGAGCTCGCTCCCGCGCAGGTTGCACAACCTCACGTTGGGGCGGGTGCCCGGACCTCCGCGTGCCGGGCATAGCTCGGCGCCTATCGGCGGTCGTGAGGATACTAGAGTCGATATACACTAAGCCGGCAGAACCGGCGAAACTATGGACCACTCCGATCTCGTAAACGCCTCGAACGCTGCGCCCCCAGCCCAGGCGTCCGCGAAAGACCCCGTCTGCGGCATGAACGTAATCCCGGAAACCGCCCGCTATAAGGCTCAGCATTGCGGCAAAGAATATTTTTTCTGCTCGGCTGGCTGCATTGCAAAATTTCAGGCCGATCCCGCGAAAATTCTTTTATCACCGCCGAAGCCTATGACGATGAAGATGTCCTCAGGATTAATTTCACTCGACGCTTCCACGAATTCTCTGAAGACGATCGCGCCCATCCCCACGCAACCGGCGGCGCGGCAAAATTTAAATGACGCGCCCTCCTATGTCTGCCCCATGTGCCCCGAGGTTCGTGAATCCGCCCCGGTTCCGTGCCCCAAATGCGGCATGGCGTTAGAGCGCGAGTCGCTCGCGTTCCCTACGACGACCACCGAATACACCTGCCCCATGCATCCCGAGATCGTGAGAAAAGAGCTGGGCAGTTGCCCCATCTGCGGCATGGCCCTCGAGCCGCGCACCATCACGCTCGAAGACGACAATCCCGAACTGCGCGACATGACGCGCCGCTTCTGGATCAGCGTGGCCTTAACCGCGCCCTTGCTCGCGATCGCCATGGGAAGCATGTTGTGGCCGCACGCACTCACGCCGCTGAACGCCATCCTGCCATTGCTCGACCTCGTTCTGGCAACGCCGGTGGTGCTCTGGGCCGGCTGGCCCTTCTTCCAGCGCGGATGGGCCTCAATCGTCAACCGCAGCACCAACATGTTCACGTTGATCGCCATGGGAACCGGCGTCGCCTACTCCTACAGTGTGATCGCAACTCTATTCCCCCAGATATTCCCATCGTCATTCCGCAGTATGGCAAATCGCCCCGACGTTTATTTCGAAGCAGCAGCGGCGATTGTCACTCTCGTATTGCTCGGGCAAGTACTCGAACTCCGCGCCCGTAGCCGCACCTCGAGCGCCATTCGCGCACTGCTCGACCTCAGCCCGAAGATGGCACGGCTGGTCACATCCAACGATGATGGGAGTACTACAAACGAAGAGCGCGATATCCCGCTCGCCGACGTCAAGCCCGGAGACCGCTTGCGTGTGCGTCCTGGAGAAAAAATTCCTGTCGACGGAATCGTCCTCGAAGGCAGGAGCGCTGTCGACGAATCGATGATCACAGGCGAACCGCTGCCAGTGGAAAAAACGGCCGGCTCTCGCCTGATCGGCGCCACCATCAATCGCATGGGCGGTGCGCTCGTCATGCGAGCCGAGCGCGTGGGCAGCGAAACCATGCTGGCGCAGATCGTGCAAATGGTCAGCCAAGCGCAGCGCACGCGCGCTCCCATTCAACGGCTAGCCGATAAAGTCGCCGGATGGTTTGTCCCGGCCGTGATAGCGATTGCGGCAGCAACTTTCATCGTGTGGGCAACCGTCGGCCCGCAGCCGCGCCTGGCGCACGCCATCGTCAATGCTGTAGCCGTTCTTATTATTGCCTGTCCCTGCGCCCTCGGCCTTGCCACACCAATGGCAATCATGGTCGGCACCGGACGAGGTGCCCACGCAGGTGTGCTTATCAAGAATGCCGAAGCTCTCGAAACGATGGAAAAAGTCGACACCATCGTCGTGGACAAGACGGGAACCCTTACGGCAGGCTTGCCGAGCGTGGTTGCTATGTCGTTGTCCGGAACTTCTCTACCCCAGACTGAAGACCCCGCTTCTGAATCCGAACGAAGAGCAGCGAATGAAATGCTGCGCCTGAGTGCCAGCCTGGAGCGCGTAAGCGAGCATCCGCTGGCCGCCGCGATCGTTACCGCCGCAAGGGAGCGCGATCTAAAGCTGTCCGAGCCGTCGGAGTTCGTCAACGAAGTAGGCAAAGGTGTTCACGGCACCGTGGACGGCAGAAAAATCGCAGTGGGCAACGGCGCCCTCATGGTGCAAGTAGGAGCGTTCGATAGGCCGGATACTCCAGTGCTGCATGCCAAGAGAGATGACATGACGTCCCTCCTGGTGGCGATTGACGGGAAATACTCCGGAGTCCTAAGCGTGGCCGATCCCGTTAAAGATACGACGCCGTCCGCAATTCGCGAATTGAAGAAACAGGGCATCCGCATTGTGATGCTTACCGGCGACAACCAGGGCACCGCGGCTGAGATCGCTAAGCTGCTCGGCATCGATGAATTTCAAGCCGAGGTTTTGCCGGCGCAAAAAGCCGAGATCGTAAAGAATTTGCAAAAGGAAGGCCGCATCGTGGCCATGGCCGGCGACGGCATCAACGACGCTCCAGCGCTGGCCCAAGCCCAAGTCGGAATCGCCATGGGAACGGGAGCCGATATCGCCATCGAAAGCGGCGGCATCACTTTACTTAAAGGAGACCTTGAAGGAATTCTGCGCGCCCGCAAGCTGAGCCGGGCCACCATGCGCAACATCCGCCAGAATCTTTTCTTCGCGTTTCTCTACAACTCAATCGGGGTGCCGATCGCCGCCGGCGTGCTCTACCCATTCTTCGGACTACTACTCAGCCCCATCCTCGCCGCAGCCGCCATGAGCTTCAGTTCAGTGTCGGTAATCACAAATTCACTACGATTGCGGAATGTGAAGCTCTGAGGAGTAGGTGACAGGTCGCAGGTGACAGGAAAAGGCAAAACCCCCGCGATTTTCCGCGGGCGGGCTTTTCCCGTCACCTGCCCCCTGTCAGCTGCCCTAGAGCTTGCTGAGATAATCCGTAATCTCCGGACTCGTCCAATCCACCGGGCCGATAAATTTGCGGCGGATCACTCCGTTACGATCGATAACATAGGTTTCCGGCCAGCCAAACGTGCCGTAAAGCGTAGACGCCTTCTTCGCCTCGTCCCGCACCGTGACCATATTCACTTTGTATTCCTTGAGAAACTTGTGATACGCGTCGTCATCCGCGTCGATGCTCACGGCGAGCACGACCACGCCCTTGTCTTTGAAACGCGTCTGCATTTGCACCATCGACGGCGTCTCTTCAATGCATGGCGGACACCAGGTCGCCCAGAAATTCAGCAGCACCACCTGGCCGCGATACTGGCTGAGCGTGACCTTGTGGTCGGCATCCTGTAGCGTAAAATCCGGGGCATTTGATCCGATGCGCGCCGGATGATTCCCGCTATAGCATCCCATCAGGCCGGCGAGCAATACAACAACGAGTAGCGTGAAAAATAGTGTGGCAGCAAGCGTTCGTCTCACACCCTTATAATAACCAATAACCGATGGACAGTTCACATCCAGCCGCGCCCTTGCCCGCTCCGAGCCGTGCAACCTCGGACGCGGCGATGCCCGAAGTTTCGATCATCATTCCTGCGCGCAATGAAGAGGCCAATCTGGCCGCGTGTCTCGAATCGCTGACCGCTCAAAGCGGCGTCCCTTACGGGATCATCGTAGTCGACGACGCTTCCACCGATCGCACCCGCGAAATCGCGCAAAGCTTTGCCGAAGTGCAAGTGATTTCGCCGGGTCCGCTGCCTGAGAGTTGCACAGGAAAGAACAACGCGCTGATTGCCGGAGCAAAACAAGCACGCGCCCCCTGGTTGCTCTTCACCGACGCCGACACCGTGCACCAACCCGGCTCGCTCGCACGAGCGCTGGCAGAAGCCAAGAAAGAGCAAGCCGATCTGCTCTCCTATTCGCCTCAGCAGGTCGTTGTAACTTTCACCGAGCGCGCCGTGATGCCCGTAACCTTCGCAGATTTGGCAGCACAGTATCCGCCGCACAAAGTTCGCGATCAGAATTCAAAAGTCATAGCGGCCAACGGCCAATACATCCTCGTGCGTCGCGCCGCCTATGACGCGGTCGGCGGCCACGCGGCTGTAGCTACCGAAATACTAGAGGACGTCGCGCTGGCACGCCTCTTTCGCCATGCCGGCCATCGTGTCTACTTCCGCTACGCCGCGGACGCCGTCCGCACCCGTATGTATCGCAACTGGATGCAGCTTCGCGAAGGCTGGACAAAAAATCTGGCGCTCTTATTCCCGCAGCCAGAGTTCCTGGCGTTCAAGACCGTGCTCTGGTGGTTCGCGGCATGGTGTTCGTTAGCTTTCGCTGTGACCGCCTTAATTGGCCATCGACGTTGGAGCCTTATCTTCGCCGTCGTTTGGTTGCTGGCTTTCTTGAGAATTAGCACAGCCCAATTCTCGCCCCAGAACAACCTGCTAGCCATTGCGCTGGGGCCCCCGATCTTTGCCTATCTGCTGCTACGCTCCAAGCAAGCCCACGCCCGTGGCCAAGTATCATGGAAGGGCCGCGTGTATGACACAGCTGCGCGCGATGATAGCGACCGCGACGGAAAGCAGCCGGCAAAATCCATTTCGCGAATCGAGAAGCAAGATTTAAGAACTGAAAGCTGACAACTGAAAGCTGAAGGCTCATCTCCATGGTTTACCTGACACGCAAAGCGGAATTTTCGGCCGCGCATTATTACCACAACCCGCAATTTACTGCCGACGAAAACCAGCGCGTCTTCGGCAAGTGCAATAATCCGAATGGCCACGGTCACAATTACACGCTCGAAGTGACGGTGAAAGGCGCGGTCGATCCCAAGTCCGGATTCGTCGTCGACCTCAAGCAACTAAAAGACGTCATGAGCAGGGAAGTGCTCGACGCGCTCGATCATCGCTTTCTCAACAAGGAAGTCCCTGAGTTTTTCACTAAAATTCCAACTACCGAAAATCTCGCCATCGTCATTTGGCAACGCCTCGCTCCGAAACTCAACGCCGCACAGTTGCATCGTGTCCGCGTCTACGAGACTCCTGATCTGTTTGTCGATTTTTATGGTGAGGCTTGCGACCGCGGAGCAGCATGAAGACGAAAAGTATTAAGGCGCACCTTACTCGTCGCTACCTGTTCTCCGCGTCCCATCGTCTCCACAGCGACGAAATGTCGGAAGAGGAGAACCGCGCCACCTACGGCAAGTGCAATAATCCTTACGGCCACGGCCACAACTACATAATCGAAGTCACGGTCAGCGGGCCGGTGGACGACCACACTGGAATGGTCTGTAACCTGGTTGATCTGGATGGATTCGTGCATCTCCATGTTGTCGAGCGCTACGATCACCAGAATCTGAACTTGCTGCCAGAATTCGCAAGCGAAGTTCCGACCACGGAAAATCTATGCATTGCGATCTATGAAATTGTGAAGCGTGGCTTCAACAAAGCTCATCTAGACAAGATACGGATTGAAGAAACGATGATGAATTCGTTTGAATATTTGGGAGAAGATGGTCGTTAGTCGTTAGTCGTTCGGAATGCCGCAATGCTTTTCCCAACGACCATAGACTAACGACCAGACACTATGAAAACTCCAGCCGACCTAGCCGCCACGCTCACCAGCGCCACCTACGAAGAGCTCGTCCGCGAAATGATCGTCCGCCTCGACGAAGATCCCGACCGCGAGGGCCTTGCGCGCACTCCCGAACGCGTAGCCAAGGCCATGCAGTTCCTCGTCAAGGGCTACAAAGACGATCCCGAAGCCCTGCTGCGCAAGGCGCTCTTTACTGTCAGTTACGACGAAATGGTGATCGTGAAAGATGTAGAAATGTTCAGCCTGTGCGAGCATCATCTGCTGCCCTTTTTCGGCAAAGTGCACGTAGCCTACATTCCCAACGGAAAAGTAATCGGCCTGAGCAAAATTCCGCGGCTCATCGAAGCCTTCTCGCGCCGCTTGCAGATACAAGAACGCCTGACCACCCAAATTGCGGAGGCCATCCAAAACGCAATCGAACCGCAGGGCGTGGGCGTAGTCATCGAGGCCCGCCATCTCTGCATGATGATGCGCGGCGTAGAAAAACAGCATTCGTCAGCCGTCACATCGTCAATGCTAGGCTGCTTCCGCAGCGAAGAGGAAACTAGAACCGAGTTCCTGTCGCTAATCCGTCAGCGCACCAATGGCGTATGAATTTGTTAGAGTGTTGTGTGTGGAGCGGACACTCTTGTCCGCTGCCTTTGCAGTTGGTTTTTGCCGGACTTAAGGAAATAAAATCAAGACCAAGTTCAAGAACAGCGGACAAGAGTGTCCGCTCCACACGAGCCCAACGTAATGCCAAAACGCAGTGCCAGTAGGCTCCAGTCCCCTCTATCCGGTCGACTCGCCCTCGTCACCGGTGCTAACCGCGGCATCGGCCTAGCCATCGCCCGCGCGTTGGCCCGTGAAGGATGCAATCTCATCATCACTGGCCGCGACGAGCGTGCCCTGGCAAGAACGCGCGCTGAACTAGAAAAGCTTCGCGTAGATGTGCTCGCCCAACCCTGCGATGTGCGCAGCCCCGAATCAGTCGGTGATCTTTTCGAGCGAGTCCGCGCCTTGCATCAGCCCCTCGACATCCTCATCAACAATGCCGGCATTGCGCATCCCAATCGCACCGTCGCAGACTTACCTTACCCAACCTGGATGGAAGTAATCGACACCAACCTCAATGGTTTATTTCTGATGACGCAAGCGGCCCTGGCCGCGATGAAACGCGGAGGCACCATCGTCAACAATCTCTCCGTCGCCGCGGAGCGCATCTTCGTCGGCTCATCCGCCTACAACGCATCCAAGCACGGAGCCCTCGGCTTCACCGACACGCTGCGCGAGGAGTTGCGGCCAAAGGGCATTCGCGTGATCGCCCTGCTGCCCGGCGCGACCGATACCGAGATCTGGCAAACGTTATGGCCGAAAGCCCCCCGGCGAAAGATGATGACCGCTGAATCCGTTGCTCAAATCGTAATCGACGCGTTACGGCTGCCGGCAAATACCACCGTAGAGAAGATAATAATCAGGCCATCGCTCGGCACGCTTGAGAACTAACGGCGACTCCGAAGCCCCGCCAGGCATCTAAACACACTGGAGTCAGCCAATGACGAACGACCGTCATCCGAAGCCATGTCATTCCTCGAACACTTCAAAGACCCCGAGCAGCGCATCGCCTGGGCCGTAGCCATCGCCGCCGACGCTCTGCAGATCGCTGCCTTCCCTCTCTTCGTCGAGGGAGCTCTATCGCCCGCCGACTCCATCCTAGACTTGGCCGTCGCCTACGTCATGATTCGCCTGCTCGGATGGCACTGGGCTTTCCTGCCCACCGCCGCCGCCAAACTGATTCCCGGCGCCGATCTTTTCCCCACCTGGACGACGGCCGTCTGGTTCGTCACTCGCCAGCAAGTAAGCGACGGTTCGAATGACAACCTCACGCCCGATTACGAACCCAATCCCAGGTCTCCTGGAGAAGTGGAGATTCTGCCTCCGGGCCCCGCGCCAGAACCGCGACGCTAGGCTAAACCGCGGCTTTTCCTGTCACCTGCGACCTGTCACCCGCCTCCAGCCCTACCACGTCCCATACCGATACCGATGCCGCCGCTCAGGAAACACGTTAACCATGATCACGCCCGCGACAAATCCTCCCACGTGCGCCCAGAATGCAACTCCGCCCGAGGTCTGGCTGGTTTCGGCGACTGCGGTCGCAGTTCCGCTCAGGAAATTTATCACGAACCAGTAGCCGAGCATTAGCCACGCCGGAACGTGAAAAAAGAATATCGGTGGAAACCACACGAGCACCCGCGCCCGGGGATAAAGAATGAAGTACGCTCCCATCACCCCGGCAATCGCGCCGCTCGCGCCCACGCTCGGCACGCGCGATGCCTGGTTCAATAGAATATGCGTAACGCCCGCCGCAACTCCGCTGAGCAAATAAAACACCAGATAGGTGAAATGGCCCAGGTGATCTTCGACGTTGTCGCCGAAGATCCACAGAAACAACATATTGCCCGCGACGTGTAAGAATGAAGCGTGCAGAAACATCGAGGCAAACAAGGGCACGATCGCCGTTGCCGCCGGATCGGGCGAATGGCCGCTTAGCACGGCCAGAACGTGGTGAGGCACCACTCCGAACTCAAACATGAACCCGGCCAGAGCCCTATGGCTGACCGAAAGCTCCCACATAAAAACCAGCACATTGAGCACGATCAGAAAATAATTGACGAACGGCGTCGAGAAGGTCGGCTGGTCGTCACGAAGAGGAATCATTTAATTGGCAATGTGTAATTTGTAATTGGTAGTTTCAAATCACGATCAATTCGATCAGACGCGGCTTGCCTTTAAATTACCAATTACAAATTATCAGATTACAAATCCCCATGAACGGTGTCGTCATCATCGATAAGCCCGCCGGCCTCACCTCGCACGACGTGGTCAATCGCGTGCGCCGGATTCTAGGCCAGCGTGCAGTCGGTCATCTCGGAACCCTTGACCCCTCCGCCACCGGTGTTCTCCCCATCGTCCTCGGCAATCTCACCCGTTTGGCGCAGTTCTACGCCCACTCCGAAAAGACCTATGAAGGGGTGATCCGCTTCGGCTTTGCCACTGAAACTTACGATGCTGAGGGCGCGCCAACCACACCGCAGCAAGACGTCCAACTCAATTGTGACGATGTGCGCGCTCTCGCCGCGCAGTTTCAAGGCGTCATCGAGCAGATGCCGCCGCCTTTTTCCGCCAAGAAAATTGCCGGTGTCCCCGCCTACAAACTCGCCCGCAAGAATAAAGAAGTCACCCTCAAGCCAGTTCAAGTAGAAATCAAAGAATTCGAGATTCTGGACACGACCGCCAATAAAGCCACCTTCCGAGCCCGCGTAGCCTCCGGCACCTATATCCGGTCGGTTGCTCACGAAATGGGTCAGAAACTGGGATGCGGCGCTCATCTCGCCAGCCTCCGTCGTACCGCGGTCGCCGAGTTCGCCACCGAAGACGCCCACACGCTCGAAGCGCTAGAGGCCGCGCGCCAGCAGGGAACTGCCGAGTCATTATTTGTCCATCCCAGAAACCTGGTGCCGCAATTGCCGAGCGTGAGCGCGACCCAAGAAACCGCCGCTCTGATCCGCAGCGGACGCTCGGTAAATTTGCCGGAAATGTCCCGCGCCCCGCAGGTCAAAGTCTTCTACGGCCAGCGCGACCTGATCGCCATAGCCACAAGAATCGCAGGCACGCTCTTCCATCCGGGAATCGTCTTCAGCGGATCTACCGGCTGACGCCGAAAATAGTTTTCTGGCGCGGCATTTCGCTCGCAATCTGGGCTATAATAAAAGCACGCTACGCCCACGCTCCTCTTCGTCCTATTAGTGTCTGGTAACTCTCTATTAGTGCCAGGTAACTCTCAATATAAAAAAACTGAAGGAAGAAAGTATGGAGGAGTATGTTCAAGAGTAGTTTCTTACGCCTAAGTGCGTTCACAATGGTAGTCCTTGCAGCTTGTTTTGCCCAACCAATTGCCCAAGCGTCCACCGTAGTAGTCGGTACCTGTAAGACTGGGGTACAGTTTGCCACCATCCAGGCTGCTGTCAACGCTGTTCCAGCTGGAGGTACGGTTGACGTCTGCCCTAATAGTTACCCCGAGCAAGTTACGATCGCTAAGAACCTGACGTTGATTGGAATTGCAAGTGGTACCAGCGACGCCGCGGTGGTGGTAACGCCAGCCACCGGCCTGGTTCAGAATGGTTCGGACATCGGTGGCAATCCCGTAGCCGCGCAGATCTTTGTTCAAGGTGGCGCGGACGTCACGGTTTCCCATCTCACCATAGATGGCAATAACAACCAGCTGTCAGGTTGCGGTGCACCTAACCCGATAGGAATCTACTACCAGAATTCCTCCGGCAAGATAACCGACAACGCCGTCCGAGATGTGCTCATGGACCCGGCGGACCAAGGCTGCCAACTCGGCTTGGCGATCAACGTGGAAAGCGACAACGGCGCTTTGCCAATCACCATTTCCGATAATTCCGTGCGCAACTACGACAAGAATGGAATTACTGTGAGCGGCCCGGGCACCGGCGCGGCGGGACCAGTCGCCGCAGTCACCGCGAACACCGTGATCGGTCTAGGCGCTACCACGGTCATCGCCCAGAACGGTATCCAGATAGGCTTTGGCGCGACGGGATCAGTCACGAGCAACGAGGTGGCTGACGACATCTACATAAACCCCCCGGGCTGTGCGCCGAACTGCACCGGGTCGTCTGGGATCTTGATCTATGGCTCGGCCGGCATCACCGTCACCAGCAATACGGTGGAGAGCACGCAGCTTGCCATTGTCCCCGCGACGGCATCGGCGTCTCTAACTGCAGACGGCACGATCATTAAGTCGAACCACGTGGGCGGAACGCAGAATTTCGATGCCCTCGATCTTTGCAGCGATGGGAATACGGCGGAATCGAATACGATCTACGGCAGCGCTCAGTCCGGCATCCACTTGGACGATTCGTGCTCGCCCTCTACCGGAAGCAGCAACACCGTAAACACTATACGATTAACGAAGCCTGCGCCGGGATTTTGGTCGGTCCAAGCAGCTCGGGCAACTCAATTGGTACGAATACCTTCATGAACGTTACCAATACGACGCTGACGGGCAGCGATAGCTGCAGTCCGCTCGCACAGGTCGCTGGGAAACATCATTCGCTGCGCCCATCGCCTTACAAGTCGAACGCAACAAAATAACGAATCACTTTGAATCTCACGCGCAGGGAGGCGCTAGCTGCAGGGAAATACGGTCCGCCGTCGTGGGGAGACCGCTACCATGGACGCGTCGGCACAGATCGCAGCTCGGGCCGGTTACGAGGTCCAAGACGGTCGAGATTGCGAATGAGTAGTAATGTCCGATAACAGGTATTATGTAAAGTCGACCATAGGGGGGGGCGAATGACATCTCAGATCTGGCCAGTTCGATTTCACTGATCCCGTGGCGCAACCGCGTCTACTGAATGCTCTGGCTCGGCCCCCGCAGCAGTTCCCGCAAATCGTCCCGGAATTTCTCCAGCGCCGTAAGCCGCTCAGGCGTAGCCTGTACCTCTTCGCTCTTAGCCTGAAATACCTTCCGCCCGCCGCGCTCGGTGAGCACGCCCATCACTTCGCCCATGCGCCACCCCGGCGTTCCAAGAATCTGCAACCCATCCATCCCCGGCACCAGCAATGCGACGCAACCGTCGCGCACGACGCCCACGCACTTCGGATAGCGCTCAAATGTCTGCAATTCAAATCCCGCCAGGTAAATGCGCTGGAGCTGTTCCGCCGAATCAGCCATAAGTTGAAATTTCTGCGTAGAGGGATAAGGTGATCACGAGCAAGTCCGACCCCGCCGAATTAACTGAGAGCTGACAGCTGAGAGCTGACAGCTGCCCTACATCTTGTACTTCCCCAGGTCGTCATCGCCCAGGTCTTCCAGCCATTTCCGCAGCTCCTCGCTGTTCACCGCGGGCACAGGATTGGCGGCCTGTTTGGAGTTTTTCAGCACCTCGTCCTCGACAAAAATCGGGCAATCCACCCGCAACGCCAGCGCCAGCGCATCCGACGGACGCGAGTCGATGCTGATCACGTGCCCTTCCCGCTCCAGCCAGATGACTGCGTAAAAAGTGTCATCCTTTAATTCTGTCACCACCACCTTATGAACCAACGCATCGAGCCCAGTGAGCACGTTCTTGATCAAATCATGTGTCATCGGCCGCGGAGTATTCACCTTCTCAATCTCCAGCGCAATTGCATTCGCCTCGTAAATACCGACCCAGATCGGCAGCACCGTATCGCTGCCGACATCCTTGAGCAGCACGATTGGCATGTTCGACACCGGATCCATCATGAGTCCGCGAATTTTCATTTCCACTTCCATAATGACCTCAAACTCTAGACCGCCAACTCCCCCACCAAACTATTCGGAAAACATCCCGTCACGCGCACATCAACATAGCTCCCCGCTGCCAACTCCACGCCCGCCGGTACCGTAAAATTCAGCACCTTAATCTGCGAAGTCCGCCCCACCCACTGCCCGCGCGCCGCGTTCTTCCCTTCTACCATCGCTTCAACGATCTGCCCCACATGCCGCTGATTGCGCCGCGTCCCAATCTGCTTCTGCCGATCGTTCAAAACTGCCAGCCGCCGCGCCTTCTCCGCCTCCGGAATCGCATCCTCCAACCGCAGCGCCGGAGTATTCGGCCGCGGCGAATACTTGAAAGTAAAAACTGAATCGTATCCCACTAAATCCATCAGCGACAAAGTCTCTTCAAACTCCCGCTCCGTCTCCCCCGGAAACCCCACAATCAAATCCGAAGTCAGCGAAATATCCCGCCGCGCCGCTTGAATCCACGAAATCCGCTCCAGATATTCATCCCGCGTATAGAGCCGCGACATCGCGTCCAGCACCCGCGTCGACCCGCTCTGCACCGGCAGATGCACGTGATTGCAAAGCGCCGGCACTGCATCGATCGCCTCCACAATATCCCGCCCAAAGTCTCGAGGATGCGAAGTAGTAAACCGCACCCGCCGAATTCCAACAACCGAAGCCACCGCCACCAGCAACTCCGCAAAGCTTTTTAATCCAGAAGGATCGCGATAAGAGTTAACGTTTTGCCCGAGCAGTTGAATCTCCGTATACCCCAGATCCGCCAGCTGCCGCGCTTCTTCCAACACCGACGCCGAAGTCCGCGACCGCTCCTTCCCGCGCGTAAACGGCACCACGCAATAAGCGCAAAACTTATCGCATCCTTCAATAATCGTGATATACCCGCGATGCGGATTCGTGCGCGCCGCAAACTCCGTCTCAAAGCACTCGTCCGTCATGCGATCGTCGAGCCCAGTCACGCGCGACGAACCCGTCTCCAACTGCACCAGCATCTGCGGCAGATTCCGATAAGAAGCCGACCCGCACACCAGCGACACATACGGAGCGCGCTCAAAAATCCTCTCCCCCTCCTGCTGCGCCACGCACCCCAGGACGCCAAACTTCTTCCCCTGCGCCCGGTACTTCTTATAATCGGCCAGCCGGTTAAACACCTTCTGCTCCGCCTTATCGCGGATCGAGCAAGTGTTATAAAGCACCAGCCCCGCCTCCTCCACCGTAGGAACCTGCCGATACCCCTGCGCCAAAAGCGTCCCCACAACTTTCTCCGAGTCGTGAGCATTCATCTGGCAGCCAAAAGTTTCAAGGTAAAACGTCTTGGAGGCAGCGTCCGACATGGAGCCAGTATAAACCACCATCCAACGGGGAGACTTTGGGTGGCGCAGCGCTTCAGCGCTGCGGTATCTGCATTGCTTGGAGACAGGCTTTAGCCGCCGGGGTTAAACCACTTACCGCTCATTCACCATGGCCAACAGCTCACGATGCAGTTCTTCTCAGGGAACGGTAACTGCCTTGCCCGCCTTGAGGTCTTCAATGCGATGAGCCACTTCCGCATCCCAAGCCTCTGGCACAGAATTGTCCGTCCTAGCCAGCGTATCCAGCAGCGTGTTAGCCAATGCCGCACGCTCGTCGACCGGGAGAGCAAGCGCGCGTTTGAGAAGATCGTAAACTTCCGGACTCAGGCGCTCATCCTAACTGTCGCGTTTTTCGACGTTATAGTGGGATTCCACTGCCGCACGGTGGTTGGGGTTTTTCGCGTGCACCACACGTTCGCATTTCTTAACTATCGCATCTTGCGCGGCGCGGCGGCGCGCCGCCTGGAGAAATGCGCCTCAACCTTCTTATGTGGAATACCCGGACGCGGATCATCCAGCGCTTCCTGCACCTTGGCGCGGAACCATGCATCATGGGCGGCATTACTGGTCAGCGTGAAAGGGAGTTCGCCTTCGTTCGCGGTCCGCGTCAACAGAATGCGCACCGCGTCCGAGATGGTGATCCCCATTTTTCCCAGCACCACCGCCGCCCGCTCTTTCACGGCAGGATCGATCCGTGTTTGCACCAACGCATTCGCCGGCATGAGAAAACTCCTTCTCCCCTTATTGTACTTCAATTGAATTACACCGTCCGTCGTGCGATACTCGCAGTCTTCCACTTAAAACTCAAAATGTGAGCCGTTTGGAACAGACAGCCAAGTTCTCACCGAATACCATCGTCCTGTTTCACCTGGATGTTTTAAGTTCTCACGCCGGAATCCGAAAGCCTCGAGGGTTCGACATCAGAATCGGGAACAGAAGCAAATCCCAAGCGAAATTCTAGAACGCCGCGAGGCGAGAATCTTCGGAGGATTCCATGAAGAGAGCATTGCTGTTGATCGTTCTACCGGCCCTGCTGGTCGCGCTGGGGTTTGCACAGACTCCCGCGGCGAGCACCAATCCAGACCAGACTATTAAGGGTTGCCTGGCGGGCTCGGACGGCAACTACACAGTTGCGGAAGATGGCACCGGACACACTTTCAGGGTCACTGCCAGCGGTGTCGATCTCAATCAGCATGTGGGACATGACGTAACCCTCATCGGGCATAGAGGAAGTGCAAGTGCGGCGAGTCCCGACGCTGCTGATAACACCTTTGCCGTTAGCGAACTCAACATGATCTCCGAGCACTGCGCTGTGGCCGCCGCCGTACCGACCGCGACTGTCACCACGCCCGCCGATAATGCCGTCCCGCCGCCTGCCGCTGCCACTACCAGCAATACGGTTGCGGAGACTGAGGTCGCACCCGCTGCGGACGCCTCCGCGCCCGCCCCGCCCGTTGCGACTGTCAACACACCTGCGGAGACTGCCGCCACACCCGCTGTAGACGCGACTCCGGCAGCAGAAACTGACATGGCGTCCACCGTCGTTGCCGCTGCTCCGGCTGCGGCTGCCAGCACTCCGGATTGGGACAAATCTGCCGCGGACGCCGCCGACCAGACGGTTCCAGTCCATTCGCGAAGACGTTCGGCAACAACCGCCGCAGTCGCGACTGCACCGGATGTCACTGCCAGCGAGTCAGCGGAGACTGCCAGCCAGCCTGCCGCAGCCGCCGCTACACCCGCTGCGCCCGCCACCCCATCGCCGGAGACCGCTGGCACCACGGATGCGGCCGCCACCACTCCCGCTGCGCCCACCAGGCACGGGACGACCTTAGTGCTCCTGATCGGCTTTGCCGTTTTGGTGATCCTCATCGGCGTCCTGGTGCCATCTCTCAGCCGGTGGAGAAAGCGAAGAAGCCTGGAGAAAACCGGCGCGCCAAATCTTTCTTTTACTCGTGAAGCAAGCTCCGACCAGGAAAAGACTGACACGGAGGAACCGCGCAAAGCCGCCTAGGCAAGCGGTTCGTTGGCCGGGCGCACCATCCTAACGTGCTCTTCGACGTTAGGGTGGGATTCCACAGTGGACAATCGACTACCCCCGCGATGGGCGCGCCGCCCGCGCATAGTAAGCTTCATCAGTATTATCAATGACGTACGACACATTCGACTACGCAATTATATACGTACAGTATCATGAATACATAACTGCAACTACAAATGTTCCACGTGGAACATTTTTGCTAAGTGTTCTCCTTTTCCCGACCGCCCTCAAGTGGCGTCAAGAGGAAAATTCGGGTTGCTTCCGCCCAGCTTTTCGGCGAGGTGACGGGCGATCAGCTTGCCGTGGAAGCGCCCATTCTCGATGAAGATTTCATTCGTCCGCGAACCGGCAACGATCACGCCCGCAACGTACATTCCCAGAACATTCGATTCCAGGGTCTCAGGGTCGCAGACTGGACGCATCTGTTCCGTGGCGAATTCAACGCCTGCACTGCGCAGGAAATCGTAGTCGGGATGGTAGCCAGTGAGGGCGAAGACGAAATCATTTTTCAGGCGAAGGCGGCCCGAGGGAGTGCGCAGGACGACGCAATCCTCGCGAATCTCCTGCACCGTGCTGTTGAAGTGCGCGGTGATTTGGCCGGCTTTGATGCGGTTCTCGATATCGGGGCGCACCCAGTATTTGACGTGGTTATGGATCTGCGCTCCGCGATGGACGAGGGTGACGCGCGATCCATGACGCCACAGATCGAGAGCCGCCTCGGCCGCCGAGTTCTTGCCGCCGATGACCAGCACGTCGGTATCGAAGTAGGGATGCGGCTCGCGATAATAGTGAAAAACTTTCTCGAGGTCTTCTCCGGGAATTTCTAGTTGGTTGGCGAGATCGTAATAGCCGGTGGCGAGAATAATTTTGCGCGCGCGGTAGTCGTGGATGGCTCCGTGGCGATCGCTGGTGGCAACGCGAAAATCGTTGTCCTCGCCGGTGATGGTCTTTACCCACTCGTAGAGGCGGGCATCGACATGATAGTGCTCGGCGACGCGGCGGTAATATTCGAGCGCGTCGAGCCGCGTAGGCTTCGCCGCTGAGGTGGTGAAAGGAATGTCGCCAATCTCAAGCAGCTCAGGCGTGGTGAAAAACACCATGTTAGTGGGATAGCGATAGATGGAATTGACGAGGCATCCCTTGTCGATGATGAGCGCCTTGAAGCCAGCCTTCTGAATCTCGATAGCGCAGGCCAGGCCAGTGGGGCCGGCTCCGACGATGAGGACGTCAGTGTTCGAGTCCGGCTCCGCTAGCAGCTGGGTGCGGGGTAGAGTTTCCGGGATTTGTTCAACCTGCGGGAGTGTGGGGGTTTTCATCGGCGTGGGAAAGGGATGATTTTACCACTCACCCAAATGGCATGTTTATAGGCGGGTAATATTCGCTCACCGTTCGCCCACAATCATATTGAGAAATTAGATGTAACTGTAAGAAACTAAAGCGCAAAGTTGACGGATTGTGCATTTGACGCACGAGGGCAATTAGCGTACCATTCGCACGTTGAATCCTCAGTTGAATTAATTCGGCGAGGAGCACGTCGAGGCAATCGCATGGAAACGCCAACAACTTCGTCGCCACGAGGAGAAATTGCTCCTACCGTAGTGCTGGTCGGAGATATTTTTATCAAGATTTTGGAGTATGCGGAGCACTTAGATTTTTTGCTGTCGGTTCGGGATGAAAAAGTGGCAACTCTGCTTCAGATATATCGCAATTTTGGCTGGTGGGTGATCGGCCTAGCAGCCATTGTGTGGCTGCTCTATGAGATTAGGCGACGCAAGACTGACGCCAGCGCACGCGGCTCTATAGGTGGTTTGGTCGCCAGCGTAGCGCTTGTATCGCTTCTCTTGGGATGCGTTATTACCGTAAGGGCAACAGGATCACTGCCTAACATCATTATGACTTATGGAGGTACAAGTGACCCATTGAAACAAACGCAAACCTGCACGGCGGACATAGACACGTCGCGCTTAACAGGTTTTGCAGACGATTATAGGTTGGTGTTGCTATGCGGAATTATGGACGCATCCATTGATTATCTAGACGATACGCGAATTGCCGTCAGCGCGCCATTCCATATCAGTACCAATTCCAATGGACCGGGAATAATGGGCATCGTTGCTCCTCTAGGCAAACTCGCAGAGGTAGCAAAGACGGCTGGCAGTCCTCCTCCCGGATTAACAGCACCTCCAGGTCAATCTTTTTCGGTTACATTCCAGATGTGGCACGCCATCGCTATTATCCCTAATGATGTTCAAAGCAGCAGCATAAACAAAGCTTCCGACGTTAAGCAATTAGGAGGGCGCATAATTACAGAGGGTGTAAATGGAAGTCCGATGCAAATACCAATGCCAACATCTTCACAGCCAGCGCCGAAGCTAACTCAAAACTAGGCAGCCGTTTTGGTCGACTCCTTATTTTCGAGGTCTTCGGGATGAATGAGCCTCAACATCGTGCCGCGAAACAGAAACGGGTTTTGCGATTGTTAAATCGCCACGTCATTTCGCCCAAAGGCAGGCGGTGATTCGCCGAGATTCGGTGCCACCTTAGGTATTCGCCGCAAAAAGCAGGTCCTTCGCTTTGCTCAGGATGACAACCCTCAGTGATATCAGCGTTAAGTGGATGCCGAATGCGCTACTTTTCGCGGTTTTCGAGATGTGGGCTTCACATCGTCTATCCGCTATCCGCTATCCGCGCTCACGTCCCTTCCGAACGATTGCAACTAGATCCGAGGTGGATATTTTCAGCTTGACGCCCTTCACATCGAGCGGCGACGCATTGGATTTTCGCGCCGGTTGGATTCTGAAAACGGCGCCATCTCGTCGGCGAATTTCAACAGCCCCGTCGCGTTCGGCCTCCTCAAGCACCGTCGCAAACTTTTGCCGCGCCTCGGAATAGGTATAGGCTTTCACGGAATCTTGACCTCCGGCACGTTGTTGATTGCCAAAATGATAGTACCTCGCTTCCCTGCTTCTTCGCGCACACGGCAACGTCGTTCGCGCCGGAAAACTGCAGATCCCTCGCTTCGCTCGGGATGACAATGCTAAGTGATACTTTTTAAAGTAGGTCCCCAGTTATTGGGACGGTTGTCGCATTCCCCCAGGGGCTAAAGCCCGCAGTTTTGCGGGCGTGAACGGCACGGCTGAAGCCGTGCCCTTTCAAAACAATTTCAAATCAAAACAATTTCAAACTGTTCCCTTCCCTACTTCTTCACGCACACCGCGACGCCGTCGCGAATGGGCAGGATGGTGGTGAACAGGTCTTTTGATTCGTAGATCAGTTTGTTGAATTCGAGGATGGCTTTGGTTTGGGCGTCGGGATTGGCGGGGGGCTTCGCGACCTTGCCGCTCCAGAGGACGTTGTCGGTGATGAAGAGGCCTCCGCTTTTCAGGCGCGGGAGGGCTAGGCGAACTACGCGCGGGTAATCGGTTTTGTCGATGTCGTTGAAGATGATGTCGTAGGGCTGCTTCTCCTCCGAAAGAAATTCGAGGGCGTCGCCTACGCGGACGGTGATGCGCTTGCTGACTCCGGCGCGCTCGAAATAGTGGCGAGCTTTTTCGGCGTTCTTGGGATCGCCGTCGGTGTAGATGACGCGTCCGGTGTCGCCTACGGCGCGCGCCCACCAGATGGTGGAGTATCCGATGGCCGAGCCCATCTCGAAGATTTTCTTGGCGCCGCTGATGGTCGCTAGTTGATGAAAGATGCGAGCAACGGCGGGGCCGACTATGGGGATGTCGTGCTGGGCGGCCTCGTTCTCCATTTCAGTGAGGACGGCGTCGCGCGGCGGGAGCATGGCGTAGAGGTAGTCGTCGACGTCGGGGGCGGTGATGTCGCCCATGCGCCATTCGGGCTTGGTGGGTTTGGTCATAGTGCTCCTTGTGCAGCGAAGCGAAATCCTAAAGCAGGTCCTTCGCTTCGCTCAGGATGACAATTCTTAAACAATGACATTCTTGTGTTTGTTCACGAAATTGTTTGGCCTGGCTTCATTTCCAACACTTCTACGTCGGGCACGAGCTTTTGCAGCTGGCTGGGAGTGCCGGTCAGTTGCGGGAAGGTGCCGAAGTGCATGGGGATTACGGTTTCGGGTTGGAGGAGTTTGCAGGCATAGGCGGCCTCGCGCGGCGACATGGTGAAATGGTCGCCGATGGGCAGCATGACGATTTTGGGCGCGTAGAGATCGCGGATGATAGCCATGTCGCTGAAGACGTTGGTGTCGCCGGCGTGGTAGAGCTTGACTCCGTTGGAGAACTCGAGCACGTAGCCGCAGGCTTCGCCGCCGTAGACGATCTCGTCGCCATCCTGAATGCCGCAGGAGTGGACGGCGTGGACCATGGTGATCTTCACGTCGGCGACGGTTTGCGTGCCGCCCTTATTCATGGGCGCGATTTGTTTGACACCTTTTTTCTGGAGCCAGAGGCAGAGTTCGAAGATGCCGACGGCGGTGGAGTTGTGCTTTTTGCCTACATCGACGGCGTCTCCGATGTGGTCGCCGTGGCCGTGAGTGCAGATGAGGACGTCGGCGCGCTTGACGTTCTTATCGGCGTCGGGGCACTTGGGATTGCCGGCGATCCAGGGATCGACGTAGAGCGTCTTGCCTTCGGGCGTCTGGATGCGGAAGGTGGCGTGGCCTAGCCAGGTTAGATGGATGCCTTTGATGTTCACTGAATCCTCCGAGCAAATTTATTTTATAGCGGATTTTAGATTGCCGTGGCGCGGACGCTGCCGAGCGTTTGCTCGGCTGGGCAGGTGGGGGCACCCTTCGACAAGCTCAGGGCAGGCTCTGCCCTTACGTGAGACTCGCGGCCCTGACAATATTAGGTTGATTTAAAACGTTTTCGCGTTGCGGGCAAAGTCGTGTATAAGATGATGCACTATGCCCGAACATACCCCTGAACTTAAAGTATTGATCTCACGCGAAGCGATCGCCAAGCGGGTTGCCGAACTCGGCAAAGAAATTGCGCGCGATTTCGATGGCCAATCGATTATTCTCGTCGGCGTTCTGAAGGGCGCTGCGATTTTTCTGGGCGATCTGGCGAGGCAGATTCCGCTCGATGCGACGTTTGATTTTATCGGCGTGTCGAGTTACGGAAACCGGCCGACGGTTAAAGAGGATCCGGCAGGGCACGCGGCTTGGGATTCGCTAGGTGAGGTGCGCCTGACGAAGGATATGGATAGCTCGATGACGGGGCGCAACGTGATTCTGGTGGAGGATATTCTCGATACCGGGCTGACGCTCAACTATATTTCGAAGCTGGTGCAGGCGCATCAGCCGAAGACGCTGAGGATTGCGGCGTTGCTGGATAAGCCTTCGCGGCGCAAGCAGCCGATCGAGGCGCAATATATCGGCTTCACCATTCCGGATGCTTATGTGGTTGGGTATGGGTTGGATTATGCGGAGCGGTATCGGAATTTGCCGGATGTTTGCGTGTTGGAGAATCTTTGAAGCATTTGTAATTGGTGATTTGTGATTTGCGATTGCAACCCGCATGCCTGCTTTTTAAATTGCCTATTACAAATCGCAAATCACAAACTAACCGGCTGTTATGATGAAGCCTGTGAACACTGCGGTTTCGCAAATTGAGCCTGCTGGCGGCGTGGAGCCCCTGCTGCTGGAAGTGGCCGACGTGGTCAACACCACGCTCGATCTGGAAACCACGCTGCAGCGAGTGGCGGAAATCGTCCGCAAAGTTATCGATTATGAGATTTTTGCCATTCTGCTGCTCAACGAGGCGCGGCAGGAGTTGTATGTACGCTTTCATGTCGGCTATCCGCCGAAAGTTGCCGATCGATTGCGCGTAAAGGTGGGCCAGGGCGTTACGGGACGCGCCGCTGAGACGCGGCAAGCGGTGCTGGTCGCGGACGCGGCGCAGGAAGATTTCTACATCGAGGCCATGCCGAACGTGCACTCGGAGCTGGCGATTCCGCTGATTGTTAAGAATCGCGTGATTGGCGTGATCGATATTGAGGCGCGTGAGAAAGGTTATTTCACCGAAGAGCACAAGCGCCTGCTGACGCTGATTGCGTCGCGCATGGCGGTGGGGATCGAGAACGCGCGGCTGCACACTCGGATCACGCGCCAGGCGCGGACTTTGCTGCTGCTTAATGAAATTGCGCGCGAACTTACGTCGATTTTGAATCTCGACGAACTGCTCAAACGTGTCGCCGAGTTGCTCAATCGGCTGATCGATTATCAGATGTTCAGCATTCTGTTGCTCGATCAGCGGGGAGAAAAGCTGCAGCATCGCTTTGCACAGCGCTTTGAAGAGAGGCTGCATCTGAAACATGACATCCCGCTTGGCCGGGGAGTGGTGGGTCACGCGGCGCAGGCTAAAGAAGCGGTCCTTGTGCCTGACGTGGCCAAGAGCCCGATTTACATCGTGGGCAATCCGGAGACGCGGTCGGAGCTGGCGGTTCCGCTGATCTATCAGGAACGGGTGATCGGTGTGCTGGATCTGGAACACACGCGGCGCGGCTATTTCACGGAGGATCACAAACGAACATTGACTACGCTGGCGGCGCAGCTTGCGATTGCCATTGAGAATGCGCGGCTGTATGAGGAGATTGCGAGGCAGGAGCAGCGCCTGGAGCGGGATCTGGCGCTGGCGCGCGAACTGCAATTTCGTTTGCTGCCACATTCGCGTCCGAAGATGAAGCACCTCGATGTCGAGGCGAAGTTTGTTCCGGCGCGCGCCATTGGCGGAGATTTGTATGATTTCGTTCCATATTCGCTGTCACGGCTGGGAATTGCGATTGGAGATGTTAGCGGCAAGGGAGCGCCGGCGGCGATTTATGCGGCGCTGGTCAGCGGCATTCTGCGGTCGCACGCGCCGATTGAGCCGGGGCCGGCGGAGATGCTTTCGGCGGTGAATCTTTCGCTGGCGGAGCGGCGGATTGCGGCGCAATTTGTCTCCATTATTTACGCGGTGTGGGATGACGAGCGGCGATCTTTGCTGGTGGCCAATTCCGGCTTGCCGCGGCCGATCTATTGGCATGAGGGCAAGATTGAATCGATCGACGCGACTGGGCTGCCACTGGGGCTTTTCGACGAAGCCGAGTATGACGAACTGAGTTTCAAGGCAAAACCGGGCGATCTCTTCGTGTTCTATAGCGACGGAATTCTCGACGCGCGCAATCGCCATGGGCACTCATTTGGCCAGGAGCGCGTGGAGGCGATCGTCGCGGGCTGCGCTGCGAAGTCGGCGGAGTGCGTAGTCAATGAAATCTTTAAGGCAGTAACCGAGCACGCCGCGGGCGTGGATACATTCGACGATCAGACGGTGGTCGCAATTAAAGTGAAAGACGGCCAGTCTTCCGGCAAACGCAAGTGAAACGCGAGCGCGAGTCGTTGCTGCGGCCACCTGCCTTTGCTTATCGCTGGAAGGGCGTGCGCGGACGAGCACCTGAGCTCCCCATCGAAGAGCTTTACTGCGAGCGCGTCGCGCTGGAGCAATTAGCGGAACAGCGCGGAACACCGCTTTACGTTTATTCGGCAGCGATGATTCGCGCGCGGCTTAGCGCCTTCGGCAGCGCTTTTCGAGCCATTCCCCACACCCTCTGCTACTCCGTCAAGGCCAATTCGACGCTGGCCATTCTACGCCTGGTTGCTGGCGAAGGGGCGGGCTTTGACGTGGTGTCTGGCGGAGAACTGCAACGAGTTCTGCGCGTCCGCCGAAAGTCCGCGAACAAGGTAGTGTTTTCCGGAGTGGGCAAGACTGCTGCAGAGATGGAGCTTGCGCTGCGCGCGGGGATATTGTTGTTTAACATCGAAAGCTCTTCGGAGTTGCAGTTGCTTGCGGCGACTGCGACGAGGTTGAAAAAACGTGCGGCCGTCGCCGTAAGGGTCAACCCCGACGTCTCAGCGAAAACGCATCCTTATATTTCAACCGGATTACATCAGCATAAGTTTGGCGTGCCGATACCGGAGGCGCAGGCGCTCTATGCGCAGGCTGCGAAGGAGCCGTGTCTGAACGTGGCTGGAGTCAGCGTCCATATCGGATCGCAGATTACGGATGTTGCCACATTTCGCGAGGCGCTGGCGCGCATGGTTGGGTTGGTGCGCGTGCTGCGAGTGCAGGGTCATGACATTCGCTACATTGACGCGGGCGGGGGGTTAGGAATTTCTTACGAAGGCACGCAGCAGAACTTTGAAAGGCAGATTGCGGCTTATGCCCGGGCGGTGCTTGGTCCGTTGCGCGGAATGAAGCTGCATTTGTTGCTCGAGCCGGGGCGGTCGATCGTAGGAGCGGCGGGCGTTTTGTTGACGCGAGTGCTTTACCGGAAGACGAACCATCGCAAGCGGTTCTTAATTGTTGATGCGGCGATGAACGATCTGATGCGTCCGTCGCTGTATGGTGCTTATCATGAGATTGTTCCGGTGAGTCGCGCGTCGAAGGAAACTGAGATTACGGATGTGGTCGGGCCGATCTGCGAGACGGGCGACTTTTTTGCCCGGGATCGAAAACTTTCTCTGGCTAAAGAGGGCGATCTGCTGGCGATTCTCGATGTGGGCGCGTATGGAGCGGTGCTGGGATCAAACTACAATACGCGCGGCCGAGCGGCGGAGGTGCTGGTGGATGGCGCGAAGGCGAAGGTGATTCGGCGGCGAGAAAGCGTGGAGGATCAGCTGAGGATGGAGTCTCGACTTTCGTAACCTGTTGAACGTTAGTGTTTCGGCTCAAGATAGGTATGGATCCTTGGAGGCTGCCGTGGCCGAATTGCGCTTCTCCATCATCAATCGCTTGCTATTCATCGGAAGACTAATATTTGTGGGTTGGGCGCTGGCTTGGCTGACCACAGCTTCTGCCTCTGCTCAGAACACACCATCCCCCAATGCCGTATTTCTCCCTAATCAAGTGGTTCGCATTGCGAATCTTCCATCGCTGACGGCACCTTCCTGGAAGTCGACAGCGGTGCTCGCAACGGCGCTGGAGACCGTTATTCGCGACAAGGATGTGTGCTGTGGGAAGGATTCTGGCCTGGAAGACGCCGTGCTTTCTGCCTCGTCCTTGAAGGATTTAAGCGCGAAAATAGAAGGCAGGCATGTTTTGAGTGACGGCCTGTCCATCAATGTCCGAGCAGAATATCTCTCACCGAGTTCTTTGGGTGCTCCCGCCCTGGTGAGCACGCTGACGAATCAAAAAGCAATGCTCGTAGAGTGGAAATCGCGCGTATATGTTGTGTATGGAGCGGTCTACGACGAAACTCGCATCTACGACCCGGACGGCTGGCAATTTGTAATTCGCAAACTCTTGCTGCTCGACGTACGATTTTTCGATCACCGTCGGGAAGTCGAGTTCAACAGTGAAAGCGACGACTGGAACACGATCCAAGGAGTGCTGACAGTCTCCTTCGTTCGGCAATAGCTCTCTGCTTTATAGCGATTCCAGAAAGCTCGTCACTGCTTGCAATACTGGTTCCGGCTGCTGGATGAAGAGCGCGTGGCCGAGGTTCTCAAATTGCACATGCGCGTGATGCGGCAAGAGGCGCTTGGCCAGCGCGACATCGGCGTCGGACATAAGGCCTCCTAACTCCCTCGTGGCTTGCAGAAGAAGCGTGGGGCAAGCAATTCCTCGCAATACGGTCTCTCCATCCCAACCTTCTAGCGACGATCCATCGAGCACCATGTCATAGGTGTCGGGATCGGCCTGTTGCACGCAACGCGCCCAGCGGGTCAGGTAGGCTTTGTCGTTGCCGGGAAGTTGATTGATCGTGACGTTCTCAGCGTTTTCGCCCTCGCTGCCAGGAAGGGGCAGTTCAATTTTGCCGATCCCCTCTGCGATCTCGTCGACCGTGCCGCCTTTGCGCGCGAGATCGCGGAGTCCTGAGAACAGCGCCTTATACATCGGGTGATGCATGTTTCCGACGATGATGCGGTTGTCGCCAAGAATCAGGGCGCGCACCAGTTCCGGATGATGCGAGGCGAGCCACATGGCCAGCATGCCGCCTAGAGAATGCCCGAAGATGACAGCCGGAGCGCCAACGCGCTCGCGCAGCAGGTGGACAATGTCTTCAGAATATTGCGGACCGTGGTATCCGCGAGCGACGCGGGAGGATTTGCCGTGACCGCGAAGGTTGGGCGCGAAAATGTGCCAGCGCTGGCTGAGCGCTGGAATAAGAGGCAGAAATACTTGCCAGCGGCGGCCGAGTCCGTGCAGCAGTACGAGTGGCGGCCCACTGGCCGGGCCTTCAGCATAATTTAATTGAACCTGGCCGGCGTCGAATGTGTGCTCGGTAAGGCGAGGATGGATTTCGTCCGCGAAGTTTTCTCTCACAACATTTCCGCGAGCGTTGTTTCCTGGATCGGCGCCGGTCACCGTTCTCCCCAATTGAGCTTGGTGGCAAGCACATCGAAAAATGTTTTCTGGAAACGCAACAATCTAGCTTGATGCTCCGATTTTATGCAGCGTACGATGTCGCCATCGCATGCCGGCATGCCGACCTGGCCATCGAAACTGAGATATGCCTCTTCCTTCCCAGTATTGACGTGAATTTCAATTTCGACTGTATCGCGCACTACCACGGGACGATGCGTCAATCCGTGGGGCGAGACGGGCGTAATCACGAAGGCATTCACGTCGGGGTTGAGAATTGGTCCGCCCGCTCCTAGAGAATACGCGGTAGAACCAGTGGGCGTGGCGATAATCAGCGCATCGGCCCGGTAGCTCGAAACAAATTCCGCGTCGACGAAAACTTCGAAGTGATTCAGACGGGCGATGGCGCTTTTGCTGACTACTACTTCGTTCAGGGCGGCGTGCGTGGCCAGGATTGCGCCGCCGCGGAGCAGCGAACCAGTCAGCATGGAACGGCTGTCGATGACGTAATGCTCTTCCTCGATTGCTTCGAGAGCCGGATACAGGCCGGACAGCGTTAGTTCGGTCATGAAACCGAGGGTGCCGAGATTGACGCCGAGGATCAGGGTGCCGGCTTTGGCGACCGCGCGCACGGCGGAGAGCAGAGTGCCGTCGCCTCCGAGCACCAGAGCCAGATATGGGGAACGTTGAGCGAGGTCGGCGCGCGGCATCACATCATTTGCGGAAAAATAGGCAGCGCTTTCTTCGTCGACTACGACTGTATAGTTGCGTTGTTGCAACCATTTTTGGATGGCCGGGAGGGCCTCGCCAAGCTCGGGACGATCAGGCTTGGAAATGATAGCCACCGTTTTCTGGCGGGTTGAGATTGGAGTGGACGTCGACATGTTCGCGGATTATTTTCTAGCGTTCGTTCCGGCGCGTCTTCATATTCCGACATTCCGTTCGGAGATCGGAATGTCGATTGTACAGAATCAGCGGCGGGCAAGCGCGGGAAGCTCAGCGTGCAACAGGAATTCGCGGTTGCCTTCACCGCCGAGGATGGGAGAGTCGATCGACTCGGTATGGGTGCATCCGAGGGCTATCAGCGCTGCCTCTACTTTGGATACGGCTGCTTGCTGGGCGGCTTCGTCGCGCACGATTCCGCCCTTGCCCACCAGTTCCCTGCCCGCTTCAAATTGCGGTTTCACGAGGACGACGATTTGGCGGTTAGTGGAACGGGCTATTTCGCTGGTCGCGCGATCGATAGGCGAAGAGGCGCGAATCACGGCTGGCAGCACCAGCGTGGCCGAGATGAAAGACACGTCCATGGCGATGAAGTCGATGGCCTCGCCGATAGCGGAGGGCTCGATATAACGGGCGTTGGTTTTTTCCAGGAGGCGCAGTCGGGGATGGTTGCGAAGATTGAAATCGATCTGACCGTAGCCGGTATCGATGGCGATTACGCGGGCCGCGCCGTGTTGCAGCATGCAATCGCTGAAACCGCCGGTGGAGGCGCCAACATCGAGACAAATTCTGTCGTGAAGATCGATTTGCCAGTGCTCGATCGCCTTCTCTAGCTTGAGGCCGCCGCGGCTGACGTAGCGCAGATCTTCGCCTAGCAGGCGGAGAGCCGAGTCCGCATCGATCGACGCGCCAGCCTTTTCGATCTTCTGCTCGTTGACGAGAACTTTTCCGGCGAGGATGAGAGCCTGTGCGCGCCCGCGGGAAGGGGTAAGGCCACGCTCCACGAGCAATTTGTCGAGACGCGTTTTCACGGGTGCGATCTGGTCAAGGGAGAATCAATACAGTAAGCACCCTAGGCAGTGCAGAATGTTAAAGCGATTGGTTAATCGGAGGTTACAGGAATAAGCTTCCAGTTTTCCACAAACTTTTCCTCAATGGTGTTGAAAACTTTTCCGAATAAGAAGATCGGTAACGGCTCAGTTTGAAAGGTGCATTCCCTCAGCGGCTAAAAAGCCGCGATCAAAACAAAGCTGTTATCGCAGCGCTGAAGCGTTGCGCCACCCAAAAGCAAAATTGAGTATTCCCGCAGGCAGTAAAGCGCATCCCTCATTCCTTCAGCCTGCAACTTCTTCCAGCAGCTTCTGGTCGATGTCGAAGTTGGCGTGCACGTTCTGCACGTCGTCGCTGTCTTCCAGCGCTTCGAGGAGGCGAATCATTTGCATCGCCTGCTGCCCTTCCAGTTTGATGTAATTATCAGGCACCATGCTCACGCTCGAAGAAGCGGGAGTGATGCCAGCTTTCTTCACTGCTTCGAGAACCGCTTCGTAGGCGGAAGGCTCGGTCAAGATTTCCCAGTTCTCGCCTTCGTCCTTCAAGTCTTCGCCACCAGATTCGAGGATGATGTTCATCAGATCGTCTTCTTTAGCGGCGGACTTTGGAATCACGATGTCGCCCTTCTTCTTGAACATCCACGAGACCGCACCCGCTTCGGCCATGTTGCCGTTGTTTTTGCCGAATACGTGGCGGATTTCGCTGACGGTGCGGTTGCGATTGTCGGTGGAAATTTCGGCGAGCAGTGCCACGCCGCCGGGGCCGTAGCCTTCGAGAATAAATTCTTCGTAGGTCAGGCCGGGCAATTCGCCGGTGCCGCGCTGAATGGCGCGCTTGATGTTATCGGCGGGCATGTTCTCAGACTTGGCCGCGAGGATGGCGGTGCGCAGGCGCGGATTCATGTCAGGGTCTCCGCCCGACTTGGCGGCCATGGCAATTTCTTTGATGAGACGGGTGAAAATCTTGCCGCGCTTGGCGTCGAGCGCGCCCTTTTTATGCTTGATGGTTGCCCATTTGGAATGGCCGGACATAGTTGTACCTCGTCTCTAAAAATCGTGATTTGCGTTGTTTCTCGGAATTACGGATCCGCCCGCGGAGGAAATCACAGGATCAGCCTCGACGTACAAACGTTCAGGCGAATAAAGATTATAGCATGGAGAATGGCGCGCCGATCATGCCCGCTGCCGCCAACTGATGGTCCCGTTTGAAGTTGCTCCGCCAACCGGCTACGCTATGCGGATGGGGCTGCCGATCGCCTGCACGCTCAATGATGCTGAAATGCAAGAGCGCCGGCAAACTGTGCTGGACGCTTTTCGGAATGCTGCCCTCGACGTGACCTCCCTGCCGCTCGGCTATGCCTATCACTTTGCGCCGAGCTCGGCGCTGCCGGCGCAGATTGTCAGCCTTGTGGATCTGGAGCGGCAGTGCTGCCCATTCTTAACCTTCAAAATTATCGTCGCCGCCGATAATCAAGAAATCTGCCTTGAAGTTACGGGGCCGCAGGAAGCGAAGCCGGTGATCGCGGATTTCTTTGGGACGCTCGCGCCATCTCATCGAGTCGGCGACCTTACCGGCTAGACGTCGCAGGCGGCATGACAGTTATCGTCAAGGCAACGCCGGCAGGCAAGGCATGATGTACGCTTGTCGGGACTCGGCTATGCCTGCAAATATTCTTGATCGTCAACTCGCTCAACTCGAAGCCTGCCGCTACAATTTCGGTCGCGGCGAAGTGGTGCGCGTGGTAAAGCTGCTGAAGCGGCTTGACGGCGTGCACTTTACCGATACTGCTGCCGTGATTCGATTTCACGAAGCGCTGCTTTTTCTGCGCGCTTTTCCGCAAGGGCCAGCCGTGGTGCGCGCTACCGAGCGCATACTCAACCACTTCCACAAGAAAGTAGAAGGTCTGCGCGGAGCGGGCCCCGACATGGATGACTTCGACACGTTCGAAGACTCCGGAATCGCCGGCACCCGAATGGAAGACACACTCAGTTTTGACGTCGCCCATTGGCTTATCAATCGCCTGCCCGGCAAAGTCGAAATTGCCTGGGAAAACTACGAATCCGGCCGCGAGTTGGGGAATACCGGCCCGCGCTTTATACCGCTGCTCGAGGATGATGCATTTGTCGAGGCTGATACGCCATGGCGGCGCTGGTTTGAGGCGGCTGCCGGCAGGAAGGGATCGGATCGTAACAGGTTGATTCCGGCGTGGCTGATTCAGCGCTTCTCTGATCTGCCCGTGTCGCCGCAACAGAAAGCTGAACTCTACGAATCACTGCGGGTGCCTTTGCGCTGGCATCTCGAAAATTCCGGCATAACGCGCACACGAAACTGGAAGGGTGTGCGCGACATTTTTTATCACAGTGAACCGCTCATCAGTCGCAGCCAGGTGTCGCTGGCGGACGAGTTGGCGAGGCGTCCGCCGAAGTTGACCCGGCTTTCGCGCAAGCACGGTGAAGAGATCATGGACTTGATCCGCGAGGTGATGCTGGTGCGATACCGCGAACTTTACGGGACTACGCTGGGCGATGCGGGGTCGGTGGTGAGATCGGATCTCGGACGAGGCGTTGAAATTTATCTCTGGAACCTGCCGCCTGAGCGCCGTCTGCCACTGCGCGGCTATGTCGCCGGATTGACGCTGAAGAACGGCGTGCCGATCAACTACATCGAAGCGATCGGCTTGTGCGAGTGGATGGAGGTCGGCTTCAATACTTTTTATACTTTCCGCGGCGGCGAGGCGGGATGGATCTACGCTCAAGTGTTGCGATGTCTCTGTCATTTGATGGGGACAACATGCGTCTCGGTCTATCCTTATCAGCTTGGCCATGAGAACGAGGAGGCGATTGAGTCGGGAGCGTTCTGGTTCTACCGGAAGCTGGGCTTTCGGCCGGGACGCGCGGAACTACGAAAATTGGCGGAAAGCGAAGAGAAAAAAATTGCCGCTGATCCTAAGTACCGGACGTCAGCGCGCACGCTTAAGCGGCTGGCGGCGGGGCATCTCTTCTACGAGTTGCCCGGAGGCGAAGTGGGCGCGTGGGACAGCTTTTCAACGCGCAACATTGGATTGCGAGTTAGCCAGAGGATGGCGCGCGATTTTGGCGGAGACGCCAGCATGATGCGCGAGCAGTCGGCGAGCGCGCTGGAGAAAATATTGGGCGTCAGCGTCTCTTCGTGGACGCTGTTGGAGAAGGCTGCTTTCGATAATTTTGCGCTGGTTCTGGCTGATTTGCCGGAATTGCGTGCGTGGACACAACGAGAAAAAGAAACTCTGCTTCAGATAATCCGCGCCAAAGCCAAAGCGGACGAGATGCTCTACCTGCATCTTACGCAGCAGCATGGACGCCTGCGACAGGCGCTGCTGAGGCTTGGGTCGTAAGTTTGTAGGATCACAGTTTGTAGGACCGTAGTTCTTTGGATCATAGTTCGTAGGTAAATTTTCTTGTGTTCGTTGTGCGATCATCACGCCCCCCTTCTCACAAAATGCGAAGGTTAGGTCACCCCCGTTCACGGATGTTCTGTTCGGCGCGATTTGAATGCATAGACGACGGCTAACAGCGGAGGCGCGAGCAGGAATCCCCAGAACGGGATTAGAAATCCGAGGACGAGCGGGACTAGGATCGATGCCCAGATGGGCACACGAGCAACGCGCCGCATGATGTACGGCTGAAGCACGAGGCCATCCACTACCACAATCACCGCATAGAGAATGAGCACATAGAGGGGATGCCGCCAGTCCTGCCAACGAAGTGCAGCGGCGAGGACTGGGCCAAGCAGACTGAGGATGGGCCCGAAGTGGGGAATGATCTGCAACGCAGCGGCCAGCGCGGCCCACAACAGTGCCCAGGGAACGCCGATAATCCAAAGACCGACGAACCAGAGCAGGCCGATAGCAAGTGAGTCCTGCAACTGACCAATGGCCCAGCGCTTGAGCGCGGAGGCGGTGATGCGGAAGTGATCGGCAGTTGTCACTACGAACCGGAAAACCTCTCTGAGAATTCTAGCGGCAATTGAGGCGTGGCTCCAGATTGCGAGCATACGTATCCGGCAACTTCATTCGCGATCTCATTGATTTCGTCGAGGTCCATTTTTCTAAGCAGCCCCAGAACCAGTGCGGCGGTGAACGAGTCTCCGGCGCCCACGGTGTCGACGACTTTCATGGAGCGAGATGGGGAATCGGACCAGCGATGCTCCTCTCCGACCGCCTGATAGAGCAGACTGCCATTAGCTCCTCGAGTCAAGGCTACCAATTGAAGGTCGAATGTTTTGGCGAAGCTCTCGACCTGGTCTTTGATCTGATGCGGCTCGGATTTTATTGCCGGCTTGGTGCATTGCTCCGCTCCGGGCACGCGGACAGGAGTGTCCGCGCCACACGAGCTGAACATTTCGGCTAAGATCGGAAGTTCTTCAATGTTCAGCTTGAGCACATTTGCCAGTTGGAGTGATTCTTCAATCACGCGGCGCGAATAGAATGGCTGCCTGAGATTGATGTCGAGGATGCGCAGTGTGTTGGGTGGCGCCGCTGCGACTAGTTGTTGAATGGTGGTGCGCGAGGTGGCACAGCGTTGCGCCAGCGTGCCGAAGCAGATTGCGTCGGCGTGGCCGACGGCCGCTAGCCCCTCGCTGGTTGGAGCGAGGAAATCCCATGCGACGTTTTCCTCGACGGTGAAATCGGCGACGCCATTTTTCGAGAGTTTGACTTTCGCGGTGCCGGTTGAAGCGACTTTATCCACTTGCACGGTTGCAGTGCCGAGGCGCATTTCATGAAACCGGCGAAGGACTTCGCGGCCGTAGTCGTCGGATCCTATGCGCGTGATGACGTCGACTTTGGCGCCGACTAGCTCGCCGAGAGCGTGGACATGGTAGGCAAAGTTCGCCGGCGCTCCTCCCAACTGCGGGCCGGTCGGGAGCAAGTCCCATAGCACCTCACCCAAGCCGACAATATTGGCAGTCATAGCATTACTCAATGCGCTATTTGATGCGCAGCTTCTCGCAATCTGTTCGGGATCGGTGGCTCATTTTGTGTACGGTTCGGCACCTGACTTTCCAGAGGGCTGTTAATGGGCCACCGGCGAACTTGAACCGCCTCGTTTGACCGTGTATAAAGATTTAGGGCGCATGCGGGTGAAGTGTACCTCGCCGGAGCCGGCAGGCTTTTCCTGTTCCCTCGAACAGTCTGCAACTAATTGATTTTAAGCGGAAGTGGTGGAACTGGCAGACACACCATCTTGAGGGGGTGGCGCCGAAAGGCGTGGGGGTTCAAATCCCCCCTTCCGCACCATCGTTTTGATTCCTGCGAAATACTTGTACGTCGTTCAGGAAGGTTGGAATTTTGAATCGGGCGCTGCCCGGACGGAGTTTTGTGCAATGACTATTCTGATCATCGTTATCCACGTTATCGTTTGCTTTTTTCTGATTGCGGTCGTGTTGCTGCAGAGCGGCAAGAGCGGCGATCTGGCGGCGGCTTTTGGCGGCCAAGGCAGCCAGACGGCGTTCGGGCCGCGGGGCGCGGCTTCGGCTCTCTCTCGCGCGACGACCTGGTCGGCGATTATGTTCATGATCACGTCGATCCTGCTTTCGATTTCCGCGGCACGGCACGCTGGGCCTAAGTCCGTTTTTTCCGACGTGAAGCCTCCGCAGACAAAGTCGCAGCCAGCGACGCCGGCTCCGGTTGCTCCGCCGACAGTTCCGCAGAATCAGGCGCCCACGCAGAAGTAGGCTGGCCGCTGTTATCCCCGTGCTTTTAGTGGAGCTGCAGATCCCTCGCTCCGCTCGGGATGACAACTCTTTTATTTAAGCAAAATTTATCCAACCAGGAAGGGATTCTCTTCCCTTTCTTCTCCTATCGTGGTTCGCTGGCCGTGGCCGGGGATTACCACCGTCTCATCGGGGAGGGGTAGGACGCGGTCGCGCAGGGAACGCATAATTTTCTCGAACGATCCGCCGGGAAGATCGGTGCGACCTATGCTGCGCGCGAATAGAGTGTCGCCGGCGATCAGTAATTTCTCCGCGGGAAAATAGAGGCAGACGCTGCCCTCTGTGTGGCCGGGAGTATGCAGGACGTTCGCCGTCAAACTGCCGGTCTGTAACTTGTCACCATCCGTGATACTCGCCTCGATCGCAACTTCTCCGGGAGCAGCCATGCCCAGCCATGAGGCTTGCACGTCGAGCATCTTCAGCAGCATGTAATCATTCTGATTGAGGAGGATGGGCGCGCCGGTCGCCGCACGCAGTTTCATCGCTCCGCCAACGTGGTCGATGTGAGCGTGAGTGATGACGATTTGTTTTACTTGTAACTTTTGATCGCGGATGATGGCGAGAATGTCTTCGATGTCATCGCCGGGGTCGATGACCATGGCTTCGTGCGTGGTCTCATCGCCGATGATGGAGCAGTTGCAATGCAGCGGGCCGACGGGAAGGATCTTATGGATCATCGAATCATTTTCGCTCAGGGCGAGTGATTTCACCACTTCGGCAGTCTCCCCCAGCGGCTAAAGCCGGTAGCGGAAGCGAGTCTCTTATCGCAGCGGTAAACCGCTGCGCCACCCCAAAGCATGTGCAAGAGCGGAGAACCGCTGCGCCGCCCAAAAGCAAGCTCTACTCAAGACGCAGCTGCGACCTGTCCCGTACGGTTCTGGTCGGAGCGGAAGCGCAAAAGAGCGGCGATGTTGCCGGCGCGATCGAGATCGTCGTTGTCTTTCAGATAAACCAATTCGATGTCGCGGCGGATGGCGATAGGGATGATGGCATCGCAGATGTCGCCGAGTTCGTGGGTGCGGTGTCCGCAGGCAACGCACGACGAAATCAAGTGGGCGTCGAGATGGCCGCAGTGCGAGCACTCGACGGCTCGCGCAGAATAATTTTCTCCCAGAAAAAGGCTTTGGACTTCTCCGGCTTCGAGCGCCTGCAGCACGCGGCGGAGGCCGGTGACTCCGCGGCCGTGGGCCTTGGCGAAACTCACCGCTTCGCTGGCCTTGGTTGCGGCGCGTTCGATGCGCCATCGATTGAGGATATCCGCGGAGTGGTCGCGAATTTCTTCATCGGTAACACTGGCCACGTCGGCTGAGAATCGTCCGATAAGGCGCTGTTTGACATAAGGGTGAAGGTGGGGCTCGAACTCCGGCCAGTTGGAATCATGACAACCGATGATGAGCCGCTCCCAGATGCCTTTCTCGAGGTCAGTACGCAGTCGTTCTGAAACTGCCTTGAACTGTTGGAGCGCTTCCTCGGCGACTCGGCGCTCGGCATGACCGGCTTCGTAGCCGTTGTAGCCGTAGCTGGAGGCACTGCGCGACAGCATGTGGACGATAGCTCCGCGCTCGCGGAGGTCGTCGAGGCGAAGATCGAAGATGCGAGCGCGTTGGCGATCGACCACAGCAACGCACAGCGCGGGCTGGGCTCCGAGCAAAGCGGCGAGCGGTTTCAGCTGAAAGCGCGACTGAAGATAAATCTGCGTCGCGCCGACATGCGGAGGCAGTTCATATTCTTTCCAGAAATTTTGCGCGGAGCAGGCGAAGACCGCCTTGCCGCGAACATGGCCGCGAAGGTTGGTGGCAACGTCGAGAATGCGATCAAGGTCGGCGTGGAGTGATCCGTTCTTGCCCGGGGCGGCAGCACTTTTCAGCGCTTGTTTGATCACATCTTTGGCGACGATGGCCTCGCGGCGATGAGAGCGATCCTGTGGAGGATCGGGCTGAAAATAAAAGCTGAGGGCGCACGCGCCTTTTTTGTCGTCCACCTTAAAAGCCGCTAACTCACGGATTTCGTCCCGGGTCATCATCTCGACGCTCCTTGGTAAATATTGAGATGCTGCAACTGACTAGGATGTTTAGATTTTGCTTTTAGCTGCGATATTTAGCTTCGATGTTTGACCAGGAGTTCGTGCTGGAACTCGCTGGCAATCGAAGGCGCGCTGCGCACGCAGTCGCGCGCGCGTTGTACAGACTCGCGCACGGCCTCCAGATGCCGCCCGGTGATGGCGGCAATTTCGCCCAGAGAAAAACCTTCGATGCCGTAGAGGAGAAAAGCTTCGCGGTCGGTGCGTTCGGCGCCGCGGAGCGCGGCTTGCACCAGGGCAATCACTTCGTCGGAATACGCAGCCTGCTCGGGAGTAGAGACGCGGCGGTCGGGGATGGCGCTTTCGCGAGTCCAGCCTGCGTCGGGCTGATGGAATTGCAGGCTGGCCTCGTCGGAGGCCTCGACATTCTGTCGCCGGCTACTTTCCTCGATATGAACGGAAGAATCCAGTTCATGCAGACGTACAGTCATCTCGTACATGGCTTCGAGTGCGAGGCGGTATAGCCAGGGCTCGAGCGAAAGCTTTTCTGGCCGATCGTGATCGCTGAGAGCGCGAGCAATGACTTCGTCGACGACTTCGCAGGTGGAAAGGCCGTCCTCAGAAATTGGAAGCTCGTCGTCGGTGCGGCGGAAATAGAGTTCGCGGTCGACGAAGCGCTCGAGGCGGCCGAGATTGGCATTCACATAAGAGCCGATGTCGTCGGCGGAGATCATAGGCGGCATGACGGCGGCTAGCGTTTGTTCGAAAGGAACGCCAGACTCTGGAGATTCGTGCGAACCGCCGCGCCAGCGGCGCCATTTGTGGCTGGAGCGGAGCAGTTCCTTGTGGCGGCCGACCTGTTGGATGAGTTCGTCAAATGCGGCCTTGATGGCGGCCGTCGGACTGGTCGCTTTTTTCTGGGCGGCGAGTTGACCCGAGGGTAGGCGTAGATTCAAGGAGACGAGGGTCCCCTCGCGCGCTGAATTTTGGTCGATGACGGCTTTTAGATGGAGCAACTCAGGGCGGAAGACTTGCAGGCGCTTCTGTATTTTTTCGATCTGGTGGTTGACTTCTTTTTCGATGTCGGGAGTTTTGTGGACTTTGTAGCTGACGTGAACGTTCATTTTAAAGCCTCGAACGTAGGAAAGAACCGAGTGAAACGCGGTCCTAACAAAACAATTGTACACCCGGTTAGAAGGGGTGAAATAGCCATTAGGCCCGTTTGTCCTTCCTAATTTCGAACACTATTTCACGTAGACGGAATCCTTTTTCAATTCCTCGGGAACCGGTACCGGGAAGGGCGGAAATTCATGTGAAGGGCCTTTGAAAAGAAAGACAGTGGCCTCGGAACGCCGTGTGCCGTCGTGGACGGCGATCTTGTGCGGCTTTTCTGAATAGCCTTGCCATAGCGAAACGCCGGCGTAAGCGCCATCTTTGCGGAGGATGTAGTAGGTCATGTCGATAAATTGCAGCTTGCTCATGTCATTGTTGTAGTTGCGGACGATGCGATGGAGAGCGTCGATACCAGCCTCGAGCGGAGACATGCCGCGACGCATATTTTCGATGATCGTGTGCGCACCGGCGACTTTAATGTTTTCTTCTCCGCTGCCGGTTGCGCCCGCCGAGCCCACGTCTTGATCGGTGTAGCATCCGGCGCCGACGATCGGCGAGTCTCCGCAACGGCCGGGGAGTTTGAACGCGAGTCCGCTGGTGGTAGTGCAGCCGGAAATTTCTCCTTTGTCGTTGAGCGCGGAGCAGTGGATGGTGCCGCTGGGCGGCGAGAGTACGCGGCGGATGGCAGCCTCGCGGAATTCCGGTTCGATGCCGAGATCGGCGGCGCGGGCTTCAAGACTCTGGATGCGCTCGTTCCAAAGTTCGGCTTGCGGCGACCCTGGCAGTGCGGGCGGTTTCCATCGCGGATCGGAGATGCCTGGTCCCCACCAGTCGTCGGTGGAATTATTTTCTTTCCATAGCAGCCAGATTTTGCGGGAGCGTTCGGTGAGCAGATTTTCGCGCGGGAAACCCACGGCGACGGCGAAGCGTTCGGCGCCCTCGCCGACCAGCATAACGTGGCCGGTGTGCTCCATGACGGCTTTTGAGACGAGTGAAACATTCTTGATGTTGCGGACGCCGCCGACGGAGCCGGCGCGTCGCGTTGGGCCATGCATGCAGCAGGCGTCGAGTTCGACCACTCCCTCTTCGTTGGGCAGGCCACCGAGGCCAACGGAATCATCGTTGGGATCGTCTTCAGGACCCTTTACAACACGCAGGGCCGCGTCGAGCGTGTCGCCGCCGTTTTTCAGGAACGCGAAAGCGTCGTCGAGATAATTGACACCGTTGTTTGCGCTGATGATGATGGGGCGCTTGCCGGCGCCAAACGGATTGGCGGGATTCTCTTTCGCTTTGTCTTGCGCGGTGAGATCGGGAGAAGTGAGGCCTGTGGCGACGGATGCGGCAATTGCGGAACTTAAGAACCCACGACGACTGATGGACATGAAGTCTCCATGATCAGGAACGGGCAGAAGGATAGCACGAGTGTAGTGGTCGCTGGTCGTTCGTCGTCGTTCGTTCGGGATGTTCGTTCGAGCATGGTCGTTGGAAAGCAGTTCGACAACTGGTACCAGGGGCTTTACTCCACTATTTGCAGCAGACGCGCAATACCCTCCCTAAAATCGGCGGGCTCGGTGATCAGGCTGAGAACGAGATAGCCGTCATTGGGAAAATCGTAAAAGTGGCCGGGGTGTATGCTGACGCTTCCCTTCTTTAGTAAACGAATCGCGAGATCTTCGTCAGCCTCGAGAACGGGGACGCGCAGGATCGCGTACCATCCGCCGTCGACTTGCAGACGCGTGCATGACGGATGAGATGCGAGTTGGGTATCGAGTTCGGCGAGATTTCTGCGCAGGCGATCGAGAAGGATGGGCTGAATTTTCTTGCGCTGATCGAGCAGAACTGCCGCTGCTAGCTGGATGGGAGCATTCACAGAGAGATAGGTGTCGGCAATGATTTCGAGACGGGCGCCAGCGTCCTCGACTATTTCCGGAGGGCCACTGATGGCGATCCAGGCCAGCTTCATTTGCGGGAGCGCGGAAATCTTCGAAATCCCGCTGAGCGTAAACGTCAGCGTGTCTCGGTTGGTGATGAAACTGCGGCGCGGCGCGCGATCGTGAGCGTAGTCGAGAAAGACTTCATCGGCGATGAGTGCGAGAGTGTGTTCGCGGGAGAACACGTTGAGCGCCGCCATCTCAGTAGGCGAGACATAGGAGCCAGTCGGATTGTTGGGGTGAACTAGGGTGACTGCCCGGCTCTGCGTGGTCGCTGCTTTTTCAAGCGAAGCGAAGTCAATCTGCCAGCCGTGATCGTAGAGAAGCGGATACGGAACGAGTTTCACGTCGGCCAAATCGGCGAGAAATTCAAATAATGGGTAGCTCGGTTTAGGAACAAGAATCTCGTCGCCGGGGTTGCAGAGCAGGCGGAAGACATAGGAGTAAGCTTCGCTGGTGCTGGTGGTCAGAAGCAGGCGCTTGGGATCGATGTGGACCTGGTGCGACTCGCGATAGTAGCTGCACACAGCTTGGCGCGCCTCAAGCAGTCCGCGGGGCTGCGGGTCATAGCGCATCGCTTTCGGGCTGGCCAGCGCGGCGAGCACTGCTTCAGGGTCGGGACGGATGCCGGCCTCGGTAGGATTCGAGACCGTGAGATCGAGAATGTTCTGTCCCGAAGTGCGCGCTTCTTCGATTGCGCGAGTTAGGGCATTCGGAGTGAGCTGCCAGTTTGTGCGGTTAGAGAACATAGTCTCGGCGATTGCGGAATGAGCAGATTGATCGGCAAAAGCTTAAACGCTAAGGGCGCTAATTATCATTAGGAAGAATCTGCCGCTAGCTTTCATAAACTTCTTTTCGTGATCGTGATCACTCTCTTCGTTTCCCTGCCGCCTAACGTTACTTCAGGAAAAACCCTAACTGCTCGGGGGCGGGCAATGTCTTTGTGCTCTCAAACTGGCGCTCGGCGGCTTGCACAGCGACGATTTTTGCTTGCACCTCCGACGCCAGGTTATCGTAGCGAACCAAAACATTATCCAGCCAGTAAGGGTTGTTTTCGCGCCCCCAACCTCCTTTGTACGCCTTCCGCATCTCGGTGATTGCGTCGCGCAAGCTTTCTAAGCGTCCGTTAATATCGGCGATTTCGTCGAGATCGTTTTGCACGCGTACTGGGTCAGTCTGATTCTGATACGCGTCCCAATAATAGTGGCTGATCTCCGAGGTGAACTGGATCTTCATGCCCAGGGTGTCGAGATGCCAGGCTGCTAGCAGCATGTCGTCAAGGGTGTCAGCGTGGAGTTGCGCCTGAGTGCGATTGTGCTGGAGCGATTCGGCGGCACGCTCAGCGCCAAGGCGGAGATCATGTATGGCCGGCAGCGCCTGCATTGACATGTTGGCACCTGATTCGCTGAAAGGATCGGACCAAAAGAGTTCGTCGGTTGTCCCGTGGAGTTTCGTGGCGACCAGCAGGGCGTGAGAGCGATCTAGATTCTCGATTGCATCTACGAATGTGCGACCTTCACCTCCATCGTTCCGGTAGAACGCCCAGTCGTAGCTGTTTTTAAAATCGTCAATGCTGGACTCGCCGGGTTGCCAACCGGCGGCCGCTCCGAAGATCAAAGCTGGCCATGCCATGTCGATCAAAGATTCACCATCGTCGTTCCAGGTAGTGTTGAGGATACCCATCGCCTGATGCTTCTGGCCGTCGCGCGCAAAATTTCTTATGTTGGCGAAGGCGCTGTCGAGATCGGGCCAGATCACGCCCCAGTTGCCGGCTCCCGGCGAAACGATTACGCGCAGGCCGGCGTTAGTGTAGGGGGTAATGATGTTTTCATAGCTGGGCTGCGGATTGTATTCCCAGGGAACGGCGATCATATCTTTCGGAAGGATAGTGAGCAGTTCGGGATACTTGACGGCGATATCTCCCCAGAACATCAGCTGCTTATGAAACGGCTGCATAATTTCAAACATCTTTTGCAGGTGGTCGAGATAGACGCGGCCGAGGCCTTGCTGCGCGGCGAGAGCTTTCGTCTGTCCGAGGCCAAGTTCGAAAGTTTCGTCGGCGCCGATGTGAAAGAACGGACCGGGAAATAACGGAACAACTTCTCCGTAGACATCGCGAATGAAATCGTAGGTTTTAGGATTCGTGGGAGTGAGCACGTGGCCGTGCGGAGTTTCCGCGAGGTCAGAATAGATCTCATACTTTAGAAATTGGTGAAGATGGCCGAAGGCTTGCTGCTCGGGGAGGATGGTGACGTAATACCTGGCGGCGTAGGCGACCAGTTCTTTGATCTCGGCGGGAGTCAGCGCTGCCTCTTTCGGCGCAACCAATGATTGTGCCTGGAAGTCGAAAACGTTTTCCATGTTGAAGCCTAGGAGGTTGATCTTGTACTCGGCTAGAGTGCGTATCTGCGTCTTCAAATAATCGAGCGTAGGAATGGGGCCTCGGCTGATGTCATCGCTGACGCCGCGCCATTCCATGCTTGGCCAATCGCGGATGACGAGCGCTGGGATCGCGAGCGCTTTCTGTCCGCGGTTTTCTGGGCGCAGCAACTGGCGAAGTGTCTGCACGCCGTAGAAGAGTCCTTGCGCGGTGCTGCCGGCGACTAGAACGCCAGAGTCGGTTGCGCGGATAACATAGGCTTGGTCATTAACTTCACGATTTCCAAGTTCGTCGACTTTCACTCCCTGCGATTCGAGGTAGGAGCGCAAGCCGCGATCGGTCAGGCGGCCCAGGGAGATGTGGCCTGGCGTCTTCGGAGCGGCAGTCACGGATTCAATGGAGAGCCTTAACCCGGTGCGGTCGTGGATTTCTTTTTGCAAAGTTTCAGCAGCGAGGCGGTCTTCATTGTTGCTGATGAGGATGATCGTCGAGGGCTTGATCACTAGGCGGCCTTCGGCCATGCGAACTTCTTTCGGGGCGGGCAGAATCTTGAGCGCGCGGGCGGCGTCGGTAACTTGAGCGCTGCAAGCGAGCGACAGAAAGCCCAGGCTGCCGACGATCCATTTAATAATCTTCATGGCTGCGGTGAACGGCGAGAGTAGCAGGTGCGATTGGGCGGCGACAAGTGTTGAAGCGGCAACGGATGTGAAAGGCGGGCAATCTTCGCGCAATGTGGTTCGTATCTAAGCTTCGCGACAACGCAACGAGGGATCGTCTAATACTTTCTTCAGGTTCGGGCCCTGCAGCTCGCCGGAGTTTATATCGACGTGCCAGTCTTCGGTCAACAGAAGCGACTGATGCAAATCGTAATAGGCCACGTGGAGGGCAGGACCGTTGAAAGATAAGTTTGCGTGGCCGTTGTAACCAACGTCGACGTTCTCATCGTTTGGATATTGACGGTTGTCCCATGCGAGCCATCTGCATTCCTTGATGTCGGGCATCGCGCCTCTTTCGACGGGCATGCCTCCGTGACCTATGCAGCGGCCGTAGGCCTCGATGCCATCCGTGACGCTGAACTTGTCATAGATCGCGAGCCGATGTTCGTGACCCCAATACCAGAGAACGGGGCGGTGAATTAGGCTCGCGAGTTGGCGCGAGGGAATTTGATACCAATCCTCAAACGAGGAATGTGGGCCGTGATGAGAAAGGAGAATTAACCCGCGTTTGTCTTCCTCCGCCTTGATCGTAGACTCCAGCCACTTCAGAAGTGGCTCGGGAATCTCGCACGTTGGTTTGAACGACGTCGTTTTGCGCAGCCATTGGATGCGATTCAGGTACGGAAGCTTTCCCCAGTCAAAACGGGTAGAGTTGTAGCCGGTGTCTAGCCCAATGATGCGCCAGTGCTTATTCTCGAGACAGAAAAAGCTGGCCCACTGGCCATCTCCCCATTCGCTGTCTTTCTTTGTCAAACCCATTCTCGGCAGAATCATTCGCCAATAGCCGTTGCCCTCGGCATACATTTCGTGATTGCCATTGAGGGCGAAGCCGCCGTTTGCCCCCATGGGCCACTTCACGGGGACGTAGGGACTGGTTTTCTCGCCGAGGAAATTTTCACGGACCTCGTTGCTATCGCCTACGTAGTAGACGTCTCCCAGGTGGATGGTGAAGTCGGGCTCTGCCTTGTTGATGGCCGAGGCGACTAGTCTGGCTTCGTCGGTTCCCGTACCCCAGTCCCCCGCGATGCTAATCTTCACGCGGTCGGCGATGGCGTAGATGCCGTTGCCCTTTTCTTTGGTCGTGTAATCCCTGAACGGATGCCTCTTGTGAAACCAGTATTTCGCAACTTGCGGAATCCATTTCAAGAGACGGCCAGGAAGGAATGCTGAGATGGGGTCGTAGGTCGAGGTGGAATATCCGGTGCGCGCAGCTTGGAGGTGGGCGGTGAACTTGGAATGCGCGTAGCCTATAAAGTTTGACAGGTCTTTGCCAGAGTTGGAAGCCGGGTTCTCGGGCGCGGGGCGCTTTTTAGACCGCATTATGGTTAATCATAAGCGAACGTTGATAGCAGTGACCGAAGATTGTAGTAACCGAATTCGCCCCAGTGCTTAGTGTGACTGTCACACCGCTGGCTGGCTCTACTTCGCGAAGCCTTCTTTGTTCACCACGTTTGGCATCTTGGTAATGTCGCCGCCGTAGTTTCCTTCCAGCACGTCGACCAATCCCTGAACGCAGCGGCCGGCCATGCCTTGGTTGGGATCGGGGGATAGGCGGGTGATGCGGGCGGCGCTGGCGAAGTGGGGCAGCAGGCGGCAGCGGTCGGCGATGGCCGGATCGCGCAGTGGCGAGTCGGCGGGCAGAGGTTCGGTCGCATAGACATCGAGGGCGGCGCCGGCGATCCAGTTCTCGCGCAGCGCGCGCGCCAGGGCCACTTCATCCACTACGGGGCCGCGGGATGTGTTAATGAGCATCGCCGTCGGTTTCATCATGCGCAATGTGGTTTCGTTGATGAGGTGATAGGTTGGCGTGGGGCTCTCGCCTTGACGCAGTAGCGGAGCGTGCAGGCTGATGAAATCGGTATTACTCAAGGCTTCGTGCAACGGCGTGTAGCGAATCGTGACTCGCTCGCGGCTGATGCCGCGCTGGAAGCGGAAATCCAACACCTCTTGTATCGCTTTAATGTAGTCGTGATTTTCGTAGGCCGGATCGAAACACAGGATGTTCATGTCGAATCCGGCGCACTTTTTGATGAAGGCTTGGCCGATGCGTCCAGTGCCGATGACGGCTACGGTTTTGCCGGTGACTTCGTCGCCTAAAAAAGGGAGATAGGGATGCCAGTAGCCCCAACGATTTTCGCGAGTGAGATGTTCGGCGGGCCACAGTTTGCGAGCTAACGCGCCCATGAGGAAGAAGGCGAATTCCGCGGTCGCTTCCGTCAGGACGTCGGCAGTATTAGTGAACGGAATATTGTATTTGTTGGCATCGGCGCGGTTGATGTTGTCAAATCCGACGGCGTATTGTGCGACTACTTTGAGCGTGCCTTTTCCGGCGGCGAAAATCTCGGCGTCGATCGGATCGCGCAGGGTCGTGATCAGCCCGTCGATGCCGGACTTCACCTTTTCGATGACCAGGCTTTTCGGCGGAGCTTCGGGAGCGGGATAGACTTCGAGATCGTATCCCTTTTGGCGAAGAATGTTGAGGGCGTCCCCGATGTCGCAGGTGGCAAAAACTCGGATTCTCTGAGTCATGGGCTCGAACAGTTTAACGCAGTAAGCGGCGGTGGGCCATCTTTCGGATTCTCGCGTCCCACCTTCGCACAGGACGCGAAGGATGGGCCACCCTCAGTTTTCCGGAAACCCTTGATTCGGCGATCTCCGATTCTACTGCTCGCGTCTCTCCGGGCGAGGGGCTACAGAGGCGGCTTGTGCGTGATGCCGGACGTCGGCGCCTAGGACCCAGAAAATAACGTCTTCTGAAATGTTCGTGGCGTGGTCGGCAACGCGCTCGAGATTGCGGGCGACCAGGAGTGCATCCAGCGCCTGCTGAGTAACTTGCGGCTCTTCGTTCATCTTTCGCACGAGGACGATGAAAGCTTCGTCGCGCATGCGATCGACGACGTGATCCATTTCAAGTACCGCCTGGGCAAGTTCGGCTTTGCCCTCGACAAAGGATTCGAGGGCGCGGCGCACCATGGCGCTGACGGCGGTCGCCATGCGGGCGATGTCGACGGGCAATTCGACGGCGGGCAATTCGATCATGTCCATGACGCGCTCAGCGATGTTGACGGCTTGGTCGCCTACGCGTTCGAGGTCAGCGTTAATTTTGGTGACCGCAAGGATGAAGCGCAGGTCGACGGCGGCGGGTTGTTGCGTAGCCAGAATGTCGAAGGCTAGTTCGTCGATCTCGCGCTCGGCGGCGTTGATCAGACTCTCGTTTTCGAGGACCAGTTGACAACGGGTAAGATCGCGCTGAGTGTACGCCTGGGTAGCGCGATCAACTGCCAGTTCCGCGAGACCGCCCATGCGGAGCAGTTTCTCGCGAAGGTCCTCCATTTGTTGCTGAAAGCGCGTGCGCATTATGCGAAGCCTTTCTTTTACAATCTGGCGATCAAAATCTCACTGTCGGGAAGGTCGCTATCCGAATCTGCCGGTGACGTAATCTTCCGTCCGTTTATCGGACGGATTGGTGAAAATCTTTTCTGTCTTATCGAATTCGATCATCTTGCCCAGCAGGAAAAAGCCCGTGAATTCGGCCACACGGGCTGCCTGCTGCATATTATGCGTCACAATCACGATGGTGTATTGCTCTTTTAATTGAAAAATGAGTTCTTCGATCTTGCCGGTGGAGATGGGATCAAGCGCCGAGCAGGGTTCATCCATGAGAAGAACCTCCGGCTGGACGGCGAGAGCGCGGGCAATGCACAACCGCTGCTGCTGGCCTCCGGAGAGACTGGCGCCGGATTTCTTGTGCAGGTGATCTTTTACTTCGTCCCACAGCGCGGACGCGTTCAAAGATTTGTGCACAATCTCATCGAGTTGCTTGCGCTTGCGAAACCCGTTCAGCTTGAGGCCAGCGGCCACGTTGTCGTAGATCGACATGGTCGGGAACGGATTGGGCTTCTGAAACACCATGCCTACGCGGCGCCGCAGTTGAGTGGCTGAGGTTCCGTTATAGACGCTGAGGTCGCCGATACGGACCGCACCATCGACGCGGGCTTCGGGGATAGTTTCGTGCATGCGATTGAGACAGCGAATAAACGTCGATTTCCCGCAGCCCGACGGACCGATCAACGCGGTCGCGTGATTGGCGAGCACGGCGATGTTGATGTCGAACAAGGCCTGCGTCTTGCCGTAGAAGGCATTCAGGTGCTCGACAGTAATTCCTACACCCATAAGCGCTATGCTCCTGCTAACGTTCCGTGGCGCACTGCGATGCGCACGGCGGCGACTGCACCGACGATCAGAATAATCAACACTAGCGCGCCCGCCCATGCCTGTCGATGCCATTCGTCGAACGGCGAGATCGCATAGGTGAAAATTTGCAGCGACAAGGCGGCTGTCGGCTGATCCGTCTTCCAATTCCAGAATTGATTGCCGAAAGCCGTAAAGAGCAGCGGGGCGGTTTCTCCCGCAACCCGGGCAAAGGCCAGCATGACTCCGGTGATCACGCCGGAGGTGGCAGTTCGCAGCGTAATCGAGAGCGTGGTGCGCCAGCGCGAAACACCCAGCCCGTAGGCGGCTTCGCGGATGGCTTGCGGCACGAGAAGCAGCATCTGCTCGGTGGTGCGGGCGATGGTTGGAACCATCATGATGGCGAGCGCTACGCCGCCGGCGAGGGCGGAGAAATGCTTCTGGCGCATCACTACGAGGCCGTAGGCTACGATGCCAATCACAATCGAGGGCACGCCGTTAAGCACGTCGGAGACAAAACGGACGATGTCGCCATAGCGATTGCGGCCGTATTCAGAGAGAAAGATGCCGGCGCCGATTCCGAAGGGAACACCGAGCACGCTGGCAATCGCGAGAATGACCATGGAACCGACAATGGCATTCGCCATGCCGCCGCCGGGTTCGCCAACGGGCTTCGGAGTCTGGGTGAGGAAGGCAAGATTAATGGAGCCGATCCCTTTGTAAACCAGATAAGCAAAGATAGCGAACAGCGGCAACAGCACGAGCACGACGGTGACTATGGCGACGCTGGTCATGGCGTGATCGGTTACGCGACGCCGCCAACTGATGGGCGGAATGCTCACCTGCGGTATTGGGAGAGCTGGCGGATTGGAGTTGGTATCGGGCATCGCAGCTTAGGCAAGGCTTCTCGCTGGTTGGCCTCGCGTCACGCTCCATACCAGGAGGCGCGCCAGGGCGTTGACCACAATCGTGACGAAGAACAGCGCCAGACCGATCTCGATCAACGCTGAAAGATAGAGATCTCCGGTCGCTTCGGTGAATTCGTTGGCGAGAACGCTGGCCATGGTGTATCCGGGAGCGAAGAGCGACTTCGCAATCTCGGGCCGGTTGCCGATGACCATGGTGACGGCCATGGTTTCGCCGAGGGCGCGGCCGAGGCCCAGGATGATGGCGCCCATGATTCCAGCGCGCGCATTGCGGAGGACGCCCATGCGAATCATCTCCCAACGCGTCGCGCCCAGCGCCAGCACCGCTTCGCGCTGATGTTGCGGGACTACGGTGAGCACTTCGCGCGTGATCGACGAGATGATGGGAATTACCATGATGGCCAGGATCACGCCCGCCGCCAGCATGCCGATGCCGTAGGGCGGTCCGCTGAAAAGGCCTGTCCAGCCAAGCGTTTTGGCGAGAAACGGTTGAATATATTCACGCAACAGCGGAACGAGAACGAAGATTGCCCAGAGTCCGTAGACTACGCTGGGGATGGCGGCCAAGAGTTCGGTGGTAAAGGAGAGAATTCCGCGCAACTTGATCGGGCACATCTCAGTCGTGAAGACGGCAACGCCAACGGATAAGGGTATGGCGATCACTAGCGCCAGGAGCGAGGAGACGATCGTCCCAAACATAAAGGGCAGCGCGCCGTACTGATCCTCGACCGGGTTCCAGTCGGAATGCCAAAAGAACTTCCAGCCAAAGGCTTGCCACGAGAGCTCGGAGCCCACGATAAGTTGGTAGACGATCAAGCCGAGGAGAGCGACTACCGCCAGGCCGCAGAGGCGCATCACCCAACCAAAAAAAGCATCGGGAATTTCGCTGACCTTCCCGTGCAACAGCGGCGTCGTGCTGGCTTCGATTTTCAGGGCAACCTTGGGATCCCGCTCCGGGGGAGGAGCGTTAAAACGCGGCCGGGGCAGGGCTTGATTGGACATTCTGTTTGAGGCTAACAGAGGCGTGTTACAAATCGGTTAAAAAGCTGGGTGGGTGGTGTCTGAATTTGAACAAAGGAGATGAACATAATGTCCGAGGAGCAAGGATTATCAAACTTTCTAAAGGTTTTAAATAGCTGGAAGAATTCAGAAGGGGTGATGGTGTTTGTGCGTTGGTCGTCCGGTACAGGGGATGTGACCTTCAGTTGCCGCGCATCTGTGTTTGATGTCGGCAAAGAGGAGGTACATTTTATGACAACTGAGGATAAAGGCAACGTGAGCGTGACTGTATCGCTGGCAAATTGCACAGTAGAGCGCATGGATAAAAAGTCCGTGGATTTAGGATGGAAATCGGGGGCCAAACTGTCGATGACCGCACGATTACAGTGAGTCTGTTCTCGTTCAGAATGAT
>PKXQ01000050.1 GCA_003132405.1 Acidobacteriaceae bacterium | reverse complement strand
GTCCCTACCGCGACAGTTATCCTGTTGAGACGCGAGTCGGCTCCCGTGCATCTGATTTTGAGGCTGAATATACTTGGAGCTCTGGGAGATACGTGATGAGGGCAGTGGTACTGCATGAGTACGGCGGTCCCGAGAAGCTGAAATTTGAAGACAACGTTCCCGAACCGCAGATCAGCGGAAGTACGGTAGCTATCCTCCGCCAATGCTGCGGGTACGACGTTGACCCGGACATGCCCGTCTTTGAGAACTGCCACTGTGATGGTTATGGCTCGCTTTTCGATGAGTGGCATCAGTTCGATGAACATGGACTTCCCTTTCTTTACTGCATGAGCCCGGTCAACGATTGAGCGGGGCGAAGTCAGTCGATGGGAAGAACAACTTGGAGTGTCTCGCAAACACCGGAGTAAACCCCTCTGGACCGACGTCTCCGAATTCTGAAGAGCAACGCAACGAAGAAACCCCACTCCTCGCCAAGGACGCGAGAAATGGGGGCTCAGATCAAATGGACCGAAAACCGAAGCAGCCGGAGTGTCATCCTGTACTGTTAGAAAGCTGCCATTCCCTCCAGGCCAACATCTTCGGAGAGCCCGCCTGCATCGCCCAGGCTGGAAAGGGTTCCGTCCTGATTGATAGCAAAAATGCTGACGGTGCCGGTACCTGAATCCAGCGTGTAAAGATACTTGCCGTCTGAACTAATGACAATCTCCAGGTTGATGCTTCCGCTCGGGTTCGTCCCCACCACGGTTCCGGAGACAGGTGTCAACGAACCGGCTGCGCTGAGAACGAAACCAGAGATAGTGGAAGACGCGGAATTAGAGGTATACACAAACTGGCCGTTGGGAGTGACCACCAGCCAGCATGTTGCCGCCCCTAGAGTTGGAACGCTGGCGCTGATGGAAGTGAGCGTTCCGTTGCTAACAACCGCATAGGAAGAGATCGCGGATGCATTGGTACCGCCGGTTGGTCCGGTCTCGGCCACCAGAGCCGTTCCATTGGGTGCGAATGATACCGCAAATGCACCTGGACCAGCACTCGGATTCACCACGATTGGACCCAGCGTGCCGTTGCTTTGAATGTGGAAGGCGTCGATGTTGTTGGTTAGCTTCTCCGTGACCAGGAGGAACTCGCCGTCCGGACTAAATGACAACGACCCAGGTCCGGAGGTTCCGGTGCTCAGATAAGTGGTTGAACCCTCGATTTGCTTCAGGTGTCCATCTGCGGCGAGGCGGAAACCCACAAGGTCGCTTGCGCCGCCGGCATTTACCACGTAGACCAAACTTCCGTGCTGGGCAACCGCAACTGGTTCGCTGCCGCCGCAGGGAACGGTCTCCAGCAAAGTGAGGTTCGCACCTCTGACTTGAAATACGGAAATATTCCCGCTGCCGGCATTCACCGCGAATAATAGGCTGTGCTTTTCATTCAGCGTTAGAGCACCTTGCGATCCCAACGGGTCGGTCACTCCACCGCTGCCCCGGCCTCCAGTTGGAAATGTTTGTCCTTCCTCTAGCGAACCATCCGAATTGCGCTTGTAGGCGACGATCTGATTGTTGTTGGCTGCATTGGTCATGACGAATACTGCTCCGCCGGCGGCACTGCTTGTTTGAGCCTTACTGCGGGCTGGCAACACTGCGCTCATTGCCAAAACCGTGGTCAACAGGACATGGGACATCTTCAACATGGAATGCTCCTTAGAGTTCGACAGATTATGCGGGCCTCGGATTTTGGAACCACACTTCCGGATATGGCAGTCCCTGGATAACGGGCCGCGCTTTCGTGAGAGTAATGAGAATGACGGAAGTTACAACTTCTCGAGAGATCGTTAAAGATGGTTGTGGATTCTTGGAACTGAAATGAAACATGGAGAATGCGAATTTGTTTTCGTCCGATCTCTATGGTTCCTGCCTTCTCAACTCACTGAGAGCCTGAAGAATTGCAATCTAAGTAATTATTGGACTAAGACTCCCAGCCTGTAACTTTTCCTCGGAAGCGGCATCAAGGAGAAGAACAAAGGACCATGGTGCAAGGGGAGGGGTCTGTGAATTCGAGCGCCGTCGGCAGCGAGGCCCTGGCAGCAGTCTTGAGGGAACGCACCAACTCCCTTCCAGTACCTATGAGCGCTGCGAAATCTCGAAATGATACCAGTCTTCGATCAGGAAACTATCTTGCATGCATGTCTTGATCTCACCGAGACAGAGCGTGAGTGTATGACGCTCGACGTCTCTGGACACTACTCGCGACCCGACCTTTTTCGCTTCAGCGTTGCCGAGGAAAGAAGAGAATAGAAGATGTCAGTGCCTTATTTGCGCGAAGCTGTAAAAGACGGCGATTCAGAGAAGCTCATTCGCTTCGTACGCCTGCACCTTGGCGATGGCAACGAAAATGTTGGCCGGAAAGAGATCGACAAGTCCTGGACCGAAGCCCTGAAGATTCTTCTGCATGACCAGGAGCCAGATTGCGACTTCATTGAGCAAACCATGCAGAAGGATTCATCCACACTGGCGTTGCTTTACTTTCGTCTGCACTTTTATTTCATTCGCTATTCAGGGGAATGGATTCACGATGGCAGCCGCTAATTTGCACTCCTCGAAGACAACGGAATCGCCGGTCGACCCGCGGGAGAGCGGAACTCAACTCCGCCCCGGCCTGTGGCAGACCATCAACGAGCGTTACCCCGGCTCGATGATCACCAAGAGCGAGTTTATACCTCTGGCGCGACTCGCTAAGCCGCTGAAAGGACAGCACTGTCTGCCTCATCAGTTCTTGCGGTGTACACCTCAAGCGGGACCGTCCGATGGAGGTTGCGCATCCTTTGGGCGACTTCAGCTTCCGTCGCGTGCCCTCCGACGCCCGGCAACCTGATCTAATCATTCATCAACTCAAATATCCGCATGACGATGCCGACGTGGACATTAATGTCATCTTCCCTATCGGACGATTACAGGATTTAGCGGCTGAAGGAGTCATCGGCGGGCTCACAAGAACTTTCTTCAGCTTCATCGGCTACAACATGAATCCGGAGCGGTTCGAGGCTACGGTAGCCGAGGGCATTGCCCGCGCAGTCGATGAAGAAGAGCGGGCGGACCTTGCCCTGCTCGCTCCGGCATGACCAATTTGTCATCAGTCGGTCGGACTGATTCAGAGAAAGATCGAAGAACGCGGAATTCCGACTGTCTCGATCACGGTGGCCAAAGACGTGACTGCCGCCATCAAAGCTCCGCGGGCGGTTTTCGTTCCCTGGCCAATGGGCCATCACTTTGGTGCGCCTTTGTGTACCCGTGTCCAGCGACAGGTGATTCTCACTGCCTTCGAAGCTGTTCAGACGATTAACCAAAGCGGGACGGTCGTCGATCTCCCCATCCTTTGGGCACAAGTGCGGCAGGAATCAAGATCTCTTACCGAGCAAGGGAGAAAAATATAGGCTTTTCATTTCTTCGCGAGTCGAAGGTTTTGTGGCACTCAGGTAGATGTGTTCCCAAAGTCCGCGTCTGCTGCCTCGACTGTACCTTTCGTAACGATCCGAATCTCCAAGAGAAAGAGGTTTTCATGAACGCCGCACCGTACTTTCACCCGCAAGCTGCAAGGCTCGCAAGAAACCGCTACGCTCTCTTAAGCACAGCAGCTCTAGCATTGGGGTAATCATCGGCGCGATTGGTATCACCTCCGGTCCGCTGAGCACTCAGGACGGCGGCACGTCGGACCGATCCCTCAAGGCAGCAACCAACCCAAGCCGTTTACCGCGGAGATTAAGACTGATAAAGCGGTATACTTCAAGCCCTGCTTGCTTTGCCTTACAAATACTTGCTCAAGCACCTCGTGCAGGGACTAAGGCCCTGCGCGAGGGCTACGCTCGCTGTCATGTGCCGAATTGTTTCCCGGTTAATAATGAAAGGACATGCCGCTAGATGAAAAAGTCTCCCTTTCTCTGAGACTACTACCTGCATATCCGGAGGGATTGGTTTTGCCAAATGTTGAGAGTGTTTAGAGATTGAGTCAGGGACTTGGTGCGAAGCGCGGCTCAACTCGATTCCTCCTACAGCTAGCACTGATCCAGCCAACGCGACCGCCCAGCCGAAGAAATTGCGCCGCGTGGTGGGCATGTTTGCCTCGAGACGGCGATGCAGTCGTCGGGAAAATCCAGATGGGAGTTCGGCCATGCGTTCGTCGCCGTACAGCGTGACGATGTTTTGCAAACCGGCAAGCACCGACGCACAAGCCTGGCAGGCCTTGATGTGCTCATCGATGGACTGCTGCAAATCGGGGCTTAGAGTTCCATCTATGTAGTTGGAACTTTCGCGCCACATGGTTTCGCAGGTTATTCCCATGGCTTGTTCCCTTTCGCAAACGCCGGCGTCGCACTCCATTGTCCGTTTAAGCCTGGACTCAGGAAATCGCGCAACATCAGTCGCGCTCTCAGCAGCCGCGTTTTTACCGAGCCGGGGGAAATTTCGAGGACTCGGGCTGTTTCCTCAATGCTCAAATGTTGAATGTCGCGCAGCACAAATACTGAACGATACTTTTCACCGAGCGACGACAACGCTTCGACTAATGCGGTGCGGATTTCCTTTCGCTCAAGGCTCTCCGATGGAATCTCGCGCCAGTCGGCGAATTCGCGGGGCATGTAGTCTCCCTCGTCGTTTTGCTGATCGCTGATGGATTCCATGGCACGGAGCGTCATGCGGCGCTTTCTCATACGCGCCTCATTGATGGTGATCTGAAGAAGCCAGGTGCTGAACCTGGCCTCGCCGCGAAACTGCGAAAGGTGGCGGAAGGCCTTGAGGATCGAGTCCTGTGCGATATCTTCGGCATCGGCTTCATTTCTTACAATCGAAAGCGCGGTCGCATACACGCGTCTCTCGTACGGTTGAATCAGGCGATAGAACAAATCATGTTCGCCGCTCTTGATGCGCTGTATCAGCTCCGCTTCGTAGGCGGTTTCGGCTGGATTCTCCTGCAAGAGCGTCATCCCCTCACTAAAGTTGCGGCTGCAACTGCTTTACTCGGAAAGATATTCCGGATCTTTCTTCCACCCGGTAAGCATGGAAACGAAATTCTGCCAGCCGTGTAGCGCGACCATCACCAGGTGGCCGAGGATGAACAGGGCTATCGCAATCATGATTAAGAAGTGCCACAGCCTCGCCCAATGGAAACCGCCCATCACCCATGCCAGCCCGGAGAGTTGCACCGGTTTCCAGATAGCGAAACCGGTGAGCACGGAAAGTACTCCTAGAATCACGACTGTGGTGTATGCCTGTTTCTGTAAGGCGTTATAGGCTTCGCGCTGCTGCGGCTTCGGACCGAAGAAAAAATACCGGCGCACCATCGGCCACACGCCCGCGAAGTCGCGGTGAGTGAACAGTACCTGGCGATAGTGGCCGGAGAACAACTGGTATCCGAGATAAATAACGCCGGTGGCAAGATAGATCCACATAAAGGTCAGGTGCCATTGCAGAGCACCGCCGAGCCAGCCGCCTATGGCGAGTGACCTGGGCCAGTCGATCAGATTTGTCTGCGGCACCTTGCTGCCAAAGCTGGGGAAGGCACGAAAGATCTGCAAACCACTGCCGATCAATACAAAGAGCGAGATCGTGTTGGCCCAATGACAGAGACGCACGATGTATGGGTGTTCATAAACAGCAGTCGTCGTGCCACTTTTTTCGTCTTCGATTCGAATGGTTTTGGTTTTCAAAGCGGCCTCATCTTCAAATCGAATAGAACTCGGAGTATCCCTGATCTTCCCAGTAGCCTACTTTCGACAAAACATTGGAGACTGTGAGCGTCGTAAGATATTTCGCTTGCTTGTAGCCAATTTTGGTCGGCATGCGCAGCCGTAAGGGTGCACCATGCTTCCGCGTTAACGGCTGGTCATACATCTCGTAGCACATGAGCGACTGCGGATGCAGCGCGGTGGCCATGTCCACCGATTCGTAGTAGCTGTCGGCACACTCAACCGTGATGAAGCGGGCGTGCGGATCGGCGCCCACCATGGCCAGAAAATCTGCGAGCCTGGCGCCGCCGAAACGGCCGATGACATCCCAACCTTCCACGCAGATGTGCCGCGTATTCTGAGCAAATTTCGGCAGGGCCTTTATGGCTGCCAGATTGTAAGTACCTGGCTTCTGGACTTCTCCGCTGACCGCGAGGGACCAGCGGTCGAGGTCCACTTCGGGGTCGTCCACGTCAAATGTGTTGACGTAAAACTTGTCCACGGGTGTGAGGTCACTCGCCTTAAACGTGGGCGCAAGGTGATGCGAACGGAAAAACTTGTCCGACATCCAGTCGCTAAACGCCAGTCCTTTTTTCAGCAGCGGTTCTTGAAACTTAGGCACGGCAAAAGCGCCGAGGGCCGCCAACGGCAGCAGTTTGAGCAATTCGCGGCGGCTGGCAGCTTTAAACTTTCGATTGTCTGCAGGCAATGACATTCGATTTATCGAAGTGTTTGGTGAATTTTAATAGCGGATGACTCGCAGGCGATCCGCTTCCATCTTAATAGCAATATGCTACTTCTTCATCATCGCGTCCGGCACCGCGCATTGCTCGGACGCCATGTTCATGCTCGTAACTTTGAATCCAGACGCCGCCATGCTGTCTTTCGACATCCTGTCCTTTGACATACTGTCTGTGGACATTTTGTCGTCCGACATTGCGCTGTCGCCCTGCATCATCCCGGTCACGCTGACCTTGTGGCCGACATGCGGTTTGAGGTCATCGGAACTCATCAGCTCGACGCCATCTGGGTGTTTCTTGTTCTTCAACATCTATTTGCCATCTTTTTCGCCGATACAGCCGGTAATTGTCATCTGTTTGCCCATGGCATCTGACTTTTTCATGGAAAAGTCGCCGGTCATAGCGGCCTCTCCGAACAATGAGACCGAACACGCCAGCATAAGCATGGTCATACAATACATGCCAATTTTCATCTTGTTCCTCCTCGATTAATAAGCTGATCGAATATCGATGCCGTCGTTTGTTGATACGAATGGCCTGATGCTACCAAACCACAGTAGAGGTGACTATCGAGGTGGCAAGAAGTTTCAACAAAGGACTAGAGACTTAAACCTCGCGAGATTCCGCTGATGGCAGTTGTCGCCGCTTAATTTCGTTAATTCCGGGCATGCTGACGTCCATCACCCGGGATGCCGTACACCATGCTCGATTGTCATCCTGCGCGATGGTGACAGACCCAGCGTGCTCTGCCCCAAGAAAACCGGGACAAGCACCTTGTGCAACTCATTCACAACCGAGGATTGCCGACGCCGGAATAACCGGATACGAGCACGAGTTCCGGTGTGCCGTGGGCCACGACCCGGTCGAAGGCCGCAGCCAGAGTGTTAACCTCGTGCTCTCGCCCGTACAGTTTCTCCGGGATCAGCAATCGGTCAGGGACAGTCGTGCTTGCCCAACGGGAAGGGGGCGATGTGGCTCTGAGTTTCCCATTCCGCCAGGCACCTACGAAGATCAGCCTCGAGGCCGACAGCGGTTTGGTAGCGTTCTTCGACGGTCTTAGCCAGAAGCCGCGTCATAATCGCCGAGAGCTGTGCGGGGATCTCTTCATCAATCGGCTCTGGTTGGCGCGCAATTTGGCAGTGGACCCATTCCATAGCATCGGCGGCAGCAAGTGGCAGGCGCCCCGTGAGCGCCTGGTACAGAGTGACGCCCAGGGAGTAGAGATCGCTGCGCGTATCAATCGAGCGATTGATCCGACCGGTCTGTTCGGGGGCCATATAGGCGAGGGTGCCCGCAATGATCTCCGGCGGCGCGGCCACTTGACGCTCGCGCGGAACTTGGGACGCAATCCGAAGCCAGTGAGCCACACATTGCCATCGTCGTCAACGAGCACATTCGCAGGCTTGATGTCCTTATGAATTAGGCCGTGCCGATGCACTTGGCCAACTGCTACTGCCAGGCCAATGGCGATTCGCAGGAAGCGAGTAAGATCGGGTTGCCCCTGGTTTCGCTCAAGAACCTGATCCAGTAGCTCACCGCCAGGGTCATTCAATACGAGAATCGTCTGCCCTTCGCGACGAGTGAGCGCCAGTGGCCTAGCCGCCCAAGCGGAATCGAGTTTGGCTGCGAGCGAGTATTCGTGCTCGAGCCGCCGGAGGACCTGAGGAGGCGGCTGTTCTGCAGCAGGGGTGACTGCCAAGACTGGCGATGGGTTGCCATGTTGCCGCGGTAAAGGATAAAGTCCCCACCTTCTCGAAGGGGCACCAGCACATACTCAGAAAGCCCGGAGATTGAGGACGTTCTCGTCGCCACGCCTGCACGACCTCGGAGCGTTCATTTTGATGGGATGGCTAGGAGAACGTCAACCCCAAATGGCGTCCGCCTTGTAGCAGACCGAATTCAGATCAGTGAGCGAGAGGCAATTGGCCTTATGCGAACGCGGATGCCGGTATTGGGATTCTAGTCTGACGATTTTCCTTGCTGCTTCGATCGAGCAACTGATTCTGAAACAGTCGCTTTCTCGCTTGCAGACTTATCGGCACGTTTTCTGACCGCGCGAAACTGCATGTCGCTCATTCTAAAGATGAAAACTAGTGCGTGCCCCAAATCCATGCTGAGGGCAGGAAATTCGCAGCACCAGTCTTAACGTTACATACCGTTACATGAAGAAGGCTCGCCAAATCAAACGTAAGTTGTTGATTAGATTTGGCGTCCGAGACGGGATTTGAACCCGTGTTACCGCCGTGAAAGATTACAAGGCAGCGGTCGCTCTGCAACGCCCTGTAAGGAACAGATAGAAACGATAAGATACGGGCTTTGGTTGTACCGTCCTTGTACCGCGAGTACTGAACCAAAGATTCTTGCCTCCGACTAAACAAGAAAGGTGATCGGCGTTTCATCTGTCAATCATGTGCCGCGCCCTCGCGGCCAGAAACAGATGGTATTATCGCGGCGGGAGTCAACCAGTGGACACGACAAAAACCAAACTTCCGAGCGAAGCCATAGAGCTCTACAATAATTTCATTCACGGTGAGATTAGTCGCCGCGCCTTTATGGAGGGCGTGCAGCGATTAGCGGGCGGTCTGGCGGCAGCCACGGTTATCAGTGCATTGATGCCGAATTATGCGCTGGGCCAGCAGGTATCCCGAACCGACGACCGGATCAAGGCAAGTTACGAGACCGTCCCCTCTCCGAAGGGCAACGAAAGCATCAAGGGATATCTTGTGCGGCCTCTCAGCGCAGATACCCGCTCCGAAACGGCAATGAAGTTGCCCGGCATAATCGTGGTCCATGAGAATCGGGGTCTGAACCCGCATATCGAGGACATCGCGCGGCGGTTTGCCCTAGCCAACTTCATGGCGTTTGCGCCGGACGGACTCACATCTCTGGGCGGCTATCCTGGCGACGACTATAAGGGCGGACAGATGTTCAACAAGATCGACAAGAACAAGATGTCTGAGGATATGGTGGCCGCGGCCATGTGGTTGAAGTTGCGCCCTGACTGCACGGGAAAGATCGGCGCTACGGGCTTCTGCTACGGGGGCTCGACCGCCAATATGCTAGCTGTGCGGCTGGGAACCGACCTGGCGGCAGCGGCGCCGTTCTATGGCGGTCCTCCCGCCCCAGAGGACATCCCGAAAATTAAGGCGGCGATCCTGGTGCATCAGGGGGAGCTCGACACGCGACTGGCAGCGACGTGGCCGGCTTACGACCAGGCCCTGACCGCGGCGCACGTTCCGCACGACGGCTATATTTACCCAGGCGCCGTGCATGGCTTCAATTGCGACGCGACGCCGGAACGGTATAACAAAGTCGCGGCCGACCTGGCCTGGCAACGCACGGTTGACTGGTTCAACAAATACGTGCGTGGCTGAATTCGCCACCAGCGCATCGCCCGACCCGAGGTGGAGCGAGGCGGTGGAGAACGCAAAGGTGACGTTGAACCTCAACGACTACTACGGCGACTATTCTTGAGGAGGATGCTAGGCTCGCACATCGGCCACCCAGAGTCCTAGTGCAGAACCCCTGAACAAATTCTTTACGACTTGATGACACAAGCAAGGGTTGCACCTGGTTACACTGGTCTCGCTTGAAGAATCCCCAGGACCATTTTATGAACAGTCAGAGATCGCTTGATGACTCGACCAGAACCACTGTTTGGGGCCTAAAACGAAAATTCGAGTTGAGGGTAACGCGATGAGGCGGATCGTGTTCCTGGCGGCAGCGAGCTTATTGTGCGTGCTGGGCGTGAGCGCCCAACAACATAACATCGACACGCAGAAATCCACGTTAACCATCCATGTGGGCAAAACGGGCGCATTTTCAGGACTGGGTCACGAGCACGAAGTGCGCGCTCCGATTCACAGCGGTACGGCGGAAACCGGCTCGCATCCCGCGGTTGAGATGCATGTGAATGCACGGGAGCTGCGTGTGATCGACAAAGACGACTCCGATAAGGATCGCGCCGAAGTGCAGAAGACGATGCTGGGGCCGGAAGTGCTCGATAGCGAGGGTCATCAGGAGATTGTGTTCAAGTCTACAAGCACGGAATCTGTCGGCGAGGGCCGGTGGGCGCTGCACGGAAATCTGACCCTGCGCGGGCAGACGCGGCCGATTATGGTGCAAGTTACATTGAAGGACGGTCGTTACACCGGAGAGGCTACCGTGAAGCAGACCGACTTCGGGATCAAGCCTCCTGGAAAAGCAGGGATCCGAGCCAAAGACGAAGTTAGAATTGAGTTCGATGTCCGGCTGGCGTCATAAGACGCGAGGGCCGGCCATCGCTGATTGACCCTCATTTCATGATCGGCCGCCGCTTGCGATGGGGATGTCTAGCGGACCCTAAAAAGCGCAGATTGCCATCGAAGAGGCGGATCAGCCGCAGGTGGCACCCCTTATCGAGAACACGCTCACCGATAAACAACGGCGACGAGGTCCGCTTGAAACGCGATGGCCCGCCAATTCGTTCCTGCGAGACCGACCTTGAAGTCACGACACCTTGCGAGCTTTCGTCGCCTTCTTTGGCGCGATGCGTGACTTTTTCGGAACTGCCGCCGCAGTTTTTCTCGGTTCGGCTTCCTAGATTAGCCGAAAAAACGAGACGATCCGCTAAGCAGCTTCCAGCACCGCCAAGATATTCCCCGCTGGATCCTTGAACCATGCGATCGTCGGCCCATTCCCGCGAGAGATCCCGCGCGCGTCAGTCTTCAAGTTGGGTTCGTTATAGATTTCAAATCGCACGCCGCGTTGGCTTAGTTCATCCACAGCTTTTTCCACACTGTCGACGGGAAAATTTAGAACTGTGAAAGTGGCAGGCTGGTGATTTGGTTTAGGATACATCAGAGCTTTGGTGCCGCCGGAAAGGGGCACAACCAGGGTGCCTTCCGGACCGCTCGAAAGTTCAAGCCCCAGCGTCTTGCCATAAAATTCCCTGGCCTTCTGAATATCGTTTACCGAAAAACTACTGAATGCCTTGCTTATGTTGAGCATGGATGCGCGCCTCCTGGAGTTTTAGCGTTCTAACTTCGATGCGGAATCAGCTTTCGCGGTTTTCGAATGTTGGACCCAGGCTCAACATTCTCCGACGAGGGAAAGATCAGCATCCTCTTCACGAGGCGTACGGGGACTCGGCGGGTCGCAGAAAGTTTTCATTGGCTTCGCGGCGGTCGCGTACAAAGCAGTGATATAGCCATAACCGGGAATATCGCTAACCGACCGCAATTCCTAACAATCTCCAAACTTGTGTGCGGCCTTCCAACGTGACGCGTACCACGCGGGTATCTCCTATGGGGATTAGCCAGCGAAGTTCTCGAAATCGCTTAAAAAGCGCGCACCCTAACGTTCCCGCCAAGTGGTGCCGCCGTTCAGTCCAGTCGAGGCACCGCACCGCTAATCTCTTCTGGGTCGCGGCCGACGATGGAACGCCCACTCCGATTGCTTCAAACCATTCTCTTCCCGAGACAGTTACCGAGTAACTCTTCGCGTTATCTAGCTTAATCATTCCCCGCTCTTCCAACTTTTTCGCGATCTGAACGCCAACCCAACCGGCCAGATGCCCATAACAAGTTCGCGCATGCCCCAGGCTCCCCACCTGTGGTCTGGAGGATACAGTTCCAACGTCTGACACCGACGAACGGGCAGTCAGCACTAGTAACGCTTCAATCGCGTCGGCAACCTGTGCGCTAGCTAGTCGGTAGTAACGGTGTCGTCCCTGCCGCTCGACGTTGAGAAGTCGGCCGTCGACGAGTTTGGCAAGGTGTTCGCTCGCCGTCTGGGGCGCCACATTGGCGGTCACCGCCAGTTCTCCCGCAGGCAGAGCAAGGCCACTCATCAGTCGCAGCAGAATTGCAGCTCTTCCCGGATCGCCCAGCAGGTTCGCGGTACTGGACAGTTTGTCGTTCATACAACTATTATCGGCCCAAAATTAATTGAATACTACGGTTCCCGCCGAACTATTAAGCCGCAGCGCGATACTACGCTATGCCTGGAGGCATTCACTTTGATCACACTTTTTCTGCGTTACACGATTGACCCTAACAAGTTGTCGGATATCGCTAAATACGCCGCCGACGAGCAAGTTCCCATACGCGAAAGCGGCGGCAAGATTCTCGGATATTTCATGCCCACCGATTTCGCCGGAGCCACCAATGAAGCCATCGGCCTCATCGACTTTCCTTCGCTCGCCGAATATGAAGTCTACCGCGCCAAGCTCGCTGTTCATCCATTGCACAAGAAGTACGTTGAAGTTCTTGAGAGCACTGGGGCTTTACTCTCCATTCATCGATCACTTGTTCATCGCGTGGAATCCTCGCCGGAGCAAGGGTTATGAAATCTCCGACGCCTCAAAACCCTGATATAGCCGGCTACGACTTCGGTTCTGAGCATGGTGCCAAGTCCCCTGTCTCCGCTGAAGAGCTCCAGCATCTGGAACAGTCCCTTGGCTGGACAGGCGCCGACGTGCAATTGCTAAAAAAGCACGCCGCATTATTCGAGTCACAAGCCGAAAAAATGGTGGATTCGTGGCGCGAGATCATCGGGAGTCAACCGCACTTGGCGAAGTGGTTTTTCACTCCGGAGGGTGAGCCGGATGATGAATATAAGGCAGCGGTGAAACGCCGCTTCGTTCAGTGGGTTGTTGATGTCGCGATCCGACCGCACGATCGGGCATGGCTCGACTATCAGGAGGAAATCGGCTTGCGGCACACGCCTGAAAAGAAAAATAAAACCGATAACCGGCGCACTCCGCAGTGGGTGCCTCTCCGCTACCTATTGACCTTTGTCCCCGTGGTGACACCAGTTCGTCAGTTTTTCGAGGGCGCAATCACAGATCGGGCGGAGTTGGAGGCGATCGAGCGCGCCTGGATTAAGGCAGTCCATCTTCACGTGACCTTATGGACCAGACCATACAGCCGGGACGGGCTCTGGTAGATGAGCGAGAACGACTCTGAGTGTTTCGCGAGGTAGAATTGCCACAAATTCTACGCTGTCGTTACCGCGTTTGAAACCGCGCTCTCCTGACCGGACTTTTGAGGCACGAAGTCAAATTGCACTTCACTGGTTTTGGCACAAGGCAGATTCGGAATGCATGACGAGCTAACCGGAAATTATTCCGGGCCAAAAGTTGGTTTGTAGGATGTGATCGGAATAACTGGAAACCCAAACGTCTCGGATGTTGGGGCGTCTACGTCCACGGGACATGCCGCTCCTTTTTCAGCCCACTCCTGGATCTTCGCCAGGAAGTAATGCTGAGATGTGGGGACTGGAGTGCGGCCGTCGCCAGGGGTCCACCCCCAAAGCACCAGTGGCGTATGCATATGCTCCACAATCTGCGCAGGCGTACGATGACCGTTCCCATGAGGATCTTTGAAAAGTTCACAGAGTTGATGGTCCGTCAGGCCCTCCCAGATCATCGGCATCGCGGGAGACGGCAGATGCCAATCGGGCGCCCCCGGAGGCATGTGCAAGCCCGCGAGATTGTGATCCTGATGACAGGTGCTGCATCTGACAGCATTTACGCCCTTCCCGTCTGGTCCACGGCGGATTTGCATCGTGTGACGATGACTATCGTCTCCCTGACGAGGAAAATCTCCCTTGGAGTGGCAATTCATACAGCGAGGGTGGTGGAGCACCGGGATAATTGCCTCGAAAGCAGCGGCCGCCCCGGCATCATCGCGCGGGATTCCTTCATGAACGAGTAGTGCTCTGGTACGTTCCACTCCTCGGGCGGCGACCCATGGGATTAGCGAGAATAGGAAGCAATAGGTCGCGGCGACAGCGAGAAGGGACGAGATGGATCTTCGATTCTTCATACTTATGCCCTCTCGGCACTTTGGGCACTAAGCAGCGCAGCTTTCACTCGCTCCGGAGTGAAGGGCAGCGTCCGGAGACGCGCACCGGTGGCGCCGAAGATAGCGTTTCCGATGGCAGCGGGAGTAACTGTGATAGCGGTCTCCCCCGCACCGGTTGCGGGCACATTGGCAGGCGTCACAAAGACGGTCTCAACGGTGGGCATCTCGTAATCAAGATGCAAGCTGTTATAAGTCTCCCAATCGACAGAGGTCACACGCCGGTTATCCCATGTAACTTCTTCCACCAAGGCACGGCTCATGCCCTGCAGGATGCCGCCCTCGGTCTGATTTCGCAGACCATCAGGGTTCGAGACGGGACCGCAGTCCAAGGCAATTACGAAGCGCTTCGGCCGGACCGTTCCAGTTTGTAGATCTACGTCGACCTCGGCAACCAGCGCAGCATAGCCGTTGTCTCCTTCATACGCGACGCAGGCGATACCACATCCGCTGACCGTTTGTGCCCGAGAAATGTCCGCTCTCGGTGAAGAGCGTGCCTGCCAACTCGCCGCAGTGGCAGCTGCTTTGAGGACGCCGATAACTCGTGAGTTTTGCAAATGCTGCAGCCTGAAACCCACAGGGTCGGCCTTTGCGTGCACGCAGAGTTCGTCCATGAAGCATTCGTTGGCGAACGTGTTCTGAATTCGCAGCGGTGATCGGAGTGGTCCAGTGAAGAACGGAGAACGCACCGTATGCGTCAGGGCCCGTTCACTCCGGACGGTTCCGTCGCCACCACAGCTGCCACCGATGCACCCTGCGAAGTACGATGGAACAGCGTTGCTCTGATTCCGCAACTTGCCTGTCGGTGGTTTGGCGGAACGAGGCCCAGGCAACTCGGGTGCATATCCCAGCAGCATGCCGGTGATGACATTCCCTGGTTGATCGTAGCCTGGTCGGTTGCCCATTGACGCTACCCAGTCCTCCCGATCCCAGGCAACGATGCGTCCATCGCGTGCGAGGGCGGCACGATGTTCCACCGCACACGCGGAACCGAAGTTCTCCCACATCATTTCGTCCTGACGGGAGAACTGCAGGCGGACCGGTCTTCCCACTGCCTGAGAGAGTATGGCCGCATCGAAGGAGACAGCATCGGCACCATTCAATCCATAGCAGCCCGAGCCGCGCACATAGATCACACGCACTTTATCAATCGGCTCATTCAAAAGCTTCGCAACGATGCTCCTGGTTGGATAGACCGACTGTGTTGCCGACCATACGGTTACACTCTCCGGCTTAACTTCCGCCACCGCGCACGATGCGCCAACGGATCCGTGCATTTGGTACGGATACGTATACTTGGCCCGGATGACGCTGCTCGCACCCGCTAGACGAGCCTCGATGTCTTCGGAGTCAACGCTAAGAACGTCGTGAGCGGGCTGCTTCTGGAGATGATCGAAGAAGTTCTTCTGGGGTGGGAGCTCCGGGCCTGGATTCCACTGAACCGCCAACTTCCTGGCCGCCAATCCTGCTTGGTGCTGAGTCTCAGCCACGACACCAACAAAATTCTTACGGACAACGACCTTCACGAGGCCAGGAACACTCCGGACCGATTGTTCGTCTACATGGACAAGCGTTGCTCCCATCTCCGGGGGCCGCACGACTCGCCCATGCAGCATCCCCGGGATCCGAACATGGTGAACGAATTCGAACTTGCCAGTCATTAGGCCGGTTCTGTCCAGTGAAGGAATTGGTTTACCCAGCACAGTCCAATCCGGAGCAGCTCGCCGCTTCGCTGTCGCGCTTAGCGGGACATTGAAACGCTTGTTTCCGATAAGCTCCTCATACCGGACGTGACGCCCCAGGTTGCTCGTGATGATGCCGTCCGCCACAGTGAGTTGCGCGACCGGCTCTCCCAATTTCACAGCAGCGAGACCCAACAGGGCTTCGCGAGCGGTGGCCGCGGCGAGTGCCAAACTTTCCGAGTTAAAATTCGTCGGAGTCGACTGACTTCCAGACGTGGTTCCCTGATCTGGACAGACAGATGTATCGCATTGGATAAGCTTGACGCGACTAATTGGGACGCACAACTCCTCCGCGACCAACTGGGATTGAGCTGTAAAAATTCCCTGACCGAAATCGCATTTCCCTGTATATGCTGTGATCATCCCATCGGCGCCAACGGCTAACCACGAATCGAGTTTTTCCGGATCAATATGGGAGGGATGCGTACCAAACGGTCCCTGACCCTCTGCGGACAAGAGACTTAGCGACCCAGCGCTGAAACCGACAATCAAGGCGCCACAACTTTTCAGAAACTCACGGCGGGACTGAGTCATGCTCGTCTTGCCTCGGCATACTTTCGAATTGCCCGCAACATGCGAGTGTGAGTGAAACAGCGACATAAAACGCCCCCCAGAGCATCCCGAATCGCCTGATCAGAGGCATCCGGTTTTACGTCGAGTACGGCCTTCGCCGTCAGGATCACGCCGCTCAGGCAAAAGCCGCACTGGGCAGCTCCTTCCTCGATGAATGCTTGCTGAATTGGGTGAGGCTTTTCAGGCGTGCCCAACCCCTCCAGAGTCGTGACTTCGTCTTGACCGACTGCGCTTACAGGCATGACACAAGAGCGCACGACCTGGCCGCGCATGATAACGGTGCAGGCTCCGCACTGAGCCATGCCACATCCGAATCGGGGTCCGCACAGCCCCAGTTCGTCATTCAGAACAAACAGCAGCGGCGTTTCTGGATCAAGCGCCAGGGTGTGGTGCTTGCCGTTCACAGTCAGCGTGATCTCTCTCATCAGACGGTTTTTCCTTTGCTCCTAAGCATTCCTTTTGTCGCAACCCTTTCAGATGCGAACCACCCGAGAAATCCAAATAGTCGGTCGTTATCGGTAGGAGTTGCTTTGCGATTGTAAACTTTCCACCTCGCGAAGGCTGCCGTTCGAGATAAGACCGCTCTCGTTCATTGCTGACCAGTGCGATGCTACGCACGTGGCTTTTCGCTGCTTCGTTCAGAGAACCATCAACGGCAATAGTCTCGTCCCGCGCTTCGTGGCAAACGCAACACCATGCGCGTCCACAGAATCGTGCGACGAGCTGAAAGATCGCTGGCTGGTCGTTATTGCTCAGTGCAGTGCCCGAAAACAGAATAATGTTCAATTGCAGAGGTCCCACCGCATGCATCATGATGCAGCGAGCAATTTGCCGGGCACCGTGGAGAAAATCATTAAACCCATTCAGGGTGAAGCCGAGAAGGTGCAGATTGCCATTCAAAGTGGAGACGATCCGAAAATTCGTATAGCTAACATTCTGGTCGATGCCCGGGGCGAAGCGGTCTCTTTAAAAAGGGGCGCAGCCGTGCAGATCGTCGTCAGACCGAAGCCGAAAGACCCAATTGGGTAATTCCGACATTCCAGCCTGATGGTGAAGATTATCGGGAGATTGTGTTCAAGTCCAAAGGTGCGGAATCTGTCGACCAAAGGCGATGGAGTCTGCAGGGGAGTCTGACACTTCACGGGCAGACGCGGCGGTTACAGCGAAAGTTACGCTCAAAGACGGCCATTACGCGGGCGAGGCCATCGTGAAATAGACCAACTTTGGGATCGAGCTCCCGGAAAAGCGGGCATCAGAGCCAAGGGCGAAGTTCGAATTGAATTCGACGTGAGGGGGGCATCGTCAGACGCAAGGCGGACAAATAAAATCGATCAAAGGGTGGCCGCCTAACGGTCTGTGGCCGGCATAGGAGATGCGCGATGAAGGTAGTGGTACTGCATGAGTACGGTGGTCCTGAGAAGCTGAAATTTGAAGACAACGTCCCCGATCCGCAGATTAGCGGAGATACGGTACTGATTGCGGCAGCCGCTGCGAGCGTCAATCCGATTGACTGGAAAATGCGATCTGGGGCGCGGCAGAAGGATTTCCCGTTGTCGTTTCCTGCAATTCTGGGCCGCGACGTGAGCGGCGTCGTACGAGCGATCGGCGCAAATGTGAAGCACTTCAAGCCCGGCGATCGCGTTCTTGCACTGTCGAATGCGACCTATGCTGAGTTGGTGGCGGTGAACGATTCGGATGTGACCCATTTGCCGGACGGCGTGGAGCTGGCGGACGCGGCGGCGATCCCGTTAATCGCGCTCACAGGAGACCAACTCGTCCGCGTTGCGACCAAGGTGGAAAAGGGACAGGTTGTTCTGATAACAGGAGCGCTGGGCAGTGTTGGGCGCGCGGCGGTGCATACGGCAAAGAAAATAGGTGCTCAAGTGATTGCAGGTGTTCGCGCGAAAGAGCTAGATGAGGCCCGCTTCCTTGGTGTCTCCGGCGTGCTAGCGATTGATGACGATGAAGCGATTGAGANNGAGTTTGCCGATGACGTGCGCGATGGCAAGTTCGTTCTGCCTATTGGCCGCCGGATGCCGTTGCATGATGCGGCCGAGGCACATGTGCTAGGGGAGAAAGGCGGTATTGGGAAGATCCTCCTGCTGACACCGGATTCATAAGACTGATTTCTTCACGGCGAAGTCAGTGGAACTGAGGTCCTAATGGCAGATCAGAAATCCAACTTGATACGTCGGGAAGAAGTTGTGGAAGGGACGATGGCCTTTCACTTCGAGAAGCCGCCCGGGTTCACCTTCAAAGCAGCACACTCCACCGATGTGACACTCATCGACCCACCGGACCCGGACGCCGAGGGAACCACACGCACCTTTTCCATCGCGAGCCCTCCCTTTGAAAATGAGTTGGCGTTCACCACGCGGATGCGTGATACCGCTTTCAAACGGTCGCTGAAGAAGGTGCCGCTAGCCACGGGAGTGTTGCACGACCGATTGGAACTCGGAGCGGCGCGCTGGCGCTGTCATTCACGGCACGGGTCCGCTTCCATTCCACGACGGCAGATCCGTCTTACTTGAGACAAAAATGAGGATTGGTCCTTGTGGAACGTCGGGTGGCGGCCTTCGCCTCAGTGGAAGATCCCCAACATGTAGGCTACGAGGAGGATCAACAATATGGTGCCCAGCCCTATGCCCGCTCCCCCACCATAACCCCAGCGGCTATGGCCGTAGTACCCTCCACCACCCCCTAAAACCAACACCAAGATGATAATCAATATCAACACGTGGATTCCTTTCCACTGAACGTTAAATCCGGAAATGGCAGCGTCGCGGGAGCCATTGCCCTCTGCCCGATACGCAGAGCGGTGCTACTAAGGAGCGTCACTGCGCCGCGTTCATTTACTTCTCTAATACCTTTTCAATCTGCCCCACNNGTGACCTGGCCCGCCTTCTCTTTGAGGGTGCCCTTCGCCTCATGCATATTGCCTTTGATTTCGTCCTTCGTGCTCCGGTTCATTTGGTTTCTCCTTATCGTTTTTGACGTTATGTAGAATTCAGCAAGACACATTTTGGAATCCCGATGTGGGCTGACGGTTTACCCAGGAGCTTCCGTACTGGAATCCCAAATGCAGTGAGAATAAAAACTTCTTCGGGGCGTGTCTGCTCAAAAGCGCTCACTTTGGCGGGGACTCACGTACGCGACCGGACGATGTGGAGCGACGGCTGAAGTTTGAATGACGACCGCCCGATGTCGCTTGTGAAGCTTGGGCGCCTCGGTCTTGGCCCACGTCGCCGATGGCCGAGCTGGCCTGTGGCGCATGGTCGTCCTCCGTTGGACCTTTGGCCCCACCGTCAGACTAGAAGAGCCGGCTCGTGTGGCCGCGCCCGGGTCCTAGCATTGGAGGGGTTTGGCGACCCTCAGCAACTCCAGCCGTTCTTATGAATTATGAGCAAAAGTGCACATCTTTGGTGATCAAGATTCTGCCAAAATTCGGATGGGTGTATATAGCTCTACACCGGGCGAAAACTTACCGACAACTCACCCTCTTCCGCGGTGTCCAATCTCGTTTAAAACGTGCTCAAGTATACTCACGCCCGGGGGCGGTAAGGGTCAGGCGCTTGGGTAAATTTGGTTGGGAAAGCACGGCGTGGCTGAATCGGAGCAGGAGGGCGCTGGTCTTTTCATAACTACAGTCGGCGACCTCTTTCAAGCGCGAGAGAGGACGGGAGACTGGGAGACAAACGGGTACGGGCTTTCTTCGTAGCGTCCGTGCTCGCTGAAGTAACGCAGCTGTTCAGGCGTCGGGAATGCCCCTCCGACCTCTTTATTGGATACGTTCGGGACGTAGTGCATGATGTGCGGGACAATCGTAGTAGCGACGTGATCACTTTCTTCCGGATTCACGTAAGTCCTGAGAATTGGAGACACCATGTATGAAACACCTGCCCGTTCTGGCGGTTTGTAATAGCCTGTCCTGTAACGTTCCTGGATGATCTGCTTCAGCTTTTCAGGCGGAGTGCCCTTCGCCTGCATCTCAGCAGCATCAAAGAAGACGCGCATCCCTGCCTTCACGCCCGCTTCATCAAAGGAAATCGGGAAGAGAATGTCGTCTCTATATTCCTTGAGTGGCCAAGTCCCCCTGAACGTGTCATCGCCGGTTCGCGCAACGAAGGCGTGGAATCCATTCGTGCCCTGGCGTGCAACTTCAAAGCCCTTGTCAGGATTTAAAACGTATACGGTCGCGTTCTCTCGGAGGTGCGGTGGAAGCGCGCTGAGCGCCAGTTGAATTTCCAGATCTCTGGGCAAGGGCTCGATTTTATTTCCGCTAGAGGTCTGTGGCTTTTGTGCGCTCGCTGTAAGCGAGAAGCATAAGCATGCAATTAACGCAATCGTGGGAAATGGCTTTCTCATCCGAGATCCCTTTCTAATAATTCCGCTTGGCTGAGGGAATCGTGTTTGTGATCCGCTACTGAACAAATGCCCTAAGTCGTTCAACTGCGCGATTGGCAAAACTCACGGGCTTCGAGTCCTATGCGTTTGGCTCCTTTTCGTGCCGAGACAGTAAATGCTCCGCGCACCTGCGGATTCACTCGTGCTACTGCTCCGGGAAGAAGGGCGGCTACTCGAAAGAGGACGAAGTAGCGACCTTCTTTAGCTCGCTTTCGCCTCTTCGTCGCGCCTTCGCAAGGCGGCTCCTTGAGGGTCGGTGATTATATCAACCCACTTCGGGTGCGGCGAGGGCTCAGCGTCGTAGTTGTCGTGCCAGTTCCACCACTTGTACGGCTCGGTCTGGGGATAACCCTCTGGCGAGTCCTCCCAGGTCTCCTGACGGCCGAGGGGCGTAATGTCGAGGTAGCTCCAGGTGGTCCCCATCGCCTCGTCGCCGCGGTTGTTGATGAAGTATGTGCGAAACACCTGCTCGCCGTCGCGGAAGAACACGTTGTGGCCGTGATATTCATCGACGCCGAAGTCTTTGTCGAAGCTGCCGGTGAAGGTGTACCACGGCATCTTCCAGCCCATCCGTGCCTTCAGGCGCTCGATGTCTTTCTGCGGCGCGCGCGACGCATACACGAGCGTGGTGTCGCGGGCGTTCACATGGGCCAAGTTGGTAACCTGGTCGGCGCCCAGGGAGCAGCCGCGGCAGGCGTGCTCGGGCCAGCCGAAGACCCCGGGCTCAAAGAAGGCGCGATAGAGGATCAACTGAGGCCGGCCCTCAAACAGATCGAGCAGGCTAGCCTTGCCCTTGGGTCCCTCGAACTCGTACTCCTTCTCCACCACCATCCATGGCATCCGTCGACGCTCGGCGGCCAGCGCATCACGGGAGCGGGTGAATGCCTTTTCCTTCACGAGCATCTGCTGGCGCGCAGCCTCCCACTCCTGCTGCGACACGATCGGGGGCGTCTTCATCCCGAGATGCCCTTTCTCTTGTTCCCTGTCTCTCTCTTTGCTAGTTGCCATATCATTTCTCCTTTCTTTTCTGAAACAGACTGAGACTACTCACTCTGAAAACGTTTCTGAACTTGCCGATGCACAGTGCCAGAATTCCTCCCGTAGATCCGACTCCGGCGATCATTACTGCTGTGCTTGCGATACAGGCTGGGCACATGTGTTCCTCCTCATTTCGAGTTCTGCGTTTTGTAGTCGAGCTTTGGGTACCAGTCGGCGCCGCGACCTTCCGGCGTGAAGTCCAGCATCGTCCATAGCGGATTCAGATCTGGGGCGCCTCTCGGATCCTGGCCGGGGTCGGCCATCGCCCCGCTTAATTCGCCGCTGTAGAAGTGGCGAACAGTCCCGTCGCGCCGGCTGAATACGCTGAAGCCGGGCACATCCTCGTCTTTAGGGTTGACGTAAGTGCGCGTGTAGTCGCCGGACATATCGGACACAAAGAGGAGGTTATTGAAGCCGCGTTGCTTTTTGTACTCAATCAGGCGATCTATTGGTGAGCGTGCCGTGACGGCGATGGCGCATCGCTCACGGAGGTTGACGACAATACCGTTCCATGCTTCCAAGAACGATGTGCAAGATGGGCAGGGGGTCTTGCGCGCCTGACCATACATCATGCTGTAGATCATCAACGTGTTTTTATCCCCGAAGAGGCCGGAGAATCGAAGCAGACCGGCCTCGCCCACGAATTCGAAGTCGCGAGGAATTTCGCCGCCCGGAGGAAGCGCATGCCGCTGGGCAGCCACCCGTTCCAGGTAGCGGCGCAATTCGATTTCTTCCGCGAGCAGCGCATTGCGGGCAGTGCGATACTCCGCGCTCTCGTTAGGAAAATGGACCGTATTGCTCGCGGCAAGTTGCGAAGCGGGTGAAAGCGTTCTGGCTTCGATGGTAGTTGGTGACACTTTCGCTGCTCCTCTCTGGTTTCACGACTACTATTCGATGCCGGAATTCGACGGGCGGTATGGGGGGCGCGGACCAGGTACGATATTCACCGGTTGCGCTCTTCGGAAACCTAATTCCCGTGGGACTCGAATGCGGGGACCGAATGCGGGGACAGACGGGACTGGCCCCAATTCCAATCACGGGTTAGAGAATTAGGGTCAGTCCCGTCTGCCCCCAGATTAGATTGATTAGATTAGGTAACCATGATTTTCATAAGCGCCTCTTTCCCTTGCGCAGCTTTGGTCCATGTGAATCGCAGTATCAGACTTTTGGGCTTGGAAGGCTGGTCAAAATTGATCGTGTTTCAAATCGGTGCTCTGGCATTTGCCGGTATGCAACTGAATGCCAGCTGGGACCCGCGGAACTTACATGGCGGTATTTCACTGCTAGCGAGAGAACGACAGTACGCCGCCTATTTCATGAGATGGAGGGTTGTTCGATGGCGATTTATGCGTTACGGCGCCGCGCCTTCCGCGCATTCGAAGAGTTGCTGAATACTGACGATTCCCTGGCAGACATCGCACATCGATGTGGATTCTACGATCAAGCGCACTTCACAAAAGTGTTTGCGACATTGTTCGGCGACACTCCGGGGCGATTAAGACGGTTGAAAGGTGGATTTGAGCGCAAGCAAAACGGATAGTCAAATTGCAGAGCAGCACATACCCGACTATCCTTCAAATCTTCTCTCCGCGCTTTAAGAACGCTAGATCAGCGCAGCTTGCACCTCTACTCTGTCCTCTCCCGTGCCACACACGATATCAGCCACATTCTGGCCGGCTCGGACTCCATCAGTCCAAACGTCCGCCGTTTTATTCAGCGCATGCACTCCTCAAACTTTTCTGGCATAAGCACTTCAATTCTGGGGACGTTAAGGGGACGATACCAGATGCTGTCCGGTATCATTTTGTATCAAACGATGTCCGCCGACACCGTTTGATATCAATCAGTTACATCTCATTGTTGCCCTGTCACGGCAGTGATGCCTCCCCAACCGGTGCTTCGGTTAGAATGCGATCGAACAGGTGGAGATCAGACCTTCAAAGAGTCGCAATCGGTGCTGAGAAGTTGCCTTCTCGAAAGTGATCAATTGTCTCAGTGAAAGTATCCCGTTTCAGCGCCAACCGAGGGCCGGGGCGACCGTAGTCAGAATTGCCTCCATGACATGCGCATTGTAGTCAACACCTAGTTGATTTGGAATGGTTAGCAATAATGTGTCGGCCTCCGCGATCGCCTCGTCTTTCCTCAGCTGCTCGATGAGAATATCTGGCTCAGCAGCATAGCTGCGGCCGAAGATCGCCCGTGTGGTTTCGTCAAGGAAACCGATTTTGTCCTCTTCCTGATCGTCTCGTCCGAAATATGCGCGATCGCGGTCGTCGATCAATGCGAAGATACTACGGCTGACGGAAATACGCGGAGTTCGCTTGTGACTAGCTTCCTTCCAGGCTGCGCGAAAGGCGCGGATCTGAACGGCTTGTTGGATGTGGAGCGGCTCGCCGCTCTCGTCGAATTTGAGAGTTGAGGTCTGCATGTTCATTCCTAGCTTCGCGGCCCACACAGCTGTCGCGTTGGAAGCAGAGCCCCACCAGATTCGATCGCGCAATCCTTTGGAGTACGGCTCAAGACGTAGCAGTCCCGGAGGATTGGTAAACATTGGACGCGGGTTCGGCTGAGCGAACCCCTTGCCACGCAGCAACTCAAGAAATTCTTCGGCATGCCGCCGGCCCATACCTGCATCGTCCTCGCCTTCAATCGGGCGGTAGCCAAAGTAGCGCCAACCATCGATGACCTGCTCGGGGGAACCGCGGCTGATTCCCAACTGCAATCGACCGCTGGAAATTAGATCCGCAGCCCCTGCGTCCTCCGCCATGTAATGAGGATTCTCATACCGCATGTCGATCACCGCGGTACCAATTTCAATCTTTCGCGTTTTCGCACCAACCGCCGCGAGGAGCGGAAACGGTGATGCCAGTTGCTGAGCGAAGTGATGAACCCGGAAGTAGGCTCCGTCCATTCCAAGGCGCTCGGCCTCCACGGCGAGGTCAATAGACCGCAGGAGCGCGTCGGTCGCGGACTGCGTGCGTGACTGTGGTGAAGGTGCCCAATGACCGAATGAGAGGAAGCCAATTTTCTTCATGCAACATTAGTCTCCCATATCGTGGATATGGCCGTGCGCCGCCTCTCCGCGTCGCTTTGCGCTAGCTGATCCTAGCCTCTGACTGATTGATCATGAAGGTAGACATCTCATTGAAGAATTTCCGAAGGACTTCTTCGGCTTTGCTTGGCAGCTAAGCTTCCCTCAACGCATTGTCCATCAGCCGCATCCAGCGGTCGCGGATAGTCTGATCGATGTGAAACGGCGAATGCCGCGCCCGGAGGCGAGGATGGCCTCTTTGTTCAATGTAAGTCTGGGGCCCCCCGAACCTACCGATCAGGAAATCTCGGAGGCGCTGCTCGGCCCCTGGAAGATCACTTGCCGGGTAGATTGGCCCTAGAAGGTCGTCTTGAGGGACTTGTCGATAAAAGGCGGCGACTAAGCTTGCGAAACCTTCCGCGCCAATCATGGAATAAATTTCGAGTTCCGGCATTCCCATTAGCTCTCCTCATCGAAAAGTTCCGCGATCAGTTCTTGACGAAAACTGTTCGCCATACGTGACGCACTTCGATCTCGGAGGAGGAAGACGTCAGGAACTTCAAGTGAACGGACAACAAGTTTTCGGAAATGCAGGGAAATGGCAGACGCCGTGACAGGGCGAACAGATGTTGGTTGTAGTAAGTTGCTGATTTTTAAATCGCTTACATCATTGTGACGGTGAGAAGGGAGCGTTCTAACCAACTGAACCACGTCCCCAACTTGTTTTCTTACCTTTATCGGAAACCCGCGTCTTTAGTGGCTTTCCTCTCAGATGAGTACAGGTTCTGTATGAATGTGGTGCGGCCTTCTTCGGCATCACAAAAGAGCGCCCGGCTTTCCTCGTCCCTTTCGTTGATTCACTCCCGTTCATTTTAGTATTGAAACCAGCTCTGCGTTCACTTCTCTGGTCTTAACTCTAATGGCGAGCCGTGTCAGGCCTTGAAAGATTTTGCTGAAGGCGCGTAAGGAATGTTTCGCAATGACTAGACCGTTGATTCCCGCACACTGGTAGGGCGCAAACTTTTCGGGGCCGACATTAAAAAGATTGCAAGACTTAGAGGTGCCTCCCGGCGCTGTGAGTCGCTGGGACAACCAGACGAAGAAGCCCAGGAGGCTGTTCATTAATCGACTTAAATATGTCAGCAGCAACCTGGGATTTGGCCGCCAAAATAGGACAGCGACTTTAGCCCGACGCGTTTTGCATTTCGAGCAACTGATTCTGAAACAGTCGCTTTCTCGCTTTCAGACTTATCGGCACGTTTTCAGACCGCGCGAAACTGCATGTCGCTCATTCTAAAGATGAAAACTAATGCCGAGAGTGGGTTACGGATAGACCAAAAAATCACTCCAACATATTGATTATAAAGGAGTTGGCGGAGAGAGTGGGATTCGA
>PKXQ01000069.1:38135-38544 GCA_003132405.1 Acidobacteriaceae bacterium | reverse complement strand
TGATTTCATCCAGCGGGAAATCTGTGTACTCGATCTCCTTAGTGAACACGATGTTGCCGTTGCCATCGTCGCACGTGAGCGTAGCGCTTCGGTCGGGACGTACGGCGAGCTTCCAGACTTGAAATTCCTCGGCGGCAACAGCCTTGTTGTAGGGCTGAATGATCGCGATTTCGTCCAGAAGCCAATACGCCCCACCGTGCTCGGCAACGTGCTGCGCGCCGTCGGTGTAGAGAACGTTGCGGTTGATCCCGTGCCGATACCAGCTTTCGCTGCCGGTGAACTGCGCGAGGTCGCTTTTGCTGAGAGTCTTCGTCGTCATGTGTTTGCCTCTTTTCTTGATGTGACCCCCACGGCGGGGGCGAGAGAGGCAACAGGAACAGCCGCACGGAAGGCGCGGCGTCACAGGCAA
>PKXQ01000069.1:33192-38116 GCA_003132405.1 Acidobacteriaceae bacterium | reverse complement strand
TTAGTGGGTCACGGAAAGAGGCACATGATGACGAAGGCCGCGCGGAGAGATGCGCGAGCGGGCTGAAACGTGGGGGCCGAGGCTACTCGGCAATCGGTCGCATCAAAAGTACTTTCCTCTGCGTGTTGGATTAGAAGTCGGTCCAAGTCCGACACAAGCTAGGCAGAGGCCGGTCATTGACACTGCGCCTCAGTCCTGTCTTTCGCTTTCGCCGCCGCCGATGTCTGCCACTGCATGTTGCTGGGAGCGTCGGTTCCACCGCACTCCAGCGGCTTTACGTGGTCGATGATGTACCCCGGACATCGGCCCAAGGTCTTGCCCGTCGCGGGACACGGATGCTGCCTCTTAAACCTGCTGATCACAGCGCGCGAACGCTTGATGTGCCCGTGCTTGTCCCGCAAGCAAGATGTGCACCGGCTGGTCGTTCGCATGGTGCTGCGGTCTTGCGGCATCAAGGGCCGACTCCACAGAATCAAAAACAGCAGGAGGGCGGCTTTCCTCATCGACAGTCTGCTTCAAACGCGATATTTAACGTTCGCGTGGCCCGCCCCCCCGCCTACTTCATTTTGTCTGATTCAGCCCTTTTGTTAAGACTTTCTTCATTTGCTGTGATTGACTCACTTATTAACCTGAAATACGCCCTGAAAGTGTCAACCACACTAGCAAGGAAACCCTCTTTTAATATGATTTCACCATTGCCGCTCAAGGGCTGCGTTTCGTCTATGTAGTTAAGAACTGCTTTTATAGGTCTTAGCTCACCGTCTTCCACTCTACCGTCTCGATGAGCAACGATGTTACGAACCTCTTGTATTTTCTTAATACGATTCCATTCTTGAAATGTCTTATGTACATTGAGTCCTGCCACCTTTTCAAGGTAGCTAGTTGAGCGATCGACCCCCTTGTTCTTCAGATCATCTGACAAATCTAGCCCAAAACCTTTTTCAGANNAACATAACTCGTCCAGTTCATGCTCAAAGTAGCCCCACACCGTCAGAAATGCAGAGCGGCGCTGTAAGCTAGGAAAATATTCCTTAAATATTGTCTTCAAATCCCAAGTTTCATTGTCCAGACCCCGGTGTGTTTCAACTGCTCTCACGTACTTCTCTTCGTTTTCACCTGCAACGTCTTCCAAAACGTGGGTTTCTTTTTCCTCTTCGTATTTGACGATAGATTCCGCGGCTTGCTTCTCCACGCCCTTCACGAAGCTATCTATCAGCTCAGCTGAAAGACTGATTTCATTTTGGTACCAACTGAGAACACTTTGCCCTATTATCATAAATTCTCGAAGCGAGAGGAGCGAAGGCGCTACCACAGCCCCCCGGGTAGGAAGTTTAGAGAATGGTCTTCGTCATCAGCTTTTCGACCTCCTCGTACCTGTCAGCCGGGATTTCCGCGAGAACTTCTACTCCCTTTTCGTTGAGACTCTTGATCAGTTGCGCGTGGGCCTCAGCTACTGAGACACCCAGCGGTTCAATTACGTTAAGCCGAACTACGAAGATTCGCGTTTTCATGCAATTTCCTTTCGAAAGGCGGTCTAGCTAGAAATCGGGCGCGCAATCTTGCCAAAATCTGCGGAGCCAGTTAGTTGCTGGTCGGCGTAGGGGAAAAATCACCTGCCCGCCCACCACATAGCTGCACCGCATGTGTCAGTGCTGTAACGAACCGCTCCGCACTGTCTTTTGACTTAAACACTACTTACAAACCGGTGAGGTTTGCGTCAACTCCGACAATGTGTCCTGTGCTATCCGCCTTATCCGGGTCCACTTCGTTGCCGTATATCGACTTGTGTCGGTCGCGCGTAGACAACCTAACAGATGTAAGATCTGTTGTGATCTTGAAGTCTTCCGGATATTCATCCAAATGGGCTCGGGCGATTGCCTCGGGACTGTGTACGCCAAACGACTTTATGGAGGACGGGTCGATGTCCGCGAGATTGAATCTTGCGATGGCCTCAGGCGGACGAACGACAGTCCAATGGTATCCCCAATGTTGGAGGCCGTACGCGTCTGTGCTCTTCAAGTACACATCTTTTATTACTGCAAAGGTATAGAACGTAGTGCTGGTCATTGTGACCAAGCATTCTGTGGCCTCAATCTTACGACCATCTGGGGCCACCATCCTGCCCATGAACTCGACGGTGTCTTTGATACTTGGTCCATTCTGTGCGCTGGCAACTGCAGTCGGCTTATCGTCTTCTGCTTCATCGGGAAAAGCGCGGGCCTCGGACAATCTGTCCAGAAGCGTATGGTCTTTCACATCGTTAATCGGGATGGCAAAATTCAGGTTCTCTCCGCCTACAAGATGAGAAGTCGTGATGCCGACCACTTCCCCTACCATATTGAACAATGGGCCGCCGCTGCTGCCGGGGGAGATCGGCGCGGTGATTTGCAAGAATTTGCCCCCTTCCTCCTCGACAGTTCGGATTCCGCTGACAATGCCGTTGGAGACCGTCGATTCGAGCGAAAGTGGATTACCTATCGCCACAACTCCTTCTCCAACTTGGAGCCGATCAGAATCTCCGAGAACTAACGTCCGAAAATTGCTCCCTCGCGCCTTGATTATGGCAACATCACGATGCTTATCGGACACAAGCACCCCTTCGACAGGGAAGGAAGCACCGTCAGGGAGCTTGATGACTGCGGAGCGTCCGCTCTTGATGACATGGTAGTTGGTCACTACACGGCCATCTTTGCTAATGAGGAAGCCGCTGCCTTGGGCGATAGGATGGCCATCCTTGTTCGACATGACTATGGAGACAATCGCCCCATTTGCTTCTCGGGATATCGCCGGGATATCTAGATGGCGTCCTTTGTTCGTGCTTGGCGCGTTCTGTGCCGACATCGACGCCACCAGCAACAGAAAGGCTGCCATGTGCTTCATGAATGAGGTCCCTTCCCACCGGGGGGCGCAGACCTGCGTTCTCCTCCGAACTTCTGCGTTTCCCATGCTGTCCTCCTTCCGAGACTGCCACTTGCTCCTAGTCGACCTGTACGCTGTCAAGCACATGGCCCTGCTGATCCTTGATCGTCAGCGAGATTAATGGATGACACCAGCGCAGTGAAACGCTTTACCGATTCTCCGAGACCGTGGGTTCGTCGGTGTCTGTCCTTGTGGGCGCTTTGGCAGGGCTAGAGACTCGTTGCTGAGACCGTTCCCATTCGATGTATCGGTCTGTTTGGTCCTCGGACTTGAGGAAATAAACCGTCCGCATCACAACGATGTTTTCCGCACGTGTTGCCACTCGCTGATAGTCATAGCGGCGGCGTCTGTTCACTTTGGCGCAAGCCTCGGCCTCAAACGGGATGTGTACCAACTCCCCTATGTCGAGGTTCCGGACCGGTGCAGCAAACGGACAAGATGGGGAGCCGTCGCCTTTGCAGGCGGGATCCTCATAGACTGCTTTGAACATCGGAACCCACTGGTTCAAGTTCGCCTTGCACTGCTTGACCGTGGGCTTATCTTGCGCGGCAAGTCCGGCGGACGCAACGAGAAGAACGAAAACGGACACTGTAAGAACTCTCATGGACTCCCCTGCATTATTCAAACACCCCAACGGCCCGCCCCCAAGTAACCGGAGGTCCTGTCTTCCCTCTGTCTGTGTCTGCTCGGCCATATGCGCGTGATCTTGTGCTGCACGGCCACTTGCGGCGTCGGCTCCAATGCAGGCGCAACTGCTGCTGCCGCACCGGTACCAGTGGGTAATGCTCTGCTCGCAGATGTTTCCAGCACAGACAATCCACACTTCGGGCAGAACTGCGAATCGTCCGGTAGTTTCGTGCCACACTTGCGACAAAACATCTCAGCCCAGTATCCAGTAACCGGGAAGGGACGCACAGTGCTTTGGCTACGCGTGCGAGTACCTTCGTAACACAAATACCGAGGTTGTGATCACGAGGAATGGAGCAGCCGAAGCAGTATAGGGGTGGAAGGCGAAAATTATGACTCGTCCGTGGTGGTCGTATCTAATCATCGTCGGCGGCGCGTGCCCCGCCGTGCTTTACTTTGTCCGTTTGAAAGAATCAAAACTCCATAACCATTTCGGAGGTTTGATACCGCACAGTTTCATAATCCCCACTACTACCAGAACCCCAACGATTAGCTGAAGCATTGTGTATTCCCCATGGGCTAGATGCCCGTTCCAAGCGAGTCTAACCCTCACCCGGCCCCCGCTCTTCGGTACAATAAATTCAGTTGTCCCCCTTGCGGTGTGTCTTTTGGTCGAGTGCGTTGAAAGTCTTAAGCAAATCTTGGTCGATTAAAAATCGTTGCAGGCGGTTTGCTTGCTCCGTTTCCAGCGAGAGTTGAACGACGGCATATACGTTGGCCTTTTCGTTATCAAGATCACTGCATGCGTCTGTCTTGATTGTCAGCACCAGCAGTTCTCTATACGTCACGGCGTCAAATTGGTGCTTGAACGCATCCGGTGATTTGTTGCCTGCCGTTATGAGCTTGCTGGTAAACTGGCGGCACGCCTCAATTGTTAGCGGCTTGTCTTTNNTTGTCTTGTCCCCAACAAAATCCAGAGACTACGAACAACAGCATTATACCGATTAGAAAACGTCGTATCATTTCGCCCCCTTGATTGTCTTCCAAGATTTCGCCGCCAGCACGTAGCACAGCACGCCAACTGTGGCATTGCCAGCCAGAATTGGAACGAAGTGATTCATGACTTCGAGCGTAACCGAACTTGCGTGCAGAGCGAGTCCGACAACAATGCCTAGCACTGTCACCAACACACGCAGCAACACCAGACCGAAAATTACAACACCGACACCACACAGAAACTCTCTGATATGTCTCCCTCGGTGCTGATGGCTCGCGGTTCCTGGTGCTGGAGAAATGACATTTGCTGGCGCCACCGCTGCAGCTGCATTCGTAAAGCTAGTTGGAATAGCAACTGGAGCAGTGGGGCGTCCGCACGACT
>PKXQ01000069.1:0-33137 GCA_003132405.1 Acidobacteriaceae bacterium | reverse complement strand
GGCTTCCGTAAGTTGATCGGTCTCCGATTCCCTGATCGAATTCAATGAGGGAGAACGCAGGTTTGCGCTCCCTGGTGGGAAGAGGAAGCTAAGTGTAAACACGGTGCTGGGACCTCAGCACAGAGAAGCAACAGTAATTGACATGTTTGACCACAACAGACCAGAGAGGAGGATTTCTTTACCGCCAATAATGCACAGGACGCAGCATACAAGGTCTGCTTTATCACGAAAGGGACAGGCGGAAAACGGGCATGAAACGACTTGAGATTGTCGTGGTTGTTTTAATCGTGGGACTTTTGTGGTTTTCGGGGCTTCATTTAATAGCGGCGATTGTAGGCGTGGGCAGTTGGGCTGTGCTATCTTACCGTGAATTTCAAACGAAACAATTAGAACAGAGTAACAAGGCAACTGCTACACACTCAGGTTCGACTACGATAAAACCAGACGATCCGGAGGAGCCTGACTTTTGGTTAAACGCGACCAACGCATACCTTGAAAAGCGGTCAGGCTGGGATTATTGGGAGGTCTTTCCAAGACGAAAACGGTTGACTCATCAAGATTGTTATGGCGGTCCGCCAACGCAAGATGAGGTCTATGAGTATGAAGTACGGGGAACGTCCCTTTTTGTGCGTCTCATTGAGAAATCAGAAAAGGGGTTTGACGGCCGTAAATACGAAGTCTTTAACGGTTCAATTGTTCAAGCGCAACTGGAGGAAGACTACAAGAAACTTGTTGAGCTTTACAAAGATGATTCCGATGAAACTAAAAGCTTGATGTGTTCTGATACTCCAACAGTTCTTTCCGCAAAACTTCAGACGAAACTCACTTGGCATGAAATGCACGGGGCTGTCCGATACTTTGTTTTGTCCAAAGACGCGACCGATGGTAGCAACCTTCTCTTCTTTGATGAGGAATACGAGCGACTCAAGGACGCCTTTGCCGCTGTTGCGGATCAGGCCGAAAAGCTGGGGGCTGTGTGGGATGACCTTACGGGCACCTATAAACCTCTTGAAGAAGCAGACTCGGAAACAAAAGAAGCCATTCAGCAAATTAGGTGGGATGCCGGTCTCTTGCGATTCGGTATTCGCAGGGTGGACGTTCGCCAGCAGAACCTGATTATGGCGGTGTTGGGTGAGGCCACCGGTCGGACAACGGTTCGGAATTTCCTCAAGAGCAAAGCAAACGAAGAGCAAGCTAGAGAGGGCAATGCCAGCAAATCGGCACTCGTCCCTGCGCCATCGTCTGCTCTAGCGCGGACTGGATCGCAAGCACCCGCCAGGCTGGGCGACCTGCTCGTCAAAGAAAAGGTCATCACATCAGAGCAGTTGGAACAGGCGACCAAGTTCCAGAAGGATACCCACACCCGGCTTGAATCCGCGCTGGTGAAGTTGGGCTTCCTCTCAGATGAGGATGTCACCAACTTCCTCTCGCGCCAGTACGGCGTGCCCGCCATTAATCTTTCTTGCCTTAAAATTGACCCCGCCGTCGTCAAGCTGATTTCCTACGAAACCGCGAAACGCCATCAGATTTTGCCGCTCAGCCGCGTCGGCGCTTCGCTCACCATCGCCATGGTGGACCCCAACAACGTCTTTACGATGGACGAGATCAAGTTCATGACCGGCTTCAACATCGAACCGGTCGTGGCCTCGGGAAGCTCCATCATCGAGGGCATCGATAAGGCCTACGGCACTTCCAAGGACGGCACCCGCAAAGTGGAGCGCGTTGACCTCGCCGACGGGGAGGAAGGCGTTTGACGTGACTAACCTTCCAGACGGTACCGTCAAAGAGCGGGGGCGCTGAATTCCCCAACGGGGAGAAGAAGTTTGAGGTGGGTTCCGATCACGAAGGAGAAGTCCAACCATGCCCGTAAAGGGGGGTCACCTCTCCCTCTGAAGAGCCCCGCTGCAAACAAAAAATGCGCGACAGGTTAGACCCATCGTGCAAGGCCAACCGCAGTCATTTATTTGACGAGGACCGCGTGTACGGACGCCTTCGCAATGGCGCAGGTCATGTGAACAGCGTGGTGACGTTCCGCCCCCAAACTACCAGCGAAACCAGCATAACTCTGCCCGGCGAGGAACCATCCGCTGTCTTTGTAGAACGTGACCCGAAACGCAGCCCTGCTGTCGGGGGTGTGTCTCTCTTGGGGCTGTATGTGCAAAGTCAGTCCGCTGCATGACGGGTCGGCCTTGAAATCCATCGCGAACAGATCAGCCGCAATATTGTCAGTGTTCACAACATCGATGAACGGAGCGGACGACGTCTTTGCGACTGAGACGGTTCCTGCGGAGCAGGCGAGGATGAAGAGAACGACGAACCATTTCATAAAGCCCTCCTTAGTTCACCAGGCGATGCAGGGTTCTCTCAACCCGTGCATCCTCACGCAGCGTGTCTCGTCTCTGGCCGACGCATTCCTTGATGACGTAGTCAGTGTCAACGTTTTTCGGATCTAACACGTGTGTATGCGCCCCGACGGTAAGAGAAGCGTGGCATGGCGTTCACAGGCTTGGTAGATACCTTTAGTTTTGAAGGCACCGCACTTGGAGAGCCGCTCTGGGGGCGCTTCCGTCGGCTACCTGCTGCCAAGATGGCTTGCGGCTTCTCTCCAGTACAGCATTGTTTCGTCGCTGATTGCGGGCATTGGTTTGTTCTGCTCATCTTCGTAACTCTCAGACAAACAGTCGAAGAATGCTTTCGCCTCCGCTTCCAGTCCGAGAAGGCTCAAACACCTCAGGATTCTCGTGATCCGCAGATGATTGTGATTTCCCGGAGAAAGCCAGACTGTCGCCTTGGCCGCAAAATTCGGAGCGCGAGTGACCGTGATTTGCTCGCCTGAACGAGCCTCTAGCCCGTAGAAGTTCATCATGCGCAGGAAAGAGACTCGCAACTTTTCTTGGAGGTCAGGACGCGTCCGAAACTCCTGAATAGACTCCTGGTTCAGAACGGGCGCTGCAACATTGAAGCCGCTCGGCTCGGGTAAAGGGAAGAGCCATTGTATGTAGTCGTGAACGGCTTCCAACTGATCATCTGGCCACGCTTGAATCTCGTGAAAGTAACGACCGCGATGATCTGGTTCCGTGCCGCTATAAAACCCGATAATCCGTGAGTTCAGCATGGAAAATGCCGCGAGGAATCGGTAATCGATTCCGCTAGATGCTGCCATCCACCGCGTACTTGTCCCACTCGACGGAACAAATCTCGCGGTCCATCAAATCTGGCAGGCTTGTTTCAATGTCATCTCCCAGCCAGCAAACGATGAGACTTGACATATCGTTACTGGGATCGGACACGGGCTCGTAGCAGACCAGATCAACCATGAACGTATAGGTCGGCAATTCTCCCTTTGGCACGGGCTTGATGAAAACGCCGCAATGTCCGGGGAATTGCTCACGGACTCTTTTAGGGAGCCGATTGATGATGCCGTCGCGAATATACTCTATGCTTCCTTCAATGACACCAAGCGTTGAAGGGATGATGTAACACCCTTCAACGGATACCTCTCGGCCACAAGCCAAGCGATACCTGAGACGACGATGATAGGGAGCGTATTCGGTCTGAACTGGAAGGCGCATCGCAGGGTTCTCTCCGATGGTTGGTATATACGACATCACAGTGGTCGAGTAAAGTGACTAGGGTGCTGCCCGGTTCGTACACTCGGCGAACACCGCTTGCATTTGGCTCGCACAAGCGGTTTCAGTAAGGGTTGGGAATGGTTCGTGGATCTCAAAAGGATCGAGAAATGTTGCCCTCGACGCTACCACTGCCTTCGGCGGATCTGGACAAATCGCCTTGGACGCGGGTTGGTCCGCACCGGCGACGCTGAGCTGGCAAGGGCGCGGCGCGGGATTGCCGTTTTCAAGCTGACAACTCAGGCGGACAAGCGGACAGCCACAATTCCATTTGCTTTGGTGGCAGGCGCTGGGGCGCATATTTGCGGAGGAAGGACCGGGCGAACTCGTTTGCCAATCGTGAATCATCGTCGGTTCTCATAATGACACACGTTGGGAAACACAATGAGGTATCAGAAAGCGGCTTTACCACTACACCTTCAGCGCGAAAGCCAAGGGCCGTAGGTTTGGTGAGGATGGCCACGCCAACGTGCTCCGACACCAAGTGAACCGCCTGTTGAGCCGTAATAACGTCGTGCGCGTGTTTCGGAGCGATTCCCTCACGTTGTGCCGCGTCCATGATTGCGCCATGAACGACGGGGTGAACTCGTCGCGCCAACAGAATCCATTCATCGTTTGCCAGATCTTGGAGCACGATGTGTTCCTTTTGGGCAGCCGCGTGGGTCTGTGGGAGAACTGCATAGAGCGGAGTCAGAGCGAAGGGCACGGCCGTGATCTGAGGGTCCTCCGCCGGTGCCGTCACCAGCGCCAGATTCAGTTCGCCTGCCATGACACTCCGGACTAGCTCGATCGAGAACTGACTGATCAGTCGAATACGGAGCTTGGGGTACAGGGGGAGACGAATTGCAAGAATGGCCGAAACCCAGGCTTGATCGGCGTAGGGCGAGTGTCCAATCAGCAAAACGTTGTCTGGTTCGTCATGGGCGGCACGAGCAAGATGAACAGCGCGCTCCATGTGCGAGAGTGCCGAGCGAGCCTCTTCGACGAAGATACGTCCCGCGTCAGTGAGTTCTACAATCTTTTTATTGTCGCGAGTGAACAGGTGAAATCTATGCTGTTCTTCGATCTCAGTGATCTGTTTGCTGAGCGTAGATTGGGTGATGTGCAATCTGTGGGCGCCCCGAGTAAAGCTCAACTCCTCGGCCAAAACAATGACTGCGTGCAGGTGACGCACTTCAACGTTGGGGAACACTGCTCCAAGCCTCTTTCGCCAAACGGCAGAAATCGGTAATTGCCCTACATCTAGTGAAGGAACCGGCAGGGAAGAAAAAGTATCAAAAGAATATTTTTATTTCTGCGGGACGCTGGCCAGACCCGATGGGTCGCAATTTCGACGGCGTGACAGTATGGTCTCCGGTCGGGGAGAGAGGTGCACCGGGGAGGTGCACCGGGCCTTGACACCGCCTCATATCGGATGTCACGCTCTGGTAATCTCTGGCCTTAGCAATAGTCATTAAGAGGTGAGGCCTGTCCGATGTCCAGCCGCGAATTGGGCCCTGAATGGGTTCTTTCCGATTTCCTTGCGAATGCTGAGGCATGGGACCAGGATGACATCGGCGAACTGGCAATCGCGGCGCGGCGTCTGTGGCCGCGGATTCAGGCGCACGCGCGCAAAGAGCTGGCAAACAAAACGTCCGATGACACGATGGTTTTGGCCACGGATGTGTGGGAGGCGGTACTGCGATCCGTCGCGAAAACCATGCGTCGGTCAAATGGAAAAGGCCGGCCGATACTGAACCTGGAGGCCTATCTTTTCGGGGCCTTTCACCATCGCTTCAATCGCGCCCTGAGGCAGGAACGCAGAAGACGAGAGATGGTGGAATATCTCCCCCTAGGCCGCGATCTTGAGCGGCTGCGACATGCCCATGATTCGAAGGCGGTGTCGGATCTGGATCGTTCGATTCAGGTCAAGCAAACCATCGAGAACATGGATGAGTGGACACGTACGGTCTGGATGGCAAGGCAGGCTGGCTATTCCTGGAAGGAAATTGCAGAATATCTGCGTCTGACCGAGCCGCAAGCTAAACTTCGATTCCGGTACGCGCTCGGTCGGCTACGCGCCCGGCTCGGCAATGCGGCGCGAGGTTCGAGCGCGGGCGTGTAGTCGCAGCACACGGCTCGCGGTAAACTTGGCCGTTGGTTTTGAAACAGGGTTGGCGAGAGGCAAATTCTGATCGAACAAGGCTATTCCGTCGATGAAGAGAAGCGCATCTTGGATATGCTGGCGCGAGGTTTATCGCGCGAGTTTCCAAACCCAGAGCGCGTTGGGTGCCCCGACTCGTCCACCCTCAGAGGCATTGCTTCCCACAAATTGCCGCTGGCGCAGGCGGTGCCTTGGTTCGACCACCTCAGTGCTTGCAGCCCGTGCTTCCAGGACTTCACCAAGCTCCGTAGAGAAGCGGCAGGCCAACAGCGTCGAACGCAGGTGTGGCTGGCCGCTGCTGCGATCCTGCTTTTTGCGGTTGGCGGATGGTTGTGGGTACGAAGTCGGCCCTTGCCGCACACAGCTGATATCGCTGTTTTGGACCTACGCGACCGTTCAGTTTCTCGTGGGCAGAACCCATATGATACCAGGCAGCCACCCTTGGAAATTCCGGGTACAGCCAAACACCTCGTTCTAGACTTGCCGATTGGGAGCAAGGAGGGAAGTTACGATGTGGCGCTGCTGAACGAGACTGGAGGTGAACTCTTGCGTGCCACTGGCATGGCGAAGGTGGAGGACCACGTCGTGATTCTCCGAACCGACATTGACATTGGTAGTGTTCGCCCTGGGTTGTACGTGCTTGGTGTGAGCCAACCTGGGCTGGAGTGGAGCCGATATCCGGCTCGGGTGCTTTGAAAATGTCCACGGAATCCCCTGTAGGACAGCAAGATCGTCCCGGTTCTCGCGAATGAACCCGTCCGTCTCGGTTAAAACAGGTACCGCGCAACGCTGCATCAGTGGTACGCAGGGTTGCAACGGAGAGCCGAGCAGCACTTTGTTGAGAAAGTGCCGCTGAAATACCGACGTGGGCAAGCGAAGGCGAGAGTGATAGCAAATGCTTCCCGCGCTGCGAAGGCGGAAAAGCCGCAGGTGAGGACAAGAAAATCGCTTGCACGGAAGGAATCCAATTGGAGAAAGAGACAGGACTTGGTATCCTGCTCTCCTACGCAAGTCGAGTCACAGACCAAAGGGCCTTCGCAGATTTGAACGCGAGGGCCTTCACTTTTCGGTAGCTTCAGCACACCCTGCCGTCCGTGAACTAAGGTAACTCCGTCCGTGGACTGATGTAACTCCGTCTCTCAAGTCCTGCGGTGGGATACTTAAATGGGGAACTCAAATGCGAAAAGCAATCGTGCTCGTGATGTCCTTTGCCCTGAGCCTCACGCTCTCGGCACAAACTCCAACCACTACCACCCACTGCACCAAGACAGGCGACGACGTGGACTGCACCAGCACAGACAACAGCGCACAGATCGCGCGTCAGCAGGCGCAGGATCAGGCAGGCCAGCAGGCGGGCGCGGCTGTCGGCACTGCGCTCGGGAACGGTGTCGCAGCGATGGTGAGGGTACACAGATTCAACAAGGGAGTGAAGAAATACTGCAAGCAGCATCAGGGCGAGACGTGGACCTATCGAGACGCTCAAGGGAATATCCTAAACTCTGGTCAGTGCAACTGAGAGCGTGCGGCGCGGTCGCAAGCCCGAGGAGAAGGACGAGATGAACGCAGGACTGAAGAAGTTACTCAGAGATCAAAGAAAGCGCAGAACCCGCCTTAAACGATGGCTTTCGGCAGAAATTAAAGAGCTAACGCGGGCACGGTCTCGACTGAGCACTTTTGAGTCTCTGGAACAAACGAGGTGGGGAGAATACCTTAGCGGTCGGGTGAAGTCTGAGCGCGTCACAATTCACCGACTACAAAACTCCATAGCCCGGTGGAAATCTAGCCTCGAGAGAATCGGGAAGAGCATCTCCACTCTTCAAACAAGAGGTTGACAGTCAACCAGGTGGTACTGGCAAGGTATCGACTGGCGTCAGTTCTTGCGCCATAGACAGGGCTTCGCTTACCTGCGCGCCGGGTCTCGCCAGGTTTGTGACTGACACGCCGCTCCTCTGTTGGAGGACCGCGGGCCATGCCGAAATGTGGGGATCAATGCCCGATGAGATCGAATCGCCGATCACAACCAGATGATCGCTCGGCTTCCCCACGATCAGCGGCATCCTACGATAAGAGAACTCGACTACCGTGAGAACGAGCAGCAACTCAATCAGGATAACCGTCGAAACGCGCCGCAGTCTCATCCATGTTCGTGTTCCCTCAGCTCGGTTCGACGCGATGAACCACAGCAGGAACACACAGACGCAGGTCAGATCCATGCCCAGGGGAGACGGCGGACACGCCATCGCGATCATCATCAACCCTAGCCATGCGCCCACGTTACGCAATCGCGGCGACCATGTCTTCTTCAGAAACGGTGACGCGACGATCACCAGTACGAGCAGCGATACACCAAGGTAGAGTGACTCGCCTGACGCAAAGTACAAAGCGACGGGGTTCATCACAGGAATCGTATCAGGGAGCGTTGGTCCGCCTATTCCTTGGACGACGTCTTGGAACGGATCGCCTGAATTTCTTTGAACATGCTTTCGATCTTCGAACGATCCAGCGAGAGGAGCTCTGTGCTGATCGTCTCCTTGACTAGGCTTCCCAGTCCCAGGCTCAGCGTCAGGAACTTCTCGGGAGAGTGATACGAGCAGGTCCGCCGCTGTTGCGCGGGAATTTTCCTCCCGAGCGCGAGCAGGAATATGAAGCCAAAGAAATAAAACCAGTAGCTCCGGTAGCCGGTCCCGGCATCGGCACGAGGCATCATCGCCATCGGATAGACCTTCTTGTACGGCCACACCGCCACAGTGACGACGACATCCTTCGGCAGTTTGCCTCTCCCGAGCAAAAAGGCGCGGATCGCCTTCTCCTGCCGGCCAAGATTCAGTTTCGGAGGCTGTCCCCCTTCGACTGCGCTCCAACGCCGGGTCCCACGCCAGAAGATGCTCAACGCAAAATAGACGAGCTTCGCGATGTCCACTTCTGGAATGCCCGCTTGGGAAAACAAGAGATCATCGCCATTCACTGTCGGGGTCTTCGAATTCAACAAGGTGTGAAGCCAGAACGGCTCACCATAGTTCTGCGGAATCTTGTTCAGAATCCACGCCTCACCACCCTTATTGAACCGCTCCTCGCAGGCACCGCAAAATTTGTAATCCCGGACCTGCAGCGAGCTTTGTTTGGCCTTGCCCCCTGAAAGCACGACCGGATTCGGATTCTTCAGGTCGCTTGCACGCATCTTCTTGTACCCGCTCTTGGGCAAGTAGTGGCTATCGCGCAGATCAGCGAGAGCATGACAAAGTTTGCATTTACCTCGCTTCATCATGCCTCCCTTAATCTCTTCACGGATGTCGTCCCCGTTGCCATTCCGAGACTACAGAGCTTTGGCTACCTGGACTGCGGTTTCGAGCTGTGTGTCTCTTCCTTCCCTTAATGCCTCTCGTGAGAGTTCAATAAAGAACTTTGGCGTGATGCCGTTGTTCTCCAGCATCCGTCCTTGCCAGGTCAGGTAGGCGGCAACTGGCAGCCCAAGAATGTATCCGTGACCAACTTTGTATGCGCTGCCGCTCAATAGACGACCGGGCGTCTTCGTTCCCACGATGGTCGCCAGATTATTTTCCTCCGCGAAAGCTGAGACCATCTCGCCGGCACTCGCGGTATGCTCGTTTACCAAAAGCACGACTCGACCGTGGAATCGTCGCTGGCCGAGTCCTTCGGTGACCACGAGGATAGATTTTTCAACGAAGGCATATCGTGCCGCTAACCATATAAGAGTCGCCTTGTGTGCCGGAATCCGTCCGAATCGGGTCAGTTCCTCACGACGATAACCGCGGTCGCGACGTTTCCGCGTGAGGCTGTAGCCAACCTCAAGTTTTCCGGGTGTCAAATAGCTCATCAGGCGTAGCCCGCCGATTCCTCCCCCAGTATTGCCGCGTAGATCGACGATGAGCCGACTGCATCCGTCGAGTGCGGCTATGCCGCGGTCGATGTCCTTCGCTACGTCGATTCCCACCACTCCTGGAAACATGGCGACTTTGAGTAGGCCGATTTCACCGTTGAGTTTCTCGGCGTGTACCGGGTCCGGCGCGGTCACAGGGTGTGTCTTTGATTTCGGCATTGGCAATTGAAGTCTGATCCGCTCCTGGCCTCCGTGGTGGAGCTTCTCAACTGTTAAATCAACCGTCTCTCCGACCGAGAACGTCAAATCCTCCGGAGGCCGAATCTCCCGTCCACCGCGCTCCAGCAACAAATCCCCAGGCCGTATCCCTGCCGAGTATGCTGGGCCGCCTTGGTGCACATCCTGAAACATCCAGCGTTCATCGCCATTGACGGCGAAGCGCTGCATGGTGGCATTGATCGCGTGCCGCGCCGGTATGTTTCGCGTCCCGGCGTGTCGGAAGCCGGTGTGGCTGGTCTTGAGTTCAGCCACAAGGTTCTGAACTTCCTTTTCGAATGCCTCCGCTTCGGTACATGCAAGAATTTGGTCCCGTCGGCTTTGAGCAAGCGCGTTCCAATCCACTCCATTCATGGCAGGATTGAAATGCTTGGTTTCCACCAAGCGGCAGACCTTGTCGAAAATCTTCGTGCGCTCGTCGAGAGTCAAATTCATTGCTGTTTAATCCCAANNCGCTGGTAGAAGCGATCCATCAGCGCACTTGCGAAGGTGTCGTCGGCGCTCCACAAGCTCGCGACAACTGATTTCGAACCGGCCACCAAGAACGCTTCCACCAGATTACTGACCCCTTCTTGCCCCTGGAGTTTGCCTACGCCTGTGTCGCACGCGGATAGCGTAGTCAGTTCGGCATTCAGTCGCAATCTGACTATCTCCCGTACTTGCAGCAGCCCGTCGTCAGCGGATTTCGGGTCTGTCCCCAAGACCAGTGCTGAACGCTCGGGATACTGCGTGTCTGCGAACCCGTGAACCGCCAGATGTAAAACGCGAAACTGGTCGAGCGGCTCCTTCTTGAATGCAGTTTCCGTGGCGTCCTTGCCGAGCAAGATTACCGCGTCCCGTCCCACAATTTTACCGATTCTCTCGACCTCTTCCCGCGTTTCAGGAAGATCTTGAAGCCGCATCCCGGAAAGGTCCGCCATGCCCCGCACCAGCCGTGCGCGGACCGTGTCTGGAGTCGGTATCCTACGCCCCGCCCCCCCTTGATTCTCGTAGGCAACGTCACCCACACCGAGAAACGGACGCGGCGCCCTTTCGTTCTTCCTCGCTCGCCGCAGTACGTCAAGAATGGTCCCTGAAGGCACGTAGCTTAGGACGCGAGACTTCAACAGATACTCGCCCTGGCTATCTCGAATTGCTTCAAATGGAAGCAGGTTCAACATCCCGTCCGGCGCAATGATGAGTTTGGTCGCCGTCTTCACTTCGGGGATCGGCTCCACGAGCGCCCGATAGAGCTGCTTTGAGACTTCGATGGCGGCACCCTTTGTGCGCACGTCGTCGACAAATTGCTGTACAAGTTTGTCGACTTCCCCGCGGCCAACCGGCAGAGTTTGGACGCGGGCGCCGCGCCGCGTTACCGCGATACAGAAAGACGTCGGCTCATCCAGCACGTATTCTAAAAGCAATTCATCTGGATGCAGGTCGTTCTCCACATTCGTCAACACCGCTGGCCGCACAGGAAGTCGTTGGTTGGGAGCATCTTCTTTGGTCCATGCCAGACCAAGGCGTCGCTCGTACTCAACGAGGTTGTCCAGCAATTGTTCGCGTTCAGGTGCGTTGTTGGTCTGCATGAGTTTAGCTTGGAGACCCGAAATGTCGCCTTCAAGCGCGGCTGTCTGATCTGATTCCGCTGCGGGCTGTGCCTTCCTGTCTTTAAGAGCCCAGGCGAGAGTTCGGCCTCGAACGCGTTCCAGAACTGCGAATGCACCGGGCGCGTCACCATTCTTGGTGATGAGTTTAAAGTGTCCTAAGTAGGTCTGGCTCATCGCCGCTGCAGTTGAGCTATTCCAGTACGGCTCATCGACGCTGAGGAGCATTCCCTCAATCACATCTTCCGCCTGCTCGTAGAGCGCGTTTGCTTCGGCAAAGTGACCACGCCGCGCTTTCAAATCGGCCAGCATCGTCAAGTTGCGAGGCACATAGTAACGATCACCAACCTGTTGGCTGGCAGCCAGACCCTGTGTGGCGCGCGCGTCCGCTGTGACCAGATCGCCGCCATCACGATAGAGTGTCGCTAGTTCGAACATGGCGTCGGCTTCTATTCGGTAATATTGCACTCGGGTTGTAAATTGACCGGCATCTTCCAAATATGTCAGCGCCTGCTGTCGGTTCCCGGTCTGCGCCTCAAGCTTTCCGAGAAGAATGAGCAACTGGGCCTCGTGGCCGTGCTTCTCTTGCGATCGCGCTTTGTTCAGTGCGCTCTCAAGCACCGACTTTGCCTCATCGGTTCGACCGAGCGCGGCCAGGGCATCTGCTTTCCCTTCATAACCCATGAATGGCAGTCCGCAGTCAGGATCGGCCTCCGCCAGCTTGATTGCCCTCTCGAAGAACTTCAGCGCTTCCGCGGGGCGCTTAACTTCCTCAAATCCTCTTCCGAGTAATTCTAGAAATCGTACTTGACCAGCCGTGTCGCCGTTCGCCATGGTTGACAGGAGAGCACCCCCCAGAAGTCTGGCTGCGCGTCCAGGGTTTCCTTCTAAGAATCCGATGAGGCCCAATTCGCCGGAGGCCCTTGTTACCCATTGGTCCTCGCCTAAGCTCTTTGCGATGTCCTGCGCTTCCAGCCAATCGCGCTTTGAGGCTCGGTAGTCAATCTCAAGATCGGTGTAGCCCTTCGCGATCAGACACCACAGGCGCAGCCTTGAGTCGTTTCGGACGATCGGATTCTGGAGCTGTTCATTCAGGATTCGTGAAAGCTCCACAAACGACATTGTTTCGGCTTCCGATCTGAGGCGTCCCACTTTTGCATAAAGCTCGTTCCGGCTATCGCCCTGGGCGGCGAATAGCTTCTCGGCCTTGGCGTAGAGCGGCGCCGCCATCGTGCCGTTGTTTAGCCAGTACAGGCGGTTGGCTTCAGCGAGAAGTTCTTGCGGATCAGTTGACGTTTTCGCGTCTTTCGCTTCTGCACGCTGGCCCAGCCGCTTACCAGCGGTCAGAATGCGGTGAATCCCGATAGAGCGGTAGCTCAGGAAAGCAAGAAGACCCAGTAGGGCAATCGCGACTGTGACCACTACTCGCTTTGTGACACGTACCCTCACTCAACAAACCTCGCAAATAGGGAATTCACGAACTGGCAGCTACGAGGTGGCGCAGACCGCGGCGATACTAACTGGAACCGTAAACTTCTTGTTAGTTTCTCAGATGCGAACAAAAAATGAAAGTGTGGTTTCCCGAAACTGCCCGTCGGTGGGGCGTTTTGACGGCGCGTTCGCGCTCAAACCGTTTGTCATAATTAGTTACGGTAATGTTAAGAAGCGCGCAGAGTACGAGAAGGCCGCTGCTTCGGCATCAAATATTCTGTCTCAAACCCCGAGCCGGGGCACAATCGAAATGCTCTACCGTCCGTTTGTGAAGCGGTCTCACCGGTAAGAACAATCGCGAGTGGAACAATTGGCTGGTGTGGGGCACGAAATTCTGGCACTGGTTAAATCCAAACGCCTTTCCTATTGAGAACAGCCGCGTCGACGTTTCTTTCATGCTCAACGACGCTCCTTCCTGTCGACAAGTACATGAAGTTTCTAAAGAGGTTCAGGGATTTCGTGCTGTCTCATCAAGGGTGGCTGCCAGATTTGCGGCGGGTTGATGGCGATGTCGATGGCGAGATTCCGTGCGCTGACAACAAACTGTGGGACAAGATGTTCTACGGTCTCGGTGAGTAAGCGCTGGGACTTGCGCGGTCTTGAAAGGCGACATGCGCGCCCCAGCGCTCGGTTGCGGATGCAGACGGTGCTGTGACGCCATTAGGGGTACCGGCAGCAACCGTGCAGAAATTTACTCTAAGACCTCCGGTCAACGTGTAAGTCCAATGTATTCAATGTACGTTGATGCCGAGAGCAAGGCGGCGAACTGCGCCGGGGCGAACATTGGCATTTGCTTTTGACAAATACCGTGTGGGAGAATGAGCGTTCCCCCAGAAAAGTAGACGACGCCGTGCGTAGAATGTGGAAAACAACTACGATTGCTGTGATTGCGTTGTCCATCGGTGTTGGGTCTGCCGTAGCCAAAGACAAGAACGCGCAGGAGAAAAGGAGCCTACGATATGAACAAAGCATTGGTTTGCATTTTATTCTTATCATCTGCAGCAGTAGCGCAAACTGACGTGTCGGGACAACCCGTTCCACCCGCCCTTTCCGTTACGCTGTCTCAGGCAAGGGAATACGCTGTTAAGGCTATACCTATGCTTCGAAATGAACTGGTAGATCCCACATCGTTCACATTACTAAATGTGCACGCGATTATGAGACTAGGCAAAGACCCTGACAAGCAGCCTTCATTTTGGGGATGCATTCACTATGTTGCTGGTAACAGAATGGGAGGGAGAGAACAGGCTTGGGGTGCGTACAGTATAGGAAAGAAAGGCCAGCTACAAGTCACTCCCGGGACAACAGATAGATGGTTCTGTAAAGTTTATAAACATGACGTTTCAGTAGAGATAACCGATGATGTAAAGGCAGCACTGGCGCTCCAGTAGAAGGGTCGTCAAGAGCCTTACTCTCTTCCGAAGATGTCATTGCGGGCCGACTGAAGAAAGCGCTTGATCGCGGTCGAACTATGCAAGAAAAAGGAACTGTTCTAAATTGTGGCTTTCCGTCCGATCCGACCGCCCCTCTTACTTCGCCTCAAAACGTGTTATCAGTTTCCGAAGGGCGCCCGGACTGAATAGCCCTTCGATGGGCTTGGGTCTGACTTTGTTGTACTTCGGAAGTTGAAAGTACTTCTGTCGGAATGCATCAATCAGCGCCGCTTCAAGTTTCTTCCATGCGTGATGAATGCCATTTGTGCCACATGTCACGATGTGAACGTCAATCGTTCTCACCCCGTGCAGATGGTAGAACACCTCGCTTGCCTTATTCACCGCTGACGCGGCGGGACGACCTGCTCCTGTCTTCGTTGTGCCTATGTAGATGATTTTTGACCGCCCGACGGTTTTTGAATCCGTGCCCCTGTACCGTTGATGCTTGTTGGCAGTCAGAATGTAAACCATCTTATTCGACCATCGGGGACTGCGTGTCAGTGTTAGAAGCGCAGTCTTGGAAGACCGAATCTTCAGCTTGCGCATTTTGGGTCTCACTTTCCGGGGGAAGGTTACGGCGGAAAGTATACCAAATTGCTCGGTTTTCCAGCGTAACACAACAGTGCTATTTCACCGTAGTGGGCGGGTGGCCCATCTTTTGGCGTTCTCTGGCGGGTGCCCCATGTCTCCGTCAACCGCCACAATTCGAAGCGGTCTGTGGTGATGGCTCGGGCCACGTTCCGGCAGCGCCCCGCCATACGCGGGATTCGGGTACCCGCTTCTGACCGCTGCCGCCGCCCGAAGCTTCTACAACAACCCCAACAGCTCGTGGTGGTCAGTTTGACTGTTTCCCCTTCGCGCTGGCCGTGAAAGAATGGTTGCGAAATTGAATGTCATCCTTGACTGCGCGCGATTAGAAGACTTTGCTGTCGTCAACGAGAATCGCTCGTTGACCGATGTCGCGCTCGAAATGCTGGCCAGGGCGGGATGGATCTCAAACTGACCTACTACCCGCGCGGCAGTCAACGGTCCCAAGCCAAAAGAAAAAGTCATAGAGCAGCATGAACCAAAAAGAAAATTCCGGCCCTATGGCGGTCACGTAACTGAAAGCTGTTCCGACACTGCCATTTCTCCAATCAGGCAAAGTCTTCAGCGCTCGCGCTATCGGGATAGTGCCCGCGTCTTTGGGTCTTAAGTCCATCTTTGCTCCAACTCTGACAAGAGCGCCAACCGGTAACGGCGTCTGTGTTTCTGCAAAGTACAGGGCGCGGACAAACCGCTGCCCAGCCCGGTTGACCCGCGTGTTGTCCACCTCTATCACTTGCCCCATGGGGGACCCATGTTGGTCAAGAATTGCGCTGAGATTGGTTTGGCTCGCAAGGTACTCCACGAAACCCCGAGCGTTGGGCCGCTGCAGCGAACGCAAGACGGCGGGCAGGTTCGATTGCGCGGCGGTGTTCTTGGAGGCACGAACGTCAATGCATAGCAACGTCCGCATGTACTCATCGTCTTTCTGAAAAGATTGATTGCATGGGAAGCAAGCGGGCACCGTGACTAGATTCACGGGGTAAGGCCGCGTCAGAAGCAATTTAGGCGGAACGTGGTCAACCGTGAGGTTCTTGTCCGCTCCGCAATAAACGCACCGTTCACGGCACCTGCTCAGGTTCTTCATTTCACTTCACGTAGGGAAAATGACGCTCTATGTAGTCCTGCAGCTCACATCCAGCTTGTGCGGTAACGTCATACGCCATGTTTGGTTGAATGAAAGAAAGCTGTCCCCCATTCTCTGTTCCGTAGCGCACGGGAGGCTCGGAAAGAGTCGCGTAAGCCTGTGGCACCTTCGCATCCACATGAGCGCCGCCGTCTTTGTCCGCTACAGTGCGAACGATAGTCTCTTTTGACAACCGCTTGTTGCCGAGCACCTGATAATCGCCTGTCCACCACTCTCTCAACGGAACTAGGTGATACAGCGTCTTAAGGAACTGAGGCCGAGCCACGCGCGTGGCTGCCCCGCCCGTGAAAACAATAGAGGTGCGAATGGTAAGCACCGCATTCGGATGAGGGGGCAGTTTGTCATAGATGGACAAGTCCCAATACGCGGCATTCAAACGAGACAGGAGCGAGCGAATTGAAGTGCCGGGCTTGTCATGCACGAGCACGCGGATGGTCGCGGCTATATTGAGGACCTGTACCCTTTTTCCTAGGTAGTAACCGTCTAGCGCGTCTCGTAGACGGTCATATTGGGCCTTCAACAGGTTGCCTTCATTTGCGGGATGGCGAGAAACCATGTTGGCGGGCTTCGCCGTATCTTCGCTCATAGCCGGAGTGTGGCATAAAGAGCGCCGGGTGTCCAGCGCCGGTGCCGCCGCCTGGAGCTTCTACAACAACCCATGTCGGCGCTATACGCAATGTTTCGATCCGGCGGTAAACAGCCGGGCGCGGACGCGCCAGCCCGTCGGGTGGGACAAAACAAGCCTCCTGCGCTAGCAGGACACCTTTGAAGGGCGGGATTCGGGCTGGACGCAGATTGGCGACGGGGGAAACGAACTTCTACGCTGGCGATCAAGAAATAACGGTCTAAATGAAAACGGCGCTCGGGCAATTGCCGAGCGCCTGAATGGTCTTACAGTAGTCTAGGCTGCTGTCTTTGGTGAACCTTTCTTTGCAGCTTTCTTTTGTTTGGCAGCGAGCTTCGCACGCTTTGCGGTGAATTCCTGCTCCACGGCTTTGCGGAGTTTGTCCACGTCCACGCGATGCCGTTTTGCAGTGGTGATCAGCACATCCGGGTCGCTAGTTGGCGCCCGATCTGTGCATTCCAGCAAAACGACTTCGACCAGCAGTTTTGAAAGTGCGCCTTCGTCCGGCTGCCGCAACATCCGAGCGATGGCCTGCTGCACCTGCGGGTGCGTAACTTCGCTGGCCGTGCCTTCGACCAACTTGTGCCGCCGCGCAAGCAGTTCCTTCCGCAACGGTTCAAGTTTGTTCAAAAGCGCACTTGCAACCAGCGCAAGGTCGGCGCGGTCAAGCGGTGCGCCGATGCGCTTGAGCACTTCGGCCAATGCTCGGTGGCGCACCGTGGTTTCGAGCTTCTGGCGTTCCAATTCTTTCCGGCGCTGTTCGCGTTCCTTCGCTGTCTGCTCCGGGCTAGGAGCGCGGCGGTCGGCGAAGTGTACCGGGCAGGTTGCCTCGGCGCAGACTTTTACAGTGCGCCCTCGCTCGGTGCCGTCTACCACGATTGCCTCGGTCATCTGCTTGCATGGTTTCTGGTAAGGCGAGAGCGGTTTCTTGGATTTCGCAGACTTGGCCGTGAGATTCAGGACGACGTATTGGTTTCGTCCCAGCACTGCGCTGTTTCCGGGAGTTCTCCATTCGTTTGCAATCTGCACCAACTCCGGTTTCTCGGCGATCTGACGCTCGACATTCTTCGTCAGCTTGTTGTTGTAGCAATTCTTATCGGTGCAGGAATCTTGCAAGGCCGCATCGAAAAGTAAGGTGTTAAAGCCGGTGCGCTTCGGGCAGTTCGCGCAGCTTCCCGCTTCCGGCACAAGCCCCTCATCGTTCTTGTCGAATGGCACGGAATCGAGCGAGAGCAAAATATTCTGCTCGATCCATGCCGTTAAGTCACGGACGGGGCGCAGAATGCGTGTTTCCTTCCCGCCGTTCCATGCGGCGTGAAATGCGGCATCAAACGCCCGCTGTTGCTCCTGCTGCGGCAACTTGGCGATTTCGAGCGCATGGCCCACGCCGATTTCGTCGGCCAGAAACGCCTCTGCGATGGATGGATGCAACTCGACCAAGCGAAGGCGTGTCGCAACGAATGCAGGACTTTTCCCGGTTTTCGCCGCTAGGCTGGCGATGTCGTATTGAAGCCCGTCCGTGTGCAAAAGGCCGAAATATGCGAATGCCTCTTCCAACGGATGTGCATTTTCGCGTTGAATATTCTCGACCAACTGCGTTTCGATACAAGCCGCGTCCGATAGTTCGACGACGCGAACGGGCACTTCTTCCAACGTGGCGAGCTTGGCGGCGCGCAGCCGTCGCGCTCCGGCAATGACCTCGTACTTGTCATCTTCGATCGTGCGGACAAGCAAGGGCTGCAAGACGCCTTGTGCCTGAAAACTGGCTGCCAGCTCCGCAAGACTGCGTTCGTCAAAACGGCGGCGCGGGTTGGTGGTGGATTCCTGCAACTGTGCGACCGGCAAGTTGCGATATTCGTTGCTGCTTTCAACTGCGGTTTCCATAAAATGCGTCTCCTTGTTTAAGTTGTCTGAGTGGTGGTGGAAGTCATGCGGACAGACACACATCGCCTGTCCGCGCCGGTTTGCGTGTGGTGGTCTAAGCGGCTGGTGTTGCTGTTTCGGCAAAGTCGGCAGGTGCGGGCGAGTAACCCGCATCTTCGGCTTCGGGTGTGGTGTCAGGCGCGGACTGTTGTTCCTGCGCTTCCGGCGGGGCGGGTTCTTCCATTGTGATTGCTCCCAGAATCACGGCTGAGGTTTGCTGCACGACCTCAAGACTTTCCATCAACAACTCGGCGTTGCCGTGGTAAAGCTGAATGTAACTGGCGCTAGACTCCGGATTCAGACCGATGGCTTTCGAGACGACAAAGGCCACCGCTTCAGCTTCGGTTTCGCGCACAACCTTCGTTGTTGCCGTGCGTCGTTCGGATTTGTGAATCCGTTCGTGTGCTACCTCATGCACCAGAACACTGAATTCTTCGGCCTTCGTCTGTCCGGGCAGCAGTGCGATTCTGCCGCCGTAAGACATGCCGAATGCGGGGGCAATGCTTTCGTTGTATTCAAGCGCGATGCCCTGCGCCTGCACGAAGTCTCGCAAGCGATCCAGATAGACTCCGGCTTCTCCAGTAACCTCGCCAATCGTTGGGAGAGGGGCACCGTCAGTCTGTAATTCGTCCCACACAAAAACGCGGCGAAAGCCGAGCAACGTGGACTGATTCGCATCTTCGTCCGTCCCGGCGTCCGTGTTTTCCTTTTTCCGGTGCTTGCCGATCATCGGGGCAAGAATGGCAATGCCTTTTTCACCACGTCTGACGCGGCGGCCAAGTTCGTTCCACGTCCGTATGCCCGCAACATGCGTGGCCTGGGGCCGTTGTCTCGCGATGAGGAGCACATTGCCGAAGGAATACGTGTGGAAATTCGCCATTGCATTCAAGTAAGCGGTGAGCGTTTCACTGTGTCCCGCTTCCAACTGCTCGATGAGATACTTCACGTTTTCGCGGATGAGTTGCTGTGCGCTGGCGGGCTTCCGGTTCTTACTGCCGGAAGCCGCATGGACGGCGGCTGAGCCGTCGCTGTGGGTGTTGTTGTTGCTGTGATATGCCATTGTTTTTTCCTTTGTCTGCCCGGCGGGGCGTTTTTTTCTTTCACCCCGAGCGAAGCGAAGGAAAAAACGGACCACCGGGAGACAAAGAGGAAGGACCGAGGGCGAGGGGGAAGGACCGAGAGGCGGGCAGGGCAAGTGCCAAACAGCCTTATCGTTTGGCGCGCAGCCGTGCTGTCCCGAAGGGCCGTCCGGGAGCGAAGCGCAGTGGTCACCCTCGCCCGTGGGAGTGGATAAACGACGCGCGGCCAAGCGCATCCGAGCGGTTGTTTTTCGCCTTGCAGCATCAGGCATCTGGAAGGGCAGAAGACAGGATTGTCAGTGGGGACTGTAATTGGGCTTGTCAGCGTGCTGGATGGCAAGCACGTCCTCCGGCAACGACTCGGTAGACGAAGATTTTCTGAGCGGGGTCGCAGCCGGGGAAAATAGATCGATACCGGGGAAAGGGCAGCACGGAGGCGTGGTGAGATTGGCAGGACGAGAAAGAGTGCGCGCGGCTTGTGGGGAACCGCAAAGCCAGCGCAGCCGGAAACGCTCGTTCGATCTGCGGCGAAGCGGTGTCCAGAGGACGAAGTGGAAAAGAAAACGCGAAGGTAGAGAATTGCTCTCGGATAGAAGTGAAAGGACGCGTTTTTTGAGTGTTGTTACGAACTTGTCTCTGATGGGTGTCAAGGAGTTGCGCTGGAACTGTAGTCGGGAACTGACCGGAAATGTTTCTGGCGAGGGCATCAGAGCTGAGACGGGTCAATAGTTTGTTATGATCGCTGCGAAGCGTCGACTACATAAATGGCCTTTCTGACTGAAGCGGATACGTGCCGTCGGTACGTCTTGCCAAAGCTCTATGCAGCCGGCTGGATGGACGACCAGATCAGCGAACAGAAGAGCTTCACGGACGGCCGGATTGTTGTCGCAGGCCGGAACGTGAAACGGCGGCCTCAGAAGCGTGCGGATTACCTTCTCAGGTACCGGCGGGATTTCCCGATTGCAGTCGTCGAAGCCAAGACCGTCTACGCCAATCCAGGAGACGGTCTTCAGCAAGCGAAGGAGTATGCCCAAATTCTTGGCCTGAAGTTCGCATATGCGACCAATGGGCAAGGTATTGTCGAGCACGATTTTTTGACCGGTCGAGACAATGACCTCGAAGGTTTTCCTTCTGCCGACGAGCTGTGGAAGCGGCTGCGTGAGAGCGAAGGTATCGACGAGAAAACTGCGGAGAGGGTACTCGCTCCCTGTTACCCTATCTCCGGGAAGGCACCGCGTTACTATCAGGAGATTGCGATTAACCGCGCGGTCCAGGCAATCCTCCAAGGACAGCGTCGTGTACTCCTCACCTTGGCCACCGGTACTGGCAAGACTGTCATTGCTTTTCAGATTTGCTACAAACTTTGGAGTTCCCGTTGGAATCGCACCGGCGAGCCGCGCCGGGCTCGCATTCTCTTTCTAGCGGACCGCAACGTTCTGCTGGATGTTCCCAAAGACCAGACTTTTACCCCATTCGGAGATGCACGGTGGAAGATTGAGGGGGAGGCAGTGAAGAGCCGTGAGATGTATTTCGCGACTTATCAGGCCATCGCTCGGGACGAACATCGGCCGGGGCTTTATCGAGAGTTCCCGCGGGATTTCTTTGATCTGATCGTCGTTGACGAGTGTCATCGAGGCAGCGCACGAGGCGATAGCAGCTGGCGTGAAATCCTGAGATATTTCGAGCCTGCGTTCCAGCTTGGCATGACCGCAACGCCACTGCGAGAGGATAACCGTGACACCTATGCGTACTTCGGAAACCCGCTTTACACATACAGCCTAAAGCAAGGTATCGAAGATGGATTCTTGGCGCCCTACCAGGTACATCGGGTTGTTTCGACCGTCGACGCCGCAGGATGGAGACCGACGAAAGGCGAAATGGATCGATACGGCCGCGAGATCCCCGATGGTGAATACGGCACTAAGGATTTCGAGCGGTTGGTGTCATTGAAGGTTCGCACGGAGGCAATTGCACGAAACCTCACGGACTTTCTGAAGAAGACCGACCGATTCGGCAAGACCATTGTCTTCTGTGTAGACCAAGAACATGCCGAGGAAATGCGAAAAGCACTAAACAACTGCAACACGGATATCGTCAAAGACCATCCGGAGTATGTCGTCCGGGTTGTGTCGGATGAGGGTTCGGTCGGTAGGGGCTACCTCGACCGCTTTATGGATCCGGAGAAGCTGGTCCCGGTGGTGGTCACTACGTCGCAGATGTTGACTACCGGGGTTGACGTCCAAACCTGTAGGAATGTAGTTCTCGTCCGCGTCATCAACTCCATGACGGACTTTAAACAGATTATCGGACGAGGAACGCGTGTGAGAGACGACTACGAGAAACTCTACTTCAATATCATTGACTACACCGGCGCTACGCGGCTCTTTGCCGATCCTGATTTCGACGGTGAGCCCGCTCTTATCACCGAAGAGGAGATGGACGCGGCCGGTGAGACAGTTAGCGAAAAGGAGATTGTCGTTGACCAACCGGCAGAACCGGAAGATGTAGAGCCGCTAGCGGATGAGTTGGAAGAGGATGAACGTCACGGCCAGAAGAGGCGCAAGTACTACGTTGATCGTGGCTCAGTTGAGATTGTGGCCCATCTTGTCCAGGAACTGGATGAAAACGGTAAGCAACTCCGCATCGTCAAGTTTAGCGATTACACCACAGAAAAGGTCCGCAGCATGTACCCTTCTGCTGCCACGCTGCGGTCAAGTTGGAGCAAGGCAGAGGAGAGAGCCCAGATCATTAGCACTCTTGAAAATCGAGGCATCTCGTTTGAGGAACTTGCCAAAACGTTGAACCAACCTGATGCAGATCCATTCGATCTGTTGTGCCACGTCGCGTTCAATGCTCCTCTGCGAACGCGCCGAGAACGAGCTGAGAACTTAAGAAGGAACAAGAAGGATTTTTTCGATCAGTATCGACCGGAAGCTCGTGCGGTATTGGATGAGATGTTGGACAAGTACATCGAGTACAGTACAGCACAATTTCAGATTCCGGAAATTCTTAAGGTACCGCCGATTTCTGAGCGGGGCACCGTTCCAGAAATCGCTGCCTTCTTTGGCGGCGCGGAAAACATGCGCTCCGCTGTAAATGAAATGCAGGCTCTCCTTTACGCTTCGTAATTTATGACGCCACGCAATACAAAAGTCGAAGTTCCAAAATCCACGTCCCAGCAATTGGGCAGTATCGTGAATTCCAGTCGCAAGATCATGCGGAAGGACAAAGGGCTCAACGGCGACCTCGACCGGCTGCCGATGCTCACCTGGATCATGTTCTTGAAGTTTCTCGACGACATGGAAGAGGTCCGAGAACAGGAGGCAAAGCTCGCCGGAAAGAAATTTCGACAAGCCATTGAGGCACCGTACCGCTGGAGGGATTGGGCGTCGAAACCCGATGGGATTACCGGCCCAGAGTTCATCGCATTCATCAACCAAGAGGAGGCCGTCCGTCCAGATGGGACGAAGGGATCGGGGCTCTTTGCCTATCTGCGTTCCCTGCAAAGCGCCAATGGGGACCGCAGAGATGTGATCGCTAAAGTTTTTGAAGGCACCGTTAATCGAATGATTAACGGCTACCTACTCCGTGACGTCGTCAACAAGGTGAATGGCATCCATTTCACCTCACGCGATGAAATTCACACCCTCGGGCAGTTGTACGAGAGCATGTTGCGAGAGATGAGGGACGCCGCTGGCGACTCAGGAGAGTTTTACACACCCCGCCCTTTGGTGAAGTTCATCGTCACGGTTGTCGATCCCATGCTTGGAGAGACTGTTCTTGATCCGGCGGCCGGTACCGGGGGATTCCTGGTGGAAGCTTTCGAACATCTCAAGAAACAGTGCAAGAGGACGGAAGACTTCTTGCACCTGCAGAAAGGCACGCTTCACGGCATTGAGCCGAAACCGCTGCCGTATCTGCTTTGCCAAATGAACCTGCTGCTGCACGGGGTTGAGTATCCAGAGATCGACCCGCTGAATGCGCTGCGGTTCCCATTGCGCGAGATCGGTGACAAAGATCGGGTAGATGTGATTATGACCAACCCGCCCTTTGGCGGCGAAGAAGAACGTGGGATTCTGGCCAATTTCCCTGAAGACAAGAAGACGGCGGATACCGCACTCCTATTTCTACAGCTAATTATGCGTAAGCTCAAGCGTCCGGTGGGCGGTTCGACAGGCGGTCGCTGCGGTATGGTCGTGCCAAACGGTGTCCTGTTTGGTGACGGCATATGCGCCAGAATCAAGGAAGAATTGCTAAAGGAATTCAATCTTCATACGATCATCCGCCTGCCGAACGGAGTGTTTGCTCCGTACACGCTGATTCCGACGAACCTTCTTTTCTTCGATCGGTCTGGCCCGACCAAGCAGGTCTGGTATTACGAACAGCCACTCCCCGAGGGGCGGAAGAACTACACAAAGACAATGCCCATTCAATTCGAGGATTTTGCTGCCTGCTTGGTGTGGTGGAAAAAGCGTAAAGAAAATGATCGTGCGTGGAGAGTTCCGGTTAGCGAGATTCTCGCCAATGGTTGCAATCTGGACAGCAAGAATCCACGCGCGAAAGAAAACATGACGCACTTGCCTCCGGAAGAGCTGGCTGAAGGCATCCGAGAGAAAGAACAGCGCATTGCTGAAATCATGGCAGAGATAAAGACGCTGCTATCGCAACAAGTCAGATGAACAAGAACTGGCGTAAGGTGAGTCTCGACAGGGTACTCATTCCAATGAGTCGGGCCGCGCTCGTGGAGCCAACTGCCCTCTATTCGATATTGGGAGCTCATTGGTACGCTAAGGGCCTTTACACGAAGGATGTCTCGCAGGGTGCGGAGATTCAGGCGAAATATCTGTATCGCGTTGAGGAGGGTGACTTTGTTTATAACCGACTATTCGGCTGGAAGGGTGCGTTTGCGTTGGCGTCAAAAGAGAATGGCGGTTGCTACGTATCAAACGAATTTCCCTGTTTCACCGTAAGACCTAACTTGGCGGATGGTAGATTTCTCTGGAAATATTTCAGCCTGCCTTCTGTGTGGGACGAAGTGTTAAATTTGAGCACCGGGGGCACTCCAACTAGCAGAAACCGGCTCAAGGAAGATCAGCTCCTCGGCATGGAGGTTGCTCTTCCTCCAATTGAAGAGCAGCGTCGGTTGATGGGACACATAGAAAGACTGTCCACCAAGATCGACGAGGCCAGCGTTCTCCGCCGACAGGCACTGGAAGATGTTGAAACCCTGTGTCGGGCGATCATAAGCTCTGACAAAGAAGCAAAGAGTACGCCGATGTGCGATTTGGTTCGTCTCCGTCAACCGGATGTTGTCGTGCACCCCGAAGAGGCTTACCAGTTTGCGGGCGTGTATTGCTTCGGCCGTGGGGTTTTTAGAGGCCAGGTTAAGAGCGGGATGGAGTTCGCCTACTCTCGATTAACTCGCTTACAGACTGGCAATTTCGTCTACCCGAAGTTGATGGCGTGGGAAGGTGCGCTCGCCGTGGTCCCGCCGGAGTGCGACGGCTGCGTCGTCTCCACGGAGTTCCCAGTTTTTGAAGTGATTGAAGAGCGAGTTTTCCCGGAAGTTTTGGACACATACTTTCGCACACCGTCGATTTGGCCGGAGATTGGTGGTGCGAGCACCGGCACCAATGTCAGGAGACGCCGATTGAACCCAAACGATTTCTTGGCGTACCGAATGCCGCTTCCATCACGAGCGACTCAAGAGCGTCTGCGAAAGGTGAGAGCGGTGGTTGACGGGCTTAAGCGCCTACAAACCGAGACTGCCGTCGAGCTCGACGCGTTGATGCCTTCGATCCTGGACAGAGCGTTTCGTGGAGATCTTTAGATTGGAAATGTTGTGGCGTTGTCGAAGAGGGCATTGCCGGCATTCTTCACCTCTGTTTAGCGTACTTGCGAGGGCGGCACGGAAGTTGCGAGGCAACGACTGACTCCGTCAATTAAGCACTCACTGCATCCCAGTCGAAACCGGAAATTCGCCGAGTTTCTTCTAGCATTTCATCGATACAACGCTTGTTTTGGTACGCATGGTCTTCAGCGGAACGCATGTTCTTGAGGCAATTAGCCAACAAACCAGAGGGCCGAACATCCCAATCGTGAGCTTTGTGACGCTCAAGCATGTGCTGGTAAGTTAAGAAGCAGTACAAGTCGGCAGCTTGCAACTCCGGTGTCTGCTTCGCCAGTGGGAAATCTGAGTTGCCGAGGCGATTCTTCTCTTTCCATGTCGTGCCCGGCCAGGAGCCCTGGCGGACTTGCATCTTAATCTGGTCAAAAAGCGACCTGGCATAGCCAGCAACTGGTCTGTCCGATCCGAAGAAGAAATTAGCTTTACCTCCGATTGGAGCATATGCGGTCACGCGCTTTAGACAAAGCTGAAATGGAACAAAATACGGTTTGTTCGGGCAGCCTGTGCTCAAGAACTTCCCTGTCTTTTCGTCGAGCGTTGCGCCCGTGATGAACTTGCGCTGCCTTTCATTGTACGAATTGAAATCCGCGACCACGATACCGAAACTAATCGGCGAGATCTTGTATTCACCAATAGTCTGGGTCAATTCCAGGAGCATCGGTTGATAGCGGCGCGTCTTGGCCATGTCAGTTGTGTGGAAATCATTCAGTGCCACCCCGTGTTTTGCGAGCACCCTCCGCCACGCAAGGGCCAGTTTCTTGAACTGGCTTGGGCCGCCAAAATAGCCCGCCACTACGCAAATCTCAGCCCCGTTATGGATTCCGCTCTCGTCTAGGTAAGCATTGATCATTGAAAACCACGTGTCCCGTGGTGGCGTTAACAATAATTGTACCGGGAGTTGTGGTTTGCTAATGAGACTGAACACTGCGGAATCACTGTTACTGCGGTCTGTCGTTTCGAATTCTGGTGTTTTCACAGGGCTCACAGCGCATAGTCGGGAAGTCCGCATCGTTGCGCGCAGTTGTTTTCTTTGCGCGGGATACGAGGTCGCATGTGCGCTAACGCGTGTTTAGGACGTTGTCACTGCGACTGGCACAGCAATTTGCAACCGTACTGGCGTATAGATGTCAATATCGCTGGTTGCTGCGCGGATGGAAACGATGAGGGCGTAGCGGGCCACGCGATCGTATCTGTGATGATAAGGGTTTTCCTTCCACCATCCCCCGATTGGGTAGACGCCGACGAGGGATCTTTTCGCAAGGTCGGCTGCGGTGCCCCGCCAATAGTCTGAATGAATGGAACCAACATTTCGTATTCGGCCCAGGACCCAGTTATCTGGTCCCGTGTCGATGATTCCAAGATCTTGCTCTTCCGCTGCTGCTGCCTTGTTGATGCGAGTGCGAAATTGGCTGTCAGTCTCTAGCGCCCGGTTTACCGCAAAGCGGAGCGCATACGAGGGGTATCGGTGTTTCCGCAGCCATCCGCGCTCGCCGGGATTCGGTTCCACGTAGTAGGAGAGGGTAACACGCAGTTCCACCGCCATTTCACCGAGCTGTTCGAGCTCTGTCCGGGGCCACGGTAGGCGATGTAAATTCATGTGACGAGTCTTTATGACGGCGCCATCCTTGAAAAATGGTTGAAGCTCGTCTTCGACAATCAAGGTCAAATCATTCGCCGCGCTGAGTACCGCGCGGTCGTAGCTGGGAACGCCGTATCCATATTTCCGCAACACTATTCTCTTCTGTTGTTCTGATGTTGCCGCGTCGAGCTGTGCTCGCATTACGGGTGTCCATTCGGAGGAATGGATCATAAGCGCTCGAATGGTCTCGGGCCACCGTTCCGGCACGGCGGTCAAGAGCTTCCCCGCAAGATTCCCCGCAATAGCTGTTGCCGCACTGGTGTCGCGGAAGATGTCGAAATGGCGTGTTGTCGGGTCGCGGTAGGTGGTAAGGATACCAAGATCGTCGGGGCAGTCGCATTGGTCGCCAAGCGCGGCCCAATTGCCGCCTTCGAGAACGATGTCCGGTTTGAGCGGCCACTGACGCTCCCAAGTGACGGAAGTGCGACTGGCAGGGCTTAGATCTCCTACGGGCGCAATAGGCTCCCACCCCGCATAGCTTGGATCGGTGAGGGTTGCCTTTTCTGTATAGGCGCCCACGGTGATCGCATTCCATGCTTGGGCAGGATTTTCAATAGACTCTACGGCATTGCGATTGGGGTAATCGGCCTTGGACAGGCCTTCGCGGATATTACCTGCAGAAACAAGGATCAGTCTCCGAGCCGTTTCATCGCCGAAGCAGAGTTGATCGATGGCGGCTGACCAGGAGGATGGTCTTCCACGATTAACTCCTATGTTGCTGGTCACCGCCATGCAAACGGCGCGGCGTCGTTCTGGTGCCTGGATTTCTGCACGCGCGATCGATTCGCCCGTGATGGCTCCATAGAGCTTAGGATCATTCTCACCGTCGTCGGGCAGGATCTTTACGGATTCCAGAAAATGCGTGAGGGGAACGGAATTGTTGCTCGCCAGAAGTGGGGTTAGGTCACCATAAACCGTTGCCCCTGCCATGTTCGTCCCATGTCCGCGGCTGTCGCCGCCCTGCCAGCTGGGATCGTACGCATGTACATCGCTTACGTCGAGCGCGGGAGAGAGCAAGGGATGTGCTTGAGTCACGCCCGTGTCAAGTACACACACAACGACGTCGCGGTTTTGGGGAATGACAAGCCGAGCTGCCAAATCAGAGCTCCATGCTGCCTGCTCAACGTTTGACCAATCAACGAAGAGTGCCGGGGTGTCCTTAGCGCGCCGCAATTCGGCAATAGCGTCGCTATTTAGGAACAGTCGGGCGATTGTGATCTCATCGCCAAGCACGAGCCGCACTTCTCTGTCCGGGAAGACAAGTCTCTGCGGTGAGGCCGGAATTTCGAGGCCATGGATAACGGCATCAAATGCCTCTACGTGTCCCTGTCGAATCCAAAGCTCCCACCAGATGCGCTCGCCAGCCGCCGGAAACAGTGTCTGGTCATCTGTATAGACCGAGCGAACTGCCGCGAGAGCAATGGTTTGAATGCGGGAGATCAGCGCCTCGTTCTTTGGTTTACCTGTCTTTGTATTTTCGGCCCGATATGCCTCGACCTTTTTCAGGAAATGATCGGCGGCCGCATCTGGGACGAAAACAGTCGCAACCATATTTGTCGTCTCGGATTCCTGGCGAACTGCAACTAGCTCGATGTTCTTCCTTCGATTTTCAAGCAGATCGGCCGCCATCTCGGCCCCCGGATGGATCTCAAAGTCCAGATAGAAACCGGGTGTGCCTTGCGCCAGATCAGGTTCGCGCTCACGGCGCCAAGCCTCGGCCATCGTCAGCGCAGCATCGAGAGTGGATCGAACCGCCTGGGCATGTGTGGCCCGATCACGCTGGGGCAGTGGCGATCGCGGCGGAGGCGTTTTGCTGGTGTAGGGTTCGGGCCGGCCGTTCTTTCGCAGGTAGAGATGCGGGCGATCGCGCGGTAAGTCCGGCATCTATGGGGACGCTGCCTTTCGTTCCTGTAGAGCCATGAAGAGAGCATCGGAACTGATCACAGTCGAGCCACCCAATACGGCCTGCTTTGCGGCCTCTTCGCTCGCTCGGGCCAGTTCCGCCTGGCTCAGACCGTTGACCTCCGAGAGAAGCCGTGACCAGTCAAGATCTGCCGTTTCGAAAGGCGCTAATTTGCGACTAAGTATCTCCTTGGCAAGCTCCGGATCGGGAAGCGTGTACTCGATCACATCGTCGAAACGCCTGAACAGGGCTCGGTCAAGCATCTCTGGGTGGTTTGTGGCGGCGACGATCAAACTGTTAGATGTGTCTTTCTCAAGGAATTGCAAGAACGAATTGAGAACTCGGCGGATTTCGCCAACGTCATTCGCTTGATTACGATGAGCCCCGAGAGCGTCAAATTCGTCGAACAGATAGATACCCTGGGTCTGACGGAGCGCGTCGAAGACGAGCCGGAGTTTCGCCGCAGTCTCTCCCATGAATTTCGTAATTAGCCCTTCTAGCATGATGGTGAAAAGGGGCAGGTGCAATTCTCCGGCAAGAGCGGAGGCGGTCATTGTTTTCCCGGAGCCGGGCGGGCCGACAAATAGGAGTTTTCGGCGCGGATGTAGAGCGTGTTCGCGCAACTTCTTCTGTTGGCGCTGCTCGACGAGGACGCGCCTAAGACGCTCGGCAAGAGCGGTGGACAGGACCATATCGTTCAGGCGGATGCGAGGCGTTTGGACCGAAAGCAGGCTCGCTAGTTCTCCCCGCGGCTCCAGAACGATTATTTGTCCCCCACGGGTGTGGGCGGCAGCGGTGCGGCGTTTGGCTTCATCGATCAAATCGCGCAACTGCTGTGCAACGCTGGCATGGCCGAGCCGTGCTTCATGAGCCGCCGCTTGCATGGCAACAGACAAGAATTCCTTGTCGTCACCTTCCAGGTGGCTCTTGAGTAGCGCGAGGATGTGGCGGGCTGTACTCATAAATTCAGTAACTTGCTGACCGATAAGATGGATTTCCGCCGCACGCCGAGACAGCGTTCCATCGCCAAAATGGATTCACGTCCGAACAGTCAACATGATCTTTCTCGGGAGCACAGCAGCTATGATCTGCAAGTTTAGCGCATATGCCGCACCGATCATAGAGTGCAACCTGGATTCCCCAAGCGGCTCGCGACATCGAGTTGGGACTGTCATTCAGGCACTTACATTGAGCACAGAATGCAGGAGTGGGCGTCATCTTCATCATGGTGATCCCTCTTTTCAAAGCCCTACCCCAATCCCCTGGGCGGCGGATAAAGTCGGGCTCACCTCCAAAGCGGAGGTTTTCGAGACATCGGCGCTGAGTTGAGGCCCCAGTTTTGCTATGTCGTCAGTGAAGAGAGTAGCGCTATGGCTGGCGCGGGAGATGGAAACGTAGCCGAAGCGGGAGTTGAGCAGGTCCGGGTGGACACTGGTGTCGGCATGAACGAGGACGCGTTCGGCGGTGAGGCCTTGAGAGCTGTGACTAGTCACGGCGTATCCGTGGTCGAAATGTCGATGCTCACTGGCGTTGAACTCGATCTGCCGGTTGTTGTCGAGGCGGGCGGAGAGGCGGCCATCGGGATGAATCGCCTCGATAACGGCGAGGTCGCGATTGGCAACGGCGAGCGATTTGTCCGGCGCGGTGAACTGGATGCGATCGCCTACCGAGAACTGTCGGTCGATGTCGCGGTAGACGCTTACGCCGGTAAGGCGGCGGGGATCGTAGGTCACAAGTTCTTGGTCTGTTTTCTCGATAGAGAGGAGGTTCGCGCTTGGGTCGATAGCGACGACTGATGCGTAGGCAGCAGGGGCGATTCCGATGGCTTTGCTACCGCGTGCATACCGAACTACATCATCGATTTCGTAGTGGCTTGCCCAGGATCGTTCGGCTCCGGTCATGTCTTGACGCTGTACCAGGACACGGAAGGCATGATCTTCGGGTGCGAGGGCTCCAATGGCCTTTAGCTCCTGGCGAACAGCGACGTTCAGTTCGCGGCGGGAAGCATTGTCCGGTGAGACGATGAGCGTGTTTTCCGGCGATTCGACATACTTCTTGGCGATGGCGCGTATGCGCTCTTCTCGGTCGGGAATCTCTTGTACGTGGCCTTGCTGTCCGAGTGCGTCGAGTGCAGCGGAGATTTGGCCTGTGGCCAGGAATTCGACTGTGGATTTGAGAGCCGGGTCCTGCTGACGCACGATCTCATCGAGTTTGGCAGTACGCATCCCGGCTTCCTGCAATTGTTCGAAGGGGCGGCCCGCTTCGACTCCCTGATGCTGGCGGATGTCACCGATAAAGAGCACGTGGTCGTTGGGACGAAGCCGCACAAGGAACTCGCGGATCTGGTTCGTGCTGGCGAGGCTCGATTCATCGACAAGGTACAAATGCTTTTGCCCAGGTACGTTTGGGTTTGCAGTACGGGCAAGAAATCCTTGCAGGGTTCCAGCCCCAATTCCTACTTCATTCAGTTGGCGCGCCGCGCGAGAGGTCGGGGCAAAACCCTCGACCCGATAGCCCTGTGATTCTGCAGCGCTGCGGATCGTCGTTAGCGTGGTCGTCTTGCCCGCGCCGGCAAAACCTTGGAGTCCCTGGATGCGGTCGGATGAACTGAGAACATCTTCGAGGACGCTTTTTTGTGCATGGTTAAGACGCGGATGCTGGTCGGCAAAGGCGATGGCCTGCGGACGCGAAAGAACCGGTTCGACATGGTTTTGCCCCTGGCGCATCCGACTCAGAATTTCGTGTTCGGCCTCGATGGTCTTGGCGGTAGTAAATTGACGCCCCGGAAGGCCCTGCTGTCGCTCGACGATTCGAAATTCCCCGGAAGCCAAGCGGGCGTCAAGATGGGCGCGGACCTGGTCATGAGTTATCTCGCCCATACCTCGGCGCAACCCGTCGCGGATCAGGGCGCGTTCGTCTACAACCGCCTCGCGCTCGAAGTTCTTGTCGCGGGAAAAGGTGAGAGATTCTCGGACGCGGTCAACCGAGTGCACGGGCTTTTCTTGATGTTGAAACCTCTCACGGGCTGCCCGGACAACGGTCTCGGCTTGGTGTCCAAAGTCTGCCGCCAGTTTTCGGTGGGCAGCCATTACCTCGGCTGGCGAATGGATTTCTTTACGGTCGCGGGTCGAATGAGCGGCAATTTCTGCGGCCTCTTTTCCTACGCGGCCCGTGCGTTCGAGGTATTGACGAATCTGCTGGCTGCGGGGACTGGATGCGTCGAGGTATTCCTGTGTGTATCCCTTGATCTCGGGCGCGCCGCTTCGCCCGGTCGTAATTTCGTAACCGAGCTGGCGTAGTCTGTACGTCAACTCGGACTGATAGATGGCCGTGGCGAACTGCTGCGAAGCAAAAAGGCTGTGCGGCTGAATGGCACGCGGCTGGCCGTTGTCGCGCTCGGTGACGTTGAATACGACCGCGTGGGTGTGCAGTTGCGGCGCGACATAGCCATCCACCGGGCGGGCCGTATCGTGCTCAAACTTGGCTGCGAGAAATTTGCCGGTGGTCTCGGGCGGATGATTGCCGCCGATGCGGGCTTGCGTGTAGCGTTCGAGCTGGTCGAGGGCAACGCGAACGCTCTCGCGATGCGCTTCACGGACGCGCTCATCGCCGCCGACCAGCGCGGTGAGCGAGACAGATTTGGGCGCGGAAAAAGTGGCATCCCATCCGGCGCGATGTTCCATCGTCGTGACGGTCTTGCCGTCGGCATCCTGATATTCATACGACGCTCGTTGCCGAACAAGCTGCTCGTCGGTCTGTGGATGCTGGCCCTGGCTGAGTTTCGCGAAGTCCTCGGCGGAGACGGCTCCGGCAAGGCCGAACTGCGTGGCCAAGCGGCCTTGCCATTCGCCTGCGATGACACCGCGTTGCGACCAATAGTTCTGCTCCTTCGCAGTGAATTCCTTCTGGTGATAAGTCTGCGCTTGGCCTGC
>PKXQ01000023.1 GCA_003132405.1 Acidobacteriaceae bacterium | reverse complement strand
CCATCTACTGGACGAGTACACTTCGTTGTGTCGCGTGCAGAAAAAGCGTAGGATGCGCGAGGAGAATTTCGTGGGTTGCCTCCTGCTAATTGTCTTTCTCGCCTTTCCTCGAATCGCACTCGCATTGTTGTTCCTGTTCTCGAATTATTTGGAACGAGCGTACCACGGTCTGATATTGCCGTTGCTCGGATTCTTGTTCCTACCCCTGACCACGCTAGCATATGCGTGGATGGCAAACACACATCAGCCCATAGCTGGCATCAATTTACTGATTCTGCTCGTCACCGCTGTGATTGACCTCGGCGGCCTTAGTGGCGGCGAATATCATCGACGGAGGCGGTAGCAGGATTAGCAGATTCACAACCTCGTTGATTGCCGTCCGTTCGCGGGAGGACTAGTCCACGTCGCCCAGTTGAACCACTGGGGACTCGGTTCGGCAGCAGACGCCATACCGCTGCCAAAGCCGGAACCACGGACTGTGCGCGAGCATTTCGTCGTGCCGTCGATTCGCAGCCGAGAGGTCGCTTGCGCTGAGTGGCCTAATATCCGGCGCTTCGAACATTTCCTGTAGCTGTTCAATCTCGTCAATGATGCGTTCAACGTCCATGCGTCACAATCATCTAAGAGAAGGCACGGAGTGGTCAACCTAAAGCGGCTAGTAGCGTGAAATTCCTCGTTTCGTGACCAGATAAACTGCGAAGCTTCCCAGCCAATGACCTCCCTCGTAATGCTCGCCTGTCACAGCCGCCAAACCAGCCCGCCTGTGCGCCTCGGCACTTGCCATAATCGACGGCAGCCGCTTGTCATTCTTCGGTAAGCCAGCAGCCATTCCCTCCAGCATCCCATGCTCGGCTGAGATTGAGCCCATCTAAGTGCGCTAGCTTCGGATCGCTTGGAGCAGGCGACACAACGGGCTGCAACCAGTTATCGCCGCCGGACGTGGAGATTTGGGGCATGAATGTTCGGAGCCAGCGTGCAAACTCTTGGCTCGACAGCAGACGACGCATCAGGTCTGCTTCGCCGATGCATGGTGATAGGAAATCCTCACCGGAGGGCTCATAGGCTAGCGGGCAGTCCTTGTCACTGAGGTAGAACTGCTTGGCTTTGGACACAACCAGTTCGGCGAATCTCTGATCGCCATTGCCGTGCGCATAATCGAACATCAGACCGAGCGCGAAAGCGGTCTGGTCGTGTTCGCCGATCCGCACGGGGTGGGAGAGCTTCGGCAGCCAGTTGTTCAGCCGTTCCAGTACGACTTTCTCAAGTGGATGCAGACTAGCCGCCATCTCTTTAGCTTGCGGATCGTCCCACTCACGTAATTGCGCAACCAGTTGAAGGAGCCATGCTAGCCCATAGGGGCGCTCAAAACTGGCGCGTCCTTCTCCTCGGAGATATGCAGCCTCCTGCGCGATGTTTTCTGCCGTGAGACTCTGTCGCAGTGCTTCGCGAACAGCCGGAACAAACGGGGCGTCCGGAAAAGTCCTGACCAAGCGAACGAGAAGCCAATGCCCGTGCACAGACGAATGCCAGTCGTAGCAACCATAGAACGCGGGCGTCAGTTTCCGTGGCGGAGCCGCATCTGCATCGCTATTCAACGTGTGGCTGATGTGATTTGGGTACTCTTTGTGCACGCAGACGAGGGCAAGATTCGCGAACCGCTGAGCCGCTTTGATGTCGAACTCACCTGTGTTTTGGGCGGCAGCACTCATTGTCAAGAGCAGGAACATGGCGCAGAAGATGAATTTCATCGGCTTATACTTTAGCCGAAGATGGAGAACAGAGGCGAAGACGAGATTCATGACCGTCCGACCGTTGGGTCGAGTCGGCGGGACTAACTCATATACCAGCCACCATTGACCGAAATCGTCTGCCCAGTCATATAGTCATTCATCGCCAGCATCACAGCCACCGATGCGACATCGTCCACCGCGCCAAAATGCCCCATCGGAATGAGATTCGGGTTCGCGTTGGGGTTGCTGGTCACCATATCGGTCCCAATCAGCGCGGGAGCCAGCGACTTGGGAACGCAACAACGACTGTGGGTGGCCATGTCTCCAAGCTCGCACTCCCGATCACTCTTACGATTGTGCCCGGACGACGGGCAAACAAGCAGGAACGGAATTACTTCTCGTCTGCCCAATTATCCGGATACAAACTCGCCAACCCATTTCCAACTTTGCCGGGCTGAAGGGAGCGTGCCAGGCGTCGCCGGACACGTCGAAGATCTGTCGCGTGCGTGCCGACACCATCGAATTTTGCGGCTACTCGGCAGTTGTCGGATCGATCACCGACCGAATTCGCGAGATTCGGTTGGCCGGAAAACCGCCCTGCTGGGCATGCTTACGTACCGCGTCTTCATCGGGGGCCACGTATATGCAGTAGATTTTGTTGTCTGTGACGTAGCTCTGAACCCACTGAATCTGAGCGCCCATCTCTCGCAGAACTCCGCACGACTTCTGCGATATTGCCTGGAGTTGCTCCGACGAAAGCCTGCCCTCTTCTGGAATTTCTCTTTCGATAACGAACTTCGGCATGGTAATACCTCGTGTCTTAGTTTTAGTGGCGAAGAATTTGAGTATCTGATCTCAGCATCAGTTATATTCACAACCATTCACAACAGTCCAAAGATGGGCCCGCCCTCCGAGTGCTCTGTGTGGTTTCACTTCGACATCCATGCATTCAAGGATGGCCTGGGCTCCAGGCCACCGACACAACAAGCCATCTTGCCCAAGCAACCGGGGAATGGAGATATGGAAAAAGCTACGCGTTTCCCCACATCCCCACCCCCAGCGAAGGCTACGTACAAATGTCCAAGTACAAAAGACCGGTCAGGTCACGGCAATGCATCCCATCGATCTATTGACCTGCGCAGGTCACGTGGTTGTTCCAGTCCACGAACGCGCCTTGCGGGTTATCGCGCCAGGCCCAAACGTGGAGCTCGAAGAATGAAGGGATGTTGAAGCGATTCGGGGCGCCGACGAAATTGAAGACCTGCCCGTCGAGCACCGGAGGAGTGTTGTTATTGGCGGCGAGCCAGCTCGCCGAGTCCAAGATGAACTCGACGCCTACCAGCGTCATCTTGCCATTGGAGGGCTCGTAGATGAGGGCCTGCGGTTGCGAGGGGTCGAGGGTGAGATTGCCGAGCAGTGTGCCGTTGACGTAGTGGACGCCCATAGCCCCGTGGTCGGTGCCGGCGACGCAACCCAGGAACGGCGCATAGCCGGCTGCAGTGGCGTTGTTGACATTGATGTACTGGCGTGTTCCTTCGCGAACGAGTTGCACCAGCCCGGCTGAAGAGGCATGTTCGTGAACGGCCTGCCCGTTCCCGGAATTATGGGTTGAATTTCCCTGCGCCATCAAGTAGGCCGCGCACGCAAATATCAAACAGCCAGCAAGCAAACCGAACTTCGTCTTGATTTTCATTTGATTCTTTCTGGTTACGTTGACGGACGAGGGTGTTGTGGTTGATAGAGAGCCTTCTGACTGTGAGCTTCGTTTGAGTTTCATGTGATCCTCCGCGTGGGTTAGTGTTTCTCTTCGTAACGTCGTGATTCTCTTTGGGGGAATCATCTCGACTTGCTTCTG
>PKXQ01000097.1 GCA_003132405.1 Acidobacteriaceae bacterium | reverse complement strand
TCAGCAACAGTGGAAATCGCCGAAAGCGATGGGCTAGCTTTCCCAGGATTTGCTCTGGAAACTGCTTCAGCAATTGACTGATCGTCTGTCCCTTGAGCGGTCCATCGGCTACTTGGCTTGCATGGTCGTCGCGGTCGCTGAGTATCCAAGCTTCGCCGACAGGTCCGCTCGGTAGAGGGGCGGTGAGCAGGTTCGCCAAACGTCGGCCGCCCCACAATCGATACTGATAGATCGGTTCAAATCGCAGAGGATGCAGGAGGGCCTGATTCGATGCTACTTTCCCGTCGTCGACAGCCAGGCTTACGGCGGTGTTAATCATGACTGGTGTGAGAGTGTCGGCTCGTGAGGAGGCGGATCAGTCCTGTGCGTCCGTTGATCGTGCAATTTGCCGAGGGTATGTTCGATCAATCTGGCTAACTTATCTGCAGCGCCGTTAACGGCTAAGTCCAGAGTCGCCGCTTCGTCGGTGACCGCGATGGGCTCGCGGCCTTCGAGGCGCGCCTCCATCATGCAACGTTTGTCATTCTTGCCGCTCTTAGGGCCGCGTTCGTCGGTCAGGTGGACTTCCACTCGCGTGATGTGATCGCTCATTCGGCTCAGGGCATTCTCCACTACGCCCCTGACCTGAGCGGCTAGCGCCTCGTGACCTTCGATTGTGTGGTCCGTATTGACTTGGATTTGCATGCTGACCTCCGCCTAATTGTCTAATCAGGGATTTTCTTGCATTCATACATCGCGGTTGCCGGCTCAAGCGTCTCGTCGGGTCGAATTTCGTGGATGCGAGATTCATGGAACTCGGCTGCCGGTCGGCATCTGCTTCTGACGGCCAGAGGGCACCATCGATAAGTCGTTGGTCCCCACATAAACAGCGATGGCTACAAGTATGGCGATGAGGCCGAACCAGAAACGCCAGTCATGATGGGCACGCCGCCAGTAAGGAGTTTGGCCGTGGCTATGATGGCCATCGCCAATAGAATGCGGGTGTTCCGTGCTGTTCATGCTCGTCTCCAGTTCAAAGAACGAAAATGGGTACACCCGGCAGCAGCCGGTGAAAATGACGAGCACTCTCGTTCCTAGATCTCCTACATCCTTACTTAAACGCCGCTCATGGAAAGAGAGGACTGGCGTTCGCCGTCGCGCACCCAATATGGCGACCGGCCGTAGTGAAGATGGAGACGGCTTTCATACTCACGAGTGATCGGCATGGATTCGGCGAACTCCGGGCCTGTTTTGATGGTTTCCCTGGAGAGGCTGATGTAGACCTTGGAATCTGTCCAACTCACCTCGTTAATCCAGTCGGGTGAAACCAGTACTTTCTTGCCCGGCCACCAATTTTGCGTTGCCACCTCAAGGTAGCGGATAGCCCAAGCCTCATCATCCACAACGAACCCTGCCACATGGCCGATTTCCCCATCCGTCGCGGCAATGTGGTAGCCAGTCACAGCTTCGGTACTCTGCAGATGCGAATCCGCCGACTCTTTCCGGATCCTTTCCGCCAGCGCCTCCTTAGAAGCAATTGCTGGAATATCAAAGTTCATCGGGCAGTACGCTGTGCCCCACAGATAGGGACCTCCCCAATAATATGGATAGCCGTAATACCCCAGATATTCAGCCTCGTGCTGTCGGGATACGGGCCGGTGCGTGTCGATGTTGGGGCTATGCTCGACTTGCTTTCTCGTCAGCGCCACATCCAACCGCCTGGCTTGCCAATCTACATTAACCACCGAAAACGGCGAGATTAGCACTTTGCGGTCGTCAAGCCAGCTGCCGGTTTCTGCCGTGAGGTAGCGGATTGCCCATGTCTCGTCGTCGAAATATAACTGATCTACGGTGCCAATCTCGCCGTCCTTGGCCCGGATCACCAGACCCTTCACATTGTTCGCATTCGTTAGCATTATCTTTGCCCTCCCGGGCTATAGCTGCCTTGTTTGTGAGCTTTTCTAGAAAGAACGAAGAGCCACACAGACCTGAAAATTGGCCCAGGGCTCTTCAAGAGTCGTCAATACCAGGCCTGTAGATCTGGCTTTGCTATGCCGCCACCGCTTCCGCCGCATGCATTGTGAAGGAGGCAGGATGCGTCGTTTCGATGATGTCCTTCGCCGTGGCCACTTCTGCAGACGTTCCGTGCGCGATCAGCACGAACTGATCTGTCTTGATTGCCGTTTCGTACTTCACAATGCTGTTCTTGGGGATGCCTATGCTGAAGAGGCCGGCTCCCAGAGCGCCCAATGCTCCTACCTCCACCGCGCCTTCCAACCCTGCCACGATCCACGCCACCAGAGGTCCAGCCACTAAAATTGGGCCGAGGCCCGGAATCATGAAGAGAGCAGATCCGAACAAAAGCCCCCAAAAACCTCCCCAAAACGCACCAACTTTGCCCCAATATTTCATGCGGTCGCCAGTATTGTAGTAGCCGACTACCTGCTCATCTGTGTGGTAGCCCTTGCCGACGATCGATAACTTTTTCATGTCGACGCCGCCGCGCTCAAGTTCCTTTACCGCTCGATCCGCATCCGTATGAGTCTGATAAATCGCGACTACTGAATTCTCGATAGCCATTTCAAGCCTCCCTGGCGTCTTGCCGTTATTCTGAGATCATCAAAACAGATCCCAATAGAACTATGACGACCCACACATAGAAAAACTGGTCGCTATTGAACAGTTTCGGTGGAATTCGGCTAACCGGACCTCCGAAACACGACGGATCCCTTACGCTCGCCGATGGCTGAGGTGCAAGAGTCGGGCACCCCTGTCACGGTTGTTGGTTAATCTGAGTTGCTAGAGCATGGATGGCAGAGCCCTACTTGTCTCTATCAACAGGTCCGCACCGGTCAGCCGAGTCCATCCGTTTCCAAAGCGTTCGGAAACGATTGTGCGCCGGCCTTACGACACGCCGCGATCATCCCCCTCGTGATCGAACCGGGCGATGTTGGTTTTGTCGGCAAAGGGGACGCCTACCGCAAGTCTGTCTACTGGAACCTTCCCAGTCTTTGTCAGGTGGAAGATAAACTCGTAGGTCTGATTCAGGAATCTGTCGCTATTCAGCGGCTTGAAGTGGCCGTGCGACTCGTTGCCCACGGTCACGCTCTTCGCCCAGACGATCTGGTTTTGAATGACGAACCCGGCCGCCAATGCCATCGAGAGCACCAGCCAAGATATCGTTGGATTCTTAGCTATTCCTCCGACCTGAAGGAAAAAGTGTCCGTTGTCGCGCTTGATCCCCACGCAGACTGACCTCATCCACTCTGGATAGTCAGATCTGTTGTCGTCGTGGGCGCCATACTTGAGGCCGATGTTATAAGGATGTGACGTAACCACGCAGGCAACAGAATTGTCAGGGAGGGAGTCGAGTCCGGCCACGCAGTCAGTGGAAAACGCCCATTTGAAGAAGGTCTTCACAACAGACCAGTGGACAGCGGAGATGTCGCTACCTTTCTTAAATGTCCAGCCGCTCCGCCATTCGGTTAGCAGTCGTGCAGTGACATCCTTGAGCAAGATGATATTTCTTCCCGTTGGCATAGTCCTGAAGGCGAGAAAGCATGCGCCGTGCTTTGGACAAGTCTTTGATCCCCCGCTGAGCCATGTCGCTCAGGTACAGATCGACGGCCGACTGGACGGTGATGTGGTCTGGCTTCTTTGGAGGCTCGATGCCGTTGGCTGCCAGTTCGAGTTCTTGTTCGAGCTTGCGTGCCGCTTTCGTAGCGATGTCCCAACTGCGGGTCTTTGCCGACTTCTTGCTATCCTTGCCCCACCGCAGCCAGAGCGGGCATTTGCAGCGCTTGTACTGCCCAGTTCCCCTCTCCCTTGATTTTGACATTTGCTCGAACGCGGTATCCAAGACGAACGTAAGAAGCACGAAGTAGCGGAAGACGAGTTGACGCTCTCAGATTTGTATCGAGGGAACGACGCTAGCGAGTTTGTAAATTCGCTTGCGGACATCGTCGACGACTTCTGTAGACGTAACGGGATGTGTGCCGTCGCCAGACAAGTAGCCATCTCGCTGAACAAATAATAAGACGAAACGCCTCGTGATAGGCGTCTGCGGATGTTGTCCGTGTTGATGAGTCCACCCACAAATCTAGACCATTCCAATCCCAACGCGGCCGTCTTTCGCGCTCAACTTCAGAATGGGCGACTTTGACCCTGGCTGGTTTTGTCGTGAACATCCAGAGCTCGCGAGCGATCCTTGGCCGATGCCGTGAGTCACTGAAGAGTCTGCGCCAACTCAATACATAACTGCACTTTTGAGCACTAGAGCGTAGCAACTATCCCACAACGGAGAAACACAATGACGAGAATTTGCAGCGGCTGCGAAGTTGAGTTCACGAAGCAGCCAAACGATCCGGGCTTCATTCACCAGTGCAAGCAATGCGGTGCAGGCAACGATCCGCCGCGAGTAAAGGGCGCGACCATCGCGCTAGGCAAATGCGAAAGCATAGTGCAGATCATGCAACCTGATGAGTTCGCAGAGTTCAAACGACGCTCGCACACAGGCAGCGTTCGTAACCATTAACCGCAGATTACCTGATCGTCCGTCGCAACACAGCGACGGACGATTGTGTTCAAGGGAGAAAAATGAAAAGCAAATCCGTAAGAGACATCTTCGCAGAAGCATACGCACGCGGATTGACGTTTGACGAGATAGCTAAAACGATTGGCGTGTCCCGACGCACAGCGTTGTACTGGGCCAGGGAAATGTGCCTGCCGCGCCGTAAGCATAGTCCAAAATCCGGGAGGCAACAATGAACGACATAGACGTAACACAGACAGCTCGCTTTTTCGCTCGGGTGATCGAACAGGTGACTCACCAGGATCCTGCACAAGAGTTGACGGAGGTAGAACTGGTCACGATTTTGTGCCAGTTCTATCGCGCGACCAACAGGGGTGACGTTCTTAGCGTAAGCGACGCCTTTGAGTACGTGTTCGGGGTGAGATGAAGATGAGACACAAAATGCAGCAGCGATATACACAGAAATGGCAGCTGCGCATATTGCTGCGGATGCTGCGGGTGCGTTTTTCCCTCGCTAATTGTTTAGAACCTAAGTCAAGAACAACAACAACACCAAGATCAACAACAGTACTTATAAAAAATTGAAAGTTTGCATGAAAACAGAGAAAACGTTCACGGACTATTGCAGGGTAAAATTGGCTCCTACGGCGATCCAGGAAACCATCTTGGATCGCACGTTGCAAATCTGCCGGGAAGAATACATGCGGGCTGTGCATGAACGGCAAGCTGCTTGGACGGATGGGCGCGGTGTTACGCAGGCGGAACAATCCAAGGATTTGACGGCACGCAAGCGTGGTTGGCGGAACCCGTTGCGGGATGTGTATTCCATGGTTCTGACGGACGTCCTCTATCAAGTGATGAAGGCCTTTGTCCGTAAGAGTCGCGATGCGAAGTCTCAACCGCCGGCGTCGTTCAAGTATCCATCCGCCGCCGGCCACAGCATTCGTGACGGGACCTTGTGGCTATCAAAGATCGGGGACATACCCATGGTGCCGCCGTATCCAGAAACGCAGGCTACGAGTGTGAAGATCGAGAAAACGGCGGCAGGCTGGTTCGCGATCCTCGCGGTCGCGGTTCCATACGAACCTCGTAACTGCCCAATCTGCGGGTTGCCTGACGACGCGGAGTGCGGCTGCACCTATTGCGTCTGTGGCGAACCTATAGAAGATGGAACATTTTGCTCCCAAGATTGTGCGATTGACGCGGCAGGCGGTTGTGACACCTGCGGGACCGTTGGCGACTGCGTGTGCGAAAGTTCACCCTAAAAAGAAGATGGCTCGTGAATCAAGAGAAGTTTGTGAACTACCAGAATCTTTATTGCACCGTGACGACGACGCACGTCTGAGTTTCGGGGGACGCAGGGTCCAACAGTACCAAGCGTCCCGAACAAACTGTCCAACCGTTTGATCGTGTCAAACCACTGAACCTACAAGCAGGGAGAGACCTATGTCTCCAATCAACGCACCATCGCAAGAGTACAACGTCGCGGACGATCCGTTCGCGGCACCGGAAGATCAACCAGCAGTTCAACCGCTCTCGTCCGACGATCCGTTCGCGGCTTCAAACTTTGTCGCGGATGGTGACGCCTCCGTGCCGGACACGGACGACTTGACGTTGGAACTCGGCGTTCCCAGCGACGAAGAGTTTTGCCTCGTCTCGTCTGATCCGCGGCACCACGTCAAGGCGACCGTCTTGGTCGTCAAGCGTGACGGCGACGGATTCGGCAAGAGTTATTTCTTGCTCACGCCAGCGGTCGCAACCTGGGCCAAGCAACAAGTGTCGCTCAAAAAGTTCGTCAAGACCATGCACATCTTTGTGTATAAGATCGCAGACGGCGGCTACGGACTTTGGCTCGTTCGCGACTCACTAGATAACTGGTCCGTGAGTGAACTTCAAGTCGTCAACCAAGCAAAGAAGGCTTTCACCTGTCGCTTCAACGACGGCAAGGTCCGCAAGGGACATTCCTCCACCCCGCGTTCTGCNNGTAATCCCATAACGGGGAAAGCCAGGCCGGGAGAGGCGTCTGGATAGTTTACGTAACCAGGCGTTTACACTCAGAACCCCCCAAGAACCTCGCCCAACCGTAGCACAGCGGGAGCATCCCCGGCCCCCCCGATCTTATGACAATCCAAAATTCCGAATGGCTGACAGCTAACGAAGCTGCTCAGCATCTACGAGTCGAACCGCGCACCGTGCTTGCATGGGCGCGATCCGGCCACATCAAAGGCTACGTTCTCAGCGGCACCCGTCGCATTACGTGGCGATTCCTGAAAGCTGATCTCGATGCTACACTTCGAGCGCCAGCCGTGCTGCTCACAACTGGAGGATTATGAGAGCACGGCACAAAACAGGATCGTTAGTATTTGACAGGGCAAGAAAAACATGGAGATTTCTGCAGTGGGTCGATGGAAAGCGGAGATCGCAGACCATCGGCACAAAGCAGGAATATCCAACCAAGAGTGCAGCACTCCGGGCAACCGAAGGACTGCAAATCACGCCAAAGAAACCAACCGACGGAGCGACGGTGAAAACACTGGCAGCACGCTACGAAGTTGAGAGATTGCCCTCGCGTCGCTCGACGGCGCGGGTGTATCGCTCATGGCTCCACAACTACGTACTGCCAGCTTGGGGCGAGAGCCAAATCAGCGACGTGAAACCGTTGCCAGTCGAGCAGTGGTTACACGGGTTGGAGCTTTCCCCTAAAAGCAAGTCGCACGTTCGGAACATGCTTCACTTGTTGATCGACTTCGCCATGCTGTGCGGCATCATGGAGATTGCCAGAAACCCGATTGACCTTGTGCGGGTCAGACGGGCAACGAAGCGACTCCGCAAACCTCGCAGTCTCACCGTGGCACAGTTTCAGAAGCTCAGCGAGCACCTTAGGGAACCATTCCGCACCATCGCGTTCGTCTGCGTATGCTTCGGCCTACGGATCAGCGAATGCTTAGCACTGAAGTGGTGCGATGTGGATTGGCTCAATAGCACTCTGCGTATCGAGCGCGGCATTGTCGAGCAGAACGTTGACGACGTGAAAACGGAGGATTCCCGCCGTACGCTCACCGTCGCTAAGGAACTGCTGGACGTGCTCAAGGTCTGGAAACAGACAACGGAGTTTTCCACCAATGAGGATTGGATTTTCGCCAGTCCTTTGAAGGTCGGCAAACTGCCGTACTCGTACACGGGAGTGTGGCGCGAATTGCAACGCGCGGCGGGGGCATCTGGCGTGGGTCATCTCGGTACTCATTCATTCCGGCACACGTATCGCACGTGGTTGGATTCGGTTGGTACCACCGTCGGTGTGCAGCAAAAATTGATGCGGCACAGCGACATCAGAACCACGATGAATGTTTACGGTGATGCGGCATCAGCGGACATGCGAGAGGCAAACGAAAAAGTTGTTAAGCTCGCATTCTCGGCGTAACGGATCACAAACGGATCGCGGAGGGTTGTAACCTACTGAAAAATTGGCTCCTCAGGTAGGACTCGAACCTACAACCCTCCGGTTAACAGCCGGATGCTCTGCCATTGAGCTACTGAGGAGTGAGAGCACGCTCTCGATGCGCGCTGAATTGTTATGCAAATCATATCAGAGGCTAACCGCGATTGGAAACGCCCACGCGCCGCCGATTGGTTCAGTGTTCTCCTTCGTGCCCTTCTTGGTGAGCCGTTCGCTCTGCTAACCTAACCTTCAGCGCCTCGTCCACATTTGAAGTGAGGTATTTATGCTCGGAGGTCCCCGTTTGTCTCTTGCCATCGTCCTTATGATCGTCTGCATATTTGCCATGACCTTTGTCACCGGTTCCCAAGCAAACGGCTCGCGCGCAGGAGACGCCACACCCTCCACTCCGCCCAAAGCCAAAGTCGAGCCCGTCGAAGACACCGTTCAGGGCCACAAAATAGTCGATCCCTACCGCTATTTCGAGAATCCCAACGATCCCGACACCAAGCTCTACGTCGAAGAGGAACTCAACTATACCCGCTCCATCCTCGACCCTCTCCCCGGACGCGACAAGATCAACGCCCGCCTTTCGCAACTACTAATGATTGGCACCGTCGGAGCGCCGCAGCTGGGCGGCAGATATTATTTCCACACGCGTCGCGAAGGCAACCAGAATCAGCCCATCCTTTATGTGCGCGAAGGCCTGAACGGCATAGATCATTCCCTCGTCGACGCGAATCAAATGTCCGCCGACGGCACCGTCGCCCTCGATTGGTGGTATGCCTCGGAAGACGGCAAGTATGTCGCCTACGGCACGTCGCCCGGCGGCTCCGAGGTCAGCACGCTCCACGTGATCGAAACCGCCTCCGGCAAACTGCTTCCCGACTCCATCGAACGCACCCGCGCTGCCAGCCTCGCCTGGAAGCACGATAATTCAGGCTTCTTCTACACGCGCTATCCCAAGAAAGGCGAAGTCCCCGCCGGTCAGGAGGTCTATTACCGCCACGTCTTCTATCACGCGCTAGGAACCGATCCCGCGCAAGATCCGCTGATCTTCGGCGAAGGCCGCGCTCCCGAATGGTGGCCCAACGTCAATCTCTCCGACGATGGACGCTGGCTCCTCATCGACGAAGAGCATGGCTGGACCAAGACGCAATTATTCTTGCAGGATCTCACTACAAAAAATCCTCCCACCGAAATTACCGCAGGAAAAGATTTCCAATACATCGGCGATTTCTTCGAGGGCAAACTCTACATCACCACCAACGAAGACGCGCCCCACTATCGCGTCTTTGTCGTCGATACGGCCAATCCCAAGCGTGAGAACTGGAAAGAAATAATCCCGCAATCCGATGCCGTGCTCCAGAACGCGAGCGTTACCGGCGGCAAACTGCTGGCGCAATACGAACACAACGCGACCTCCGAATTGAAACTTTTCTCACTCGACGGCAAAAAGCTAGCCGACATTCCACTCCCTTCAATCGGCAACGTTTTCAGCGTCTCCGGCCGCTACGACCGCAACGAAATCTTTTTCGGATTCCAATCCTTCACCGTGCCTCCGTCCGTTTACCGTGTTGATCTGAACAACGTGCAGAGCACGCTCTGGGCCAAGGTCGATGCGCCCTCGATCGATCCCTCCCAATACGAAGTCCAGCAGGTCTGGTACGCGTCGAAAGATGGCACGAAGGTCCCCATGTTTGTCGTCAGCAAAAAGGGAATCGAAAAGAATGGCCAGAACCCCACGCTGCTGACCGGTTATGGCGGTTTTAACATCTCGTCGACGCCTGCTTTCAGCCGCAGCGCCTATCTCTGGATGGAGCACGGCGGCATCTACGCTGTCGCCAACCTGCGCGGCGGCGCCGAGTTCGGTGAAGAATGGCATCGCGCCGGCATGCTCGAGAAAAAACAGAATGTCTTCGACGACTTCATCGCCGCCGGCGAATATCTCATCGCGCAGAAATACACCGACAAAGATCACCTAGCCATCCAAGGCGGCTCCAATGGCGGTCTCTTAATGGGCGCGATGATCACCCAGCGCCCCGATCTTTTCCGCGCTGTAATCTGCCAGGTCCCGCTGCTCGACATGCTGCGCTATCAAAACTTCCAGATCGCCAAACTCTGGATCCCCGAATACGGCTCCGCCGATGACGCCGCGCAATTCAACTGGCTCTATGCCTACTCGCCCTATCACCACGTCAAGCAAGGCGTCGAATATCCCGCCATCCTCTTTATGACCGGAGACACCGACACCCGCGTCGATCCCATGCACGCCAAGAAAATGGCCGCGCTCCTCCAAGCCGAAGCCAAAAACGGCGCCAGCCAGCAAAAGCCAATCCTCCTGCGCATCGAAACCAAAGCCGGCCACGGCCAAGGCAAACCAGTCACCAAGCAAATCGAAGAGAGCACCGACGTTTATTCGTTCCTCTTCTGGCAACTGGGGGTAAAGCCGTAGTGCGGGTGTGCCTCAGTTTGGATTCAGTTAGAAGCTGGTTTCCCCTGTGCTCCTCTGTGCCCTCTGTGGTTAAATGCTATCGGTGCCCACTGACCAAAAAATCCGCGTCCTAGTAGCGAAGCCCGGTCTCGACGGCCACGACCGCGGCGCAAAAGTAATCGCAACTGCCTTCGCAGATATTGGTTTCGATGTGGATATCGGCCCCTTGTTCCAAACTCCGCGTGAAGTCGCACGTCATGCCGCTGAGAACGATGTCCACGTAATCGGAGTGTCATCGCTGGCCGCAGGACACAAGACGCTCGTCCCGCAGTTGATCGACGAGTTGCACAAGCTCGATCGTGGTGACATTCTTGTCGTCGTCGGGGGCGTCATTCCACCCCAGGACTACGAATTCCTTTACAAGGCCGGTGTGGCAGGCATCTTCGGACCGGGCACGGTGATTCCACTGGCGGCGCAGGAGATTTTGAAGACGTTGTCGGCCAGTCCGGTGGAGAGCGTTTAGGTTGTGCAGGCTTGGGAAGCAAGAGCCGGCTGAAAGCCGGCT
>PKXQ01000157.1 GCA_003132405.1 Acidobacteriaceae bacterium | reverse complement strand
AAGGGGCCATTCCAATTTTCAGTGCTCCTTCTGCGGTTCTCTGACAAAACGCGACGGTGATTTGCGCTATTTTCTTACGCGGATGGATTTTTGGCGAGGCACAGGTCACAAAGACCGAATTCATCGTTCTTCAGAAAGCAGCCTAAAATGTGGGTCTTTACGAATTCTTGTGCAGAGCCGAAAAAGAGAAGCCCCGATCCTCATCGCTGATAACCGGCATAATTCCGTGTGTCAGCAGCCGCGGATTGCTTAATGTGAACCATTGCATACCTTCGCAGAGGGAAAACCAGAAGGAAGGCGATTGCGGCGGCGATTGTGGCGATGATGACGGGATACTTGTAATCGCGTGTGTAATCCACCAAGGCAGCGGCAAGTGGTGGGCCGATAAGAGATCCCAATCCGAACCCGGTGAAAAGGATCCCCAGCAACTCGCCAAGTTCTTCGACGCCAAAGATGGATGCGGTCACCGGCGCATACATCGCGGCCAACCCTCCGTAGCCGATGCCCATCACCAGCGTGAAACCCAGCAACGAAACATACGACCCTGCAATTAGCCACAGGACAAAGCTCGCCAGCAATATTGCGTATGCGGCCTGATACATCCTCAGCAGCCCTAAGCGTGACGCCAGAGCGTTGAAGCCAAGACGGCCTCCAATGCTCGATCCCCCGATGTAGCCGACCAGCGCGGCTCCCGCCACCCGTCCAATGCCAATATCGGCGGAGTATGCCGGCAGGTAAACCATCGAGACGTACATCGCAATTCGGGCAAACAACAGGCTGGCGTAGAGGAAAAAGAACGCGCGCGTTCGCAGCACGGTCATGATGTCAGGGCCTTTCCTGCCGGTAACTTCCGGAGGCCGGAAGAGCAGGGCCGCGCACAACAGCAAAATCGCGGCGCTGGTCCAGCCAAACACCTCGTAGGCGGTGCGCCAACCGTAACGTTCAATAAGATCCGCGGAAAGCGGGGCGGCCACCAGTGTTCCGCAGCCGATGCCGCTGATGGAGATGCCTATCGCCATCGCACGGCGCACTCTGAACCACTGGCCCACCGCGGCAATCACTGGAATGTACGTGCAGGCTACCGCCGCACCAACGCCGAGGCCGTAAGTTAGAAACATGAGCGGAAAGAATTGAACTCGCGCCGTCAGGATCAGCCCGCACCCATTAGCAATGCGCCCGTGGCGATCAGAGGCCGCGGGCCATAACGGTCGGCGATTTTTCCGGTCAGAGGCGCAAGGGAGCAGGAGACGAGCGCAAGCGAGGAGAACAATCCCCGTTATGAATAAGTGGCGGGCGTGAAACTCCGCCTCCAGCGGTTTTAGAAAGACGCCGAAAGAGTAGGTCACTCCGAAAGTGACGAACGATACCAGGAAAGCGGCGAAAACGACGACCCAGGCGCGGGACGAATCCGGTGCGAAAGAAGGGACGGCGGTAGCCATTGCTGAAGTTGGGGCTGAATTTGGCTTTGTCGGCATGACGCGAAATCATACTGAAGAATGGGCGATCATGCCACGTCGCCACGGTTCCCGACCTGATAAAATATTCTTATGGGAAATTTGTCATGAACAAACCCCTCGTTGAAGATTGCTACATCATCAAGGCCTCTGATCTGCCAAGTTTGGGATGGAAGGGCAAGGGCGAAATGAACGCCGGCACCGACAATCACAGTCTTGTAACTCTCGGGCTGCGAGTGGGAACCTTCGCAAATCGGAACCTAACATCTGTCACCCTCTCGTACCCAACTGGCGATGGGCAAATGGCGAGAGAGCGATTCATTGTCGAAGCGACGTGTAAGGCAGCGAGTCCAGGCCGCCGCAATCCCGAGTTTAGCCTAATTATTTCGACATGATTTGTGAATTGGCGTCGCGCACATTTCTGGCGGCTTGCAAGCAAATCCGGCGCGGAAAACCAACGTTGGAGGGCATAATAATCGTCCCCGATGCCATTGATCTTGACAGTTTCCGATCAGCGGGTTCCGGCAGTGACTGGTTATATTAACCTGTGGGGATTGTGATGAAGCGTTTGATCTTTGCTCTCTGTTTTGTGTTTGCGTTCGGCGGTCTGAGCGCGCAGACGCCTGCCTGGCAGCCATCGCCAGGACGTACGCAAGTGCCGATATGGCCGGGGGCGGTGCCTGATGCGCGGCCTGCCGCGGGGCCGGAGGTTGTTAAGACGACGGGGAAGGAGTCGCTGGTTGCCGGTAGGCCGTGGGTTTACGTGGGCAACGTCTCGCGGCCTACGATGACGGTCTATTCGCCAACGGGAAAGAATACGGGCGCTGCGGTAGTCGTGTTTCCTGGTGGGGGCTATGAGATTCTGGCCATCGATCTTGAAGGCACGGAGGTCTGTGATTGGCTGACGTCCAAGGGCATCACCTGTGTGTTGTTGAAGTACCGCGTGCCGGGTGACCCGTCGGAGCTGTATCCGAAATCGGGACCGTATCCTAAATCACCGATGGCGTTGGAAGATGCGCAGAGGACGGTGGGGCTGGTGCGCTTTCACGCCGCGGAGTGGCACATCGATCCGCACCAGATCGGAGTGCTTGGGTTTTCGGCAGGCGGGCACCTGGTGGCGGCGATGAGCACGCATTTTGGGCATCGCTTGTACGCGGCTGTAGATGCAGCCGACAAAGAAAGCTGCCGCCCGGATTTTGCGGTGGCTATTTATCCGGGGCATCTGTCGCTTGCTGACAATAGTTTTGGGTTGAATCCGGATATTGATATTCATATCACCCGCCAGACGCCGCCTACGTTTTTGCTGCAGAATGANNTGGCCTCAGTTGGTGGAGACTTGGCTGGGGACGATCGGAATGATTCCGAAGTGATTCGTATTTGAGGCGCAAATATACAATCTGATCGCAATCTCATAGTCAGAATCGCCCTGTGGTGCGCAATAATTCCGTCGGACGTGAAAAACTGAACCTGCAAGATGGGGTTGAGGGTGGGACGCCTCCAGGCCTATCGTGGTGTGGGAGTCGGGTGCAGGTTGCGATTTTGTGGCGCGGAGCGGAGCAAGCCCGCTCAGCGAGCATTGATTCGACTGCATCTGGATCGTTCGTTAACTGCACTAAAGTTGTGGCTCCGAAATTAGCGTTTTGGGTAAGAGGTGATTGAGAGAACGATGGTGCCGGTGCCGTTTGGATTAACCAATGAAGCAAATGGCATGATTATACCTGTGCCAGTTGACTTGTAAATGTAAACGGTATTGCTCGAGCCAACCGCAGTCTGCCAGACGTATTCTCGTCCCTGCGTAGCTGCCCGCCTGACCAGCCCGAGTCTTTGTACCAAGCGTTGTGAGAGAGTCTACATCAAATGATCGGACCGGCTTTTTTGGGCAATAACATCCTTGACGAATCAGAATTAATCTGTCACTCTGAATCCGTAAGCGTGTTATTTGCCGACCCCCAAAGGAGGGGAGTCGTGCAAGAATTACCCTTTTCAAAATATGCAAAAGGAGGCTCGCGGTCAGGACGAAAGCCTGCTCTCCACATGATGCTTGAATCTTATTTCGACGACAGCTCGGACGATAAACGCGCAAGATATTGCGTGTCGGGAGGGCTAATTGGTCGAGAACAAGACTGGGACAAATTCGTTGTTATGTGGAGTCCGAAGGCGAGGACGCTAAGGGAGCCCTTTCGCTCCACTGATTGCGAATGTGGACACGGGCAATTTGAAGATTGGACGATAGAGAAACGGCGGGCACTCATGAGCGATATTGTATCGGCGGTAATTAATTCCCGCGTCATGGGGTTTGCTTCAATTGTGTCAGCAGATGGATATAAGAAAGCATTCCCTAATTGCAAGAAAGATGATGCCTATATGCTTACCATTCCGCATACGTTAATGAACATGGCGTTCGTAGCGGATGAACTCGGTATGGACATGAATGTGTGGTTTGAAAGCGGAAAGCATGATTCCAAAATTCTTAAGATATTCAAGGATATTAAGGCAATGAACTGGGGGCCAGCTCGCCGCTTGCGAGCAATCTCTTTTGATGGAAAAGAGCTGTATCCCCTACAGGCCGCCGACTTAATTGCAAGGGAGGCTTTCAAGCACGTTGACAATGAAGGAAAGAAAAACACTCGCATACCCGTCTCCCGTCTCGTGGGTTCCCTCTCGTTTCATGTGTGGAGGGAAAAATCTCTTGCTGATTTGGCTTCCAAAGGCGGCCCAAACAACCTAGAATTGCTAAGATATTGGGATGGAAATCCAGGAGCACCGGAATTTATAGGACGTCGCAAAATATCCAAATGAACAAAGAACAAGAAACGCCTGAATACCGCAAATTCACCGCCGCCATGCGGACGATCCTGAGCGTGTCTCATGATGAATTGAAACGACGTGAAGCGGAATGGAAGAAAGGCCGCAAGACGCGAAAGAAGCGGCCTAAGACCGCTTCCCGCGCCGCTGGCGTGGTTTAATCAGCACTCGTTTCCAACACCTGAGTCTTGCCTGTCAACTGTGCGTAGGTCAGGCGCTTTCCCATGACATTCCCCATTGCTTCGGTAAACCGTTCGCCGTCGTTTGCCAGTTTGCGATTGTTGTAGCGCCATGCTTGCTCGTCAACGTAACGGAACAGGTGGAACGGTTCCACGCTGACGTAGGTGCCTTTCAGGCCGCGTTTCAATAGGCTCCAAAAGTTTTCCAACCGTTTGGTGTGAATCTTGCCGTCAACGTAGGCTTGCGCGTGGTCTATGACTTGGTGTTGATAATCCACGGCCAGTCCGCGATAGGACGCCAGCGCGTCGGAATAAAGAGGGGTTCCCGCTTCCACGTGCTTCCGCACTTCGCCTTGCAGCACATGGCGGCGCACGTGAGGAACAACGGTTGTGCGAATCTCTCCGCCACGCTGCAATAGACCCATGACGGCAACCTTGCCCTTTGCGCCAGTACCATGAATCGCTTCCAGTCTCCGGCTCTTGTGCATATTGCGCGACAGGCCGCCGATGAAAGTTTCGTCAACCTCAACCTCTTGGCCGTTCCCGCCGAGCTTCATCAGCGAACCATTCTGCAAGGCAAGGCGCAAACGGTGAAGCATGAACCACGCGCTTTTCTGAGTCACTTTCAAGTCGCGTGCGATTTCATAGGAGCTAACGCCATTCTTGCAGTTGATAAGCAGCCACGCGGCGGGCAGCCACTTGGACAGCGGGATAGGCGAATCCTCGAATATAGTGCCAACCTTCACCGAGAATTGGCGGTGGTGGTGGACACTCTTGCATTGCCACTTGCGCTGATTCTCTAGGAACCGCGCGTCCATGCGCCCGCATACAGGGCACTCAACGCCATCCGGCCAGCGCATCGCCACCATGAATTGCAGGCAGTTTTGCTCATCCGCGAAGTGTATGATTGCTTGCTGAAGTGTCTTTAGCTCTTTCATGTTCCTTGCTCCTGAGCCAAATATAGCAAGCGGTATTTGATTTGTCAAGTATATTTATGCCCTTTTTTGTACCACTCTAGGGTGAGTTTTCGGCTGTTTGTAACCCAAGGAAATCGCGGCTAGCCGCGATTTCCTTGGCGAATTCGTTGGGCGTCTTCTCCCCAAGAGCCCGGTGAGGCCGACTCTCGTTGTATTCAGCACGCCAAGTTTCCACCACCTGCTGGGCCTCCGTCAACGACACGAACCGGTGCGCATTGAGGCATTCTGCCCGAAACGTTCCGTTGAACGATTCCACGAAGGCATTATCCGTTGGTTTCCCTGGTCGCAAAAATGCCATGGGCACTCTGTTCTGATAGGCCCACGGATCCATCGCCTGACTGGAAAACTCGCTCCCGTTGTCACAAGTAAACAAACTTCGGAACTCCTCGTTGGATTTGAATTCGGTTCAGCGCCAATACCACATCTTTGCCTTTCAGCCTCTGTTCGGACTCGATCGCCAAGCATTCCCGAGTATAGATATCCACGACGGTCAGCGAACGGAACCTTCTTCCGTCCGCCAGTTGATCGGCTACAAAATCCATCGACCATACCTGATTCGGTCCCGTTGGATGAAAGCGTTCACGGCCATGCTCAGCCAGTCGACGCCGGTGTTTCCGTCGCTGGTGCAGCGTTAATCCCTCTTCCCGATAGAGGCTCCACCAAGTATTTGCCCACTTTCCAGCCCTCGCGGTTCAGTAGCACCCGGATCTTCCGATATCCGTATCGCACTCCCGTTTGCGCGATCTCCCGAATGCGCATCCGAAGAGCGGTCCGTGGATCTTTGTGACTGCGATATCGGAATGTCCCGCGATTCAACCGGGTCACTCTGCATGCACGCCCCTCGCTTACCCGGTAGCTGCCATGCAGGTAGTCGACTACCTGCCGGCACCGCGAGGCCTCTAGAATGTTTTTGATAGCATATCCTGCAACATGGCTTTGTCGAGCGTTAGGTCGGCGACCAATTGCTTCAACCGAGTGTTCTCTTCCTGAAGTTGCTTGAGCTGACGAACCTGGTCGACCTCCAATCCAACGTATTGCTTCTTTCACCGATAGATAGTCTGTTCGGAAATCCCAACCTGCCGGATCAACTCCGCGAGCGGAACTCCCGCTTTGGCCTGCTTTAACACCGCCGCAACCTGCTCGACGTTGAATCGCTTCTGCTTCACGGCAAATCCCCCTTTTCAGGCTTAGATTTTGCCGGAAACTCGCTCTCAAAGTGGACCAAAAATACCGGGCCGCTCAGTTTTAGGCCAGAGGAGAAGAATCCCTATCTATCCCATGCCCTATTCGAGGAGCTTCCGCGCAGGTCCTTTAGTTTGATAACAGGCGATTACACTCACAACCCGGCCAATGAGTGCGATGGCGATTTATCGACAGTTATCTGCCACGGACCCGTATATTTACTACTCCAATTTCTGGGGGGTAATTGTGGGATAAACCCCTGCTCCGCAAGCAGTGGGACGCAGGTTCGGGCCGATTGTGCTGATGAATACGCCGGGCGCATAGGCATCGGGGCGAACCCAAAAGGTTTATTTCGGAAAGTGTATAGAATTGAACACTCTTGGGAACGGTTATCCGGATACTGTTCCTTGGTCTCGAATCTCGAGGCATATTCAGCGGTTAGCGTTGGAAGGCCCGACTTGTGTGAGGAGAATGCATGAGTAAATTGAGCTGGTATACGAGGGCGTGCGCTTTCTTTGTAGCGTTGGCAACGGCAGCGGTTACCTTGCCCGCACAGACCTTCAAAACGCTGGACAGCTTTGACAACGCGGACGGCGCAGCTCCCTGGGCGACGCCAGTCCAGGGCAGCGATGGGAGTTTCTTTGGGACGACACAGAATGGCGGAAACACTGCCTGCGCCTTGGGCTGTGGCACGATCTTCAAAATCACGCCAAGCGGCAAACTGACGACGCTTTACAGCTTTTGCGCGCAGAGCGGCTGCACCGACGGCATCGCCGGTGGCGGCGGGCCGCTCCAGGACACTAACGGGAAGTTTTACGGTTCAACAGACGGGGGTGGGACCAGCGACGCCTGCCCGGTTGGCTGCGGCACCATCTACAGCCTGGCTGTGGGCCTGGGGCCGTTCGTCGAAACGCAGACCACCTCCGGCAGGGTGGGAGCGGCGGTCAAGATTCTCGGCACCAATCTAACGGGCGCAACCAGCGTCACGTTTAACGACACGTCGGCTGTCTTCAAAGTGGTTTCGAGTTCCTTAATCACGACCACCGTTCCCTCGGGTGCGACCACAGGTTTTGTGACAGTGACAACACCCAAGGGCACGCTCAAGAGCAACACGAAATTCCGCGTCACGCCATGATGACTTGTTCAGGGGATCAGGAAGTTACGAAGCCGCCTCTCGGGGCGGCTTTTTTCGCTCCGCGCGGAAGGTAAGAGCACGATAGCTGTCGAAAACACTCAAAACCCCTTCAGCCACGCTCGGGCTTTTCCGTTTGCCTCGACACATGCGTGCTGGCTCGTTTCCCAGCGTGCATTACGTCCGTCCCAAAGAATGCACTCGCGAGCCGGGCTCGACCGCCTCCGACGTAGCGGTATCAGACTCTGCACTGGTATCGGGAATGCCACGGTACTCCCTCAACTTGCGCTGGATGGTGCGGATCGTGAACTCTTCGCCTGTCCGCTTGCGGAAATCTTCGTACCATTTCGTCCACGTTGGCAGGCCGATTGTGTCCATCAGGCTGCGCAAACGGCCCCGCTGTGAAAGCATCTCCTGCATTCGGTCAAGTTCCGGCAGTATGGCGTCGAAGTCGGTTTTGGCTTTGCTGGCTGAAGCAACATACACGTCCAGCTTGGCGGTGATTTGGTTGTTAAGGTCGTCGTACTCAGCGCGAAGCTCGCCCGGCGTGACGCCCGGTTCCAACTCGCGACACATGTCGCGAGTTTGCTGGTTGGCGGACTGGGCGAGGACGTGTGTCGCCGCGTTTTCCACCAACGCGACGTGCGTGACCTCGGTTGTTTGGGTTCCGGCAGTACTCATATTTCTTCTCCCCTTCTGGTTTCCCACCACGGAACCTAAAGGAGCGATCGGGCACTCACGATGCAAGTAATGATTAGCGACGACAAGTTCGGTCGCCTGCTTCTTATCGATGGCAACGAGTTCAAGTCTTCGAGAGACCCCATCGTGCGCCGAAATGTTAGGATTAGTGCCCATAAATCCTCCTTCTAGGACTGACCTCGATAAGTTCCTAATACTGGCTTTTGGGGCCTAGTGCCCCACGAAGCCGACTTTTTTCCCTGGGCACACGTCCGCCGTCTCAGGCACACGTGTGTCCGCGTAATTCAGTGCACGAAATTGTTTGGGGATGTTCGCTCTCAGCCAAGCCTCAACTTACGGGCTGGAAGGGATGCATTAGTCCGCATGCACTGCGGAGTTCGGAGAGTGCCGAACCGCCACTACCGCTGGCAGAGATTCTTAGTTAGGACGGGCGTTGCACCCGATAATGCTCTGCCATTTACACTCCTATTATACCGGCCCGGCCTGTGAAATCGCTAGGAATGCCGAAACCGGATTTGCCACTAAATCAAAGACTTCCGGACTTTTTTGCTGCGGACTCAATCCGTCCAATTCTGCCCTCTTCGCTGGCTTCCGCCTGCCTTGGAGACAAAGCGGAGCCGCCTGTACCCCCCAGGAGTTCTAAGTCTGTGACCGGCAAGACCTTGCCTAAGCACGGCCCTAAGAGAGCCGAGGATTCGACAAAATATCGCGTATTAGACACTTAGCATCGGGGCGTCGATGTTGACAGCCACGGCTCCGTGGCGGTTTTCTTAGACGCTTAATGCGAACCAGCATGGGTCGCCCAGCGTCGATCTACAAGGACGACGGGCGGCTCAGTTGAAACAGTCGAGGCAACATGTTTGAACTCCTTAAAGTCGCAGTTAAATCGCAATGAACCCATCCCTGAGCAGAGACCCTGCTCCCTATGTAGGCCCGAGCCATTCGTCGATGCCGCCCGTGCAGCCGCCTTCTTGTGCTGCTGCCGCAAGCATGTCCTGTATCTAGCCCGCAACGGGCAAATCACCGCCTATCCACGCGGCGAGAAGTCGCGCCGGACATGGCTTTTCAGGCTTTCGGACCTCGAAGCCTATGTGTTAACGTCTGCTGGGCGGCTTCCAGAAATGGAGGCCAATAATGTACCAAGGCGGTAGTTTGAGACAGGTACAACGAAAGGACGGGCTGACTTGGTTGTTCCGTTATCGCATTGATAAGGGCGGACGCCGAGTCGAAAACACAACGCTGGTGGGTTTGGTAAAGGACTTTCCCAGCGAATCCGCTGCACAGCGTGAAGTGGATCGCTTGGGACTACGCCTCAACATCAACCCTAACCCCGCAAGCATGAATCCTACGTTTGCCGAATTGGCATTGAAGTACTTCGCCGAGGAGTACGGGGAAGACGCTGAGGTCCCGAAAGCAAACACGACCAAGGCAGCGGTGGAGCATTACCTGTATGAATACCTCACTCCGAAGTGGGGGAAGCAGACGGTCGGATCGATCGAGCCGAAGGCTGTAAGGGATTGGCTGAAAACTATCCGCAAGGAGCGGAATTTGGCTGCACCATCAATCGCGAAAATCAAAACGCTGATGTCGTTGGTTTTCCAGTTCGGAAAAATGGAGAAGCTTTGCGACAACAATCCGTGTAAGGAATTTCGCGTCGTGGCGAAGTCGGACTACAAGGCAGTGATCGTCACACCCGAGCAGGCAAAAACCATCATCAGGTTGATGAAGGACCCCCTGCACCGTGTGCTGGTCATCGTCGCCGTCCTTACCGGGCTGCGAGCCTCTGAACTTGCTGGCTTGCAATGGCAATGCGTTGACTTCGCAAACAATCGCATTGTCGTAAACAAGCGGTGGGCTTTGGGTGAATTCGGCAAGCCGAAGACGGAATGCTCGGATGCATCGGTGTCCATGGGCGAAGCCCTCGCAAGGGTGCTCTCGGCATGGCGTCAGCAGACCCCATACTGCCAGCCCACGGACTTTGTTTTCGCATCGTTCAAAAGCGATGGAGCGGTGCCCCTCGCGATGAGTTGCTTTGTTGCCGACCATCTCCGTTCTGCGGCAATTGAGGCAGGTGTCAAGATCGAAAAGGGCCGACGTTTTGGTCTGCACAATCTACGGCATTCGCTTTCTCATTGGCTGGTGAACAAGGGGAAGGTGGAACCGAAGACGGTGCAGTCGATGCTGAGGCACAGCAAAATCCAGACCACGCTCGACCTGTACACGCAGGGCGACTCGGACGAGATGTCCACGGCTCAGCAGCTATTCGCCGACGCTGTGGATTGTTGTGGATTGGAAAAACCGACGCAGGTGATGTAAGTGATTGAAAAATGGTAGGCACGAGGAGACTCGAACTCCTGACCTCTACCGTGTCAAGGTAGCGCTCTAACCAACTGAGCTACGCGCCTACACCTCAAAGATTCTAGCACCAAGCGAGGACTCTGGTGCGGGCTGGAGATGCTGGCACAGAGTACGATGCCGAACCATATCCTGTAAAATAAACGCGATAAGTTTGGGTCTTTACGGGGTCTCTTCACGATTGGCTATTGATCGGTCTGTAAGTCGCAAGACGTGCTAAAACCAGGCCAGCGGGTCGGAGTGCAAAAGCCGAGCGGGTGGGAAACAGATCGCAGCGCAGATGAAAGGGCAGCCATGAGCGAAACGAATATTCTGACGGATTTTACTTCGGACGATACGATCGCCGACGGCACGAACCGCGACGCAGGCTCCGTCTCCGCGCATACGGCATCGACGCGAGTTCTTGCGAATCACGTTGGCGGACGCTGGGTCCAGGCGCAGGCGTCCGGGCTTGTCGACGTCACCAATCCGTCTAGCGGCGCGGTATTGGCGCGTGTTCCATTGTCCGGATCTGCCGATGTGGAGGCAGCGGTTGGCGCCGCCAGCGCCGCTTTGCCTGACTGGCGCAGCCGCGCTGTAGGTGAGCGTACGGAATTTATCTATGCTCTGCGCGAGAAATTCCGGCAGCGCATTGACGAGATCGCAGCGTCGATCACGCGCGAAGGGGGAAAAGTGCTTTCCGATGCGCGCGCGGAGGTTTCGCGGACCATCGAAGTGCTTGAAGTGGCTTGCTCCGCGCCGATGACGATGCAGGGGCGCGTTCTCGAAGGCGTGGCCCGCGGCATCAATACTGAAACTATTCGCCAGCCGGTTGGCGTGTGCGCGGCCATTACTCCCTTCAATTTTCCCGCCATGGTGCCGATGTGGTTTCTACCCTTCGCGATTGTTTACGGGAATACGTTTGTGCTAAAGCCGTCGGAGCAAGTTCCGCTGACGGCGGAGTTGATGTTTCATATCTTCGAAGAAATCGGCCTGCCAAAAGGCGTGGTGAACATGGTGCATGGCGCGCACGATGCGGTGAATGCGATTCTCGATAGTCCGGGGATTAACGCCGTGTCGTTCGTCGGATCGGTCAACACTGCGAAATATATTTATCGGCGCGCAGCGGAAAAAGGGAAACGCGTGCAGGCCCTGGGCGGCGCGAAAAACTATATGGTCGTGATGCCGGATGCGGTCGTCGATAAGACAGTGTCGAACGTTCTCGGCAGCGCCTTTGGCGCTTCGGGCCAGCGCTGCATGGCGGGATCGGTGCTGGTGACGGTGGGCTCGGCGCAAGCGGCGATCATGGGTCCGCTCAAAGAGGCGGCGCAGAAGCTGGTTGCGGGCGATGGCATGGACGCGAAAGCGAGTCTTGGTCCGGTGATTTCGAGCGCAGCGTGCGAGCGCATTCACGATGCGATCGAGACCGGACTGAAAGAAGGAGCTGAGTTGCTGGTAGATGGACGGCGTCCACGCGGTGTTCCGACGGGAGGAAATTTCGTAGGCCCGACAATTTTGAATAACGTGACTCCGGAGATGCGCGCTGCCCGTGATGAAATTTTCGGGCCGGTGCTCTCGGTGATGCACGTCGACACGCTCGAGCAGGCGATTGCGCTGGTGAATAGCGATCCGCGCGGCAATGGCACTTCGATCTTCACGGAAAACGGCGCCGCCGTGCGCGAATACAGCCGGCGCATCGAAGTCGGCATGGTCGGCGTAAATATCGGAGTGGCCGCATCGCCAGCGTATTTTCCTTTTTCTGGATGGAAGGATTCATTCTTTGGGGATCTGCACGTGCATGGTTGGGATGCGGTCGAGTTCTTCACGCGCAAGAAGACGGTGACTTCGCGCTATTTTTCGGCAGGGGAGACTGGGAAATTTTTTGTTGAGCAAGGGGACAAACACTAACTGGTGCAGCCTTAGCTCGTATCCTAGCGCCAACGCATAGGTCCTTCGCTTCTCCACCCCAACGCGCCAAAAGCGGGCGCGCTGGGGACCCCGGTTCGCTCAGGATGACAATGAGTTAGGTTAGGGCTGCGCATAGAGCGCGCGCTTCAGGAACTCTCCTGCGCCCGGCTGTCCTAGAAATTTATCCTTCTCAACCACGACGCGGCCGCGCGACAGCACCGTGTCGGGCATTCCCGTAACTTCGATCCCCTCGAACATCGAGTAATCGACGCGCATATGGTGCGTCTTGGCACTGATGGTGTGCTTGCGGTCGGGATCGAAAATAACGAGATCGGCGTCACTGCCCACCGCGATCGTGCCTTTGCGTGGATATAGGCCAAACAGTTTTGCTGGAGTGGTTGAAACGAGCTCCACGAAGCGATTCACGCTGAAACGGCCGCCGCCGACTCCGCCGGAATAGATGAGGCTCATGCGGTGCTCGACTCCGGGACCGCCGTTCGGAATTTTGGTGAAATCGTCGCGACCCAATTCTTTTTGTTCTTTGAAACAGAAAGGACAATGATCCGTGGAAACCACTTGCAGGTGATCGCGCTTGAGCCCGTTCCACAATTTTTCCTGATGCCACTTCTCCCGCAGCGGCGGAGTAAACACATATTTCGCGCCTTCAAATCCTGGCGCATCCATATTCTCAAGCGATAAATAAAGATACTGCGGGCACGTTTCCGCATACACAGGAAGTCCACGATCGCGCGCCTCTCGCACCTTTTCGAGCGCCTCATTGCAACTCAAATGGACGATGTAGAGCGGCGCTCCCGCCATTTCGGCGAGCGCTATGGCTCGCGAAACAGCTTCCGCTTCCGCTGTCGTCGGTCGCGTCAAAGCATGATACTTCGGCGCTTTTTTCCCTTCCGCCAGCGCCTGTTGCACGATGACGTCAATCGCGCCGCCATTTTCCGCGTGCATGCAGACGAGGCCGCCATTCTTCGACGTCGTGCGCAGAGCTTTGAAAATGCTGGCGTCGTCGAGCATGAACACGCCGGGATATGCCATGAACAACTTGAAGCTGGTGACACCTTCGCGGACCAAGGCGTTCATTTCGTCGAGTTGCGCTCCGGCCAAATCAGTCATGATGCAGTGAAACGCGTAATCGCAAACGGCTTTGCCGGACGCCTTCTGCATCCAGGTATCGAAGGCCGTGCGCAGCGTCTGGCCTTTGTATTGGATGGCGAAATCGATCAGCGTAGTCGTCCCGCCGAATGCCGCCGCGCGTGTGCCCGTCTCGAAATCGTCGGCGCTCGTGGTGCCACCGAAGGGCATGTCGAGGTGAGTATGCACATCGATTCCGCCAGGAAAAACGTACTTGCCCGCCGCGTCGATTATTTTTCCGGCATTCTCCCGCGGCAGGCTCTGGCCCACGGCAGAAATCTTTCCATCGCTGATCGCGACGTCGCTGGTGTATGTATCGGTGGCGGTGGCGACGCGGCCGTTTACGATGATGGTGTCAAAGCCCATGGTTGTCGGCTCTCCTTTGGCGGCGAAGTAGAGATTTTATGCTAAACTCCCGGAACTAAGTAGCCGCACTGAGCGAGGGCTTTCACCGCAGAGACGCAGAGATCGCCGAGAAAATCTTGTTTTGCATTGGGCGGTGATGTCCCAAATGTTTTGTTACAAATCGTAGGTGGTCGAATTTAGGTTTTTACTTCTTTAAGCTTTTCTCGGCGCCTCGGCGGTGAAAGAGTGTACTTGGGAGATAACATGCGTTTCGGCATCACCATCAAGCCCGACATGACCGTCGACCGGATCGTCAGCCTGACGCGCCAGGCGGAAGCGTCCGGTTTCGAGTATGGCTGGATCTTTGATTCGCACGTCCTCTGGCTCGAGCCTTATCCCACGCTTACCCTGATGGCGACCAACACGAAACACATGCGCCTCGGCACCTGTGTCACGAATCCAGCGACGCGCGACATCACGGTAACGTCGAGTTTATTTGCGACGCTGAATTTAATTTCCGGTGGGCGTATGCAACTGGGCATTGGGCGCGGCGACAGTTCGCGGCGCGTGCTGGGCAAGAAGCCCGTTACGTCAGCGCAGTTAGAAGAAGCTGTGAAAGCTTTTCGCGATCTCACCGGCGGAAAAGAAACCGAATATGAAGGCCTGACCGCGCGCCTCACCTGGGCGACCGCTGGCGTTCCCCCGGTGTGGGTGGCGGGATATGGACCGAAGGTGCTCGAACTGGCGGGGCGAATCGCCGACGGCGTTATCCTCCAGTTCGCCGATCCAGACCTGATCGCGTGGTGCGTCAGTTTCGTCAAAAAAGGTGCCGAGGCTGTGGGCCGTGATTCGCGCAAGATCGAGATTATGTCGGCCGCTCCGGTCTGGGTCTCCGATGATGTTAAAGTCGGTCGCGAGCGAGTGCGCTGGTTCCCTGCCCTGGTTTCGAATCACGTCGTCGATCTGGTTTCGCGCTACAAGCCGGAAGAACTTCCGCCAGCGCTAACCTCTTATATACGGGATCGCGGAAAATACGATTACCTGCATCACTGCGAGGTTGACAGCAGCAACCGCAACTTCGTTTCGGATGAAGTGACCGACCGCTTCTGCCTGCTTGGCCCTGCCGAAGCTCACGTCGAAAAGATTCGGGCGCTCGCGCGCGCGGGAGTGACGCAGTTCAATATTTATCTGATGTGCGGTAATGAAGAAGACACGCTCGAAGCTTACAAAAAGCACGTCTTACCGGCTTTTCGTCGGAGCTAAGTCGCGGATTTATTGCGATGAGCAGGTATTGCCCAGCCGATGCACATCGTCGATAACGCTCGCAACCCTCAGCGTTGCCAACTGCGAGCCTGGATTATCGCTCGCGCGAAAGCTTTGCTTTGCAGAATGCCTCGCCGGCTTCGGAGGCTCAATCAGCTTGCCCTTCACCTCCAGGGTGTGGCCGACTTCGCCGCTGAGCTCATCTCCTACGCCATCGAGAAGATAAGTGGTTCCGTGATTGTCAGTGACCAGATAGCTCTGCTGAGAGCGCTGGATACAACCGAGCACCGTGGTCATGTCATCCGGGCCTTTCGCTCCCTGCCGGGCTAGAGCGGTTCCCAGCAAGATCATCAGACATGCGCCGATTAGCGTTATGTTCTTAATCTGACACCTCGCACGACTAAGATGCGGGGACCAGCTGTAAATGTTTGCAGCGGCAGAAAATCTCTGGAGAACCACGTACAGCGCGCTGGAGTTTACTGTAGAAGTAATGACTGGGCGACGATTCTGTAGCTCGCTTCCGATAGAGTCAGGCGGAAGTCTCGGGTTGTCTCTGCAAACTCATCATTGCGTAATAAGCCACAAACGAAACGGCAAAGCCGACGAACCAGGAGTAGCTGTATAAAACACGCAGCGCAGGAACGACTAATCCCACCAGCGCCGTGCCCGTTCCCAGAGCCAGCGCGATTACCGCTAGCCAGTTGAAGCCGCGCGAGTATTCGTAGATGCCGCCGCGCAGGTAAAGGTCATCGACGACGAGCACGCGCCTGCGAATCACGAAGTAATCGCAGATCATGATGCCCGCGACGGGACCGAGAAACGCGGCATAGCCGCCAAGCCAGCCAAAGATAAAGGTGCCGTAATCGGAGAGCAGCTTCCACGGCATGAGCGCGATCCCCATGAAGCAAGTGATCACACCGCCGGTGCGGAAATTAATTTTGCGCGGCCACAGATTGGAAAAATCGTTGGCTGGGGAGACGACATTTGCGCCGATATTCACGTTCAACGTCGCCAGCAAAATTGCAAGTAGCGAAATCACGACCGCCGCCGGCGAGTGAAAGCGGCTTAACAGCTGCACGGGATCCCAGATTGCGGTGCCGTAGATCACCACGGTTGCCGAGGTCACCAGGATTCCGATCAGCGAATAAAGTGTCATGGTCGTGGGCAGGCCGAGCGCCTGGCCGATCACCTGCTGCCGCTGGCTCCGGGCAAAGCGTGTGAAGTCCGGGATGTTGAGGGATACGGTCGCCCAGAAACCGACCGTGCCATTGAGCGCGGGGATAAGGAATTTCAGAAAATCAGGAAAGGTGACGAAGCGCGACGGCGCGGAGAGCATAGGGCCAAATCCGCCGGCCGTCTTATAGGCCCATGCCAGCAGCAATAGGCCGACTGCCAGCAGCACCGGCGCGCTGATTCCCTGTAGAAAACGGATGTACTCGATGCCCTTAAGGATGACGGCGAGATTAATGAGCCAGAATGCCAGGAAGCAGATCGCGGCTCCGTGCGCTACTTGGCCCCAGGCAGGCGCTAGCGTGGTGATCAGCGTGTTGATCGCTTCGCCACCAATCCAAGTTTGAATGCCGAACCATCCACAAGCAACAAGTGCGCGCAAGACTGCGGCGACGTTTGCGCCGAGCACTCCGAAGGAAGCGCGCGCCAGTATTGGAAACGGAATTCCGTAGCGCGCTCCGGGATGGGAATTCAACAGCATCGGAATGAGCACGATGGTATTGCCGAGAAAGACGGTGGCTACCGCCTGCCGCCAGTTCATTCCTCCCTGGATGAGGCTGGCCGCCAGCATGTAGGTGAGAATATTGACCGACATCGATACCCACAGCGCGGCGAAGCTGTAAGTGCCCCAGGTGCGGCGTTCGCTGGTCGCGGGCGCGAGGTCGGCGTTGTAGAGCGGGCTGGATTCGATTCGTGAAGATGTGGACATGAGTCAGGAAAGTACCAACTATTAGCTGTCAGTTATCAGTTATCAGCTTTCAGTAGAAGCTGATTGACGTTCTTAGCGACACGGACGACGCCAATGCTGTCAAATGCATAGGTCCTTCGCTTCGCTCAGGATGACAACGGCAAAGTGAGATGACGATTTCTTGTTCAGTCCGCGGCTTTCGTTTGGCCCGTCTGTGTCGTTAGGGCGCCATAAGTCTCCGGGCGCCGGTCGCGATAGAATTGCCAGACCCTTCTCACTTCCTCGATCATGTCGAGATCGAGATCGGCGACCAGGACCTCATCTTTATTACGGCTGGCCTGCGCAACAATCTTTCCGCGCGGATTGCAGAAATAACTCTTGCCGTAAAACTCACCGATATTCCACGGCTTCTCTCGCCCTACACGATTGATCGCACCGACGAAGTATCCGTTTGCCGCTGCGTGAGCGGGCTGTTCGAGTTCCCACAAGTATTCCGACAGCCCGGCGACCGTCGCTGAAGGATTAAAAACGATCTCCGCACCATTTAGTCCGAGGATGCGCGCGCCTTCGGGAAAATGACGGTCGTAGCAGATGTACACACCGACACGCGCATACTTCGTTTCGAACACCGGATACCCCAGATCACCGGGCGTGAAATAAAACTTCTCCCAGAATCCGGGATGTACATGCGGGATATGATGTTTGCGATACTTGCCCAGATATTTTCCGTCGGCATCGATGACCGCGGCGGTATTGAAATAGAGGCCGGGCATCTGCTCCTCGTATACCGGTACGACGATGACCATGCCGTGTTTAGCCGCGATTTTCTGCATCAGTTGCGTGGTGGGCCCATCGGGGACGCGCTCGGTGAGGTCGTACCAGCGGATGTCCTGCTCGGCGCAGAAATAAGGACCGTAGAAAAGCTCCTGCAGGCAGAGAATTTTGACTTTCTTTTTCGCCGCCTGCTCGATCAGCTTGAGGTGCTTATCGATCATCGCTTTCTTGATCTCTGGCAGCGGACGATTCGCGCCCAGAGCGTTGCTCGCCTGAATCAGGCCGCAGCGGACGGTTCGGGACATGTGACGTACCTCCAAGAGAGGCCAATATATCAGACGACGAACGCCGAGCGAGCCAGTCGCGAGATTCTGGAATCGCTAACCACAAAGGGCACGAAGGTCCACGAAGGCCCGACGTTGAACATTGTTGTGTGCTCCTTCGTGTTGTTGGTGGTTAAGGTTTAGGCAGTTAACGTTTACCGCAGCGCTGAGAACAACGCTTCCTTCCATCGCCGGTTGTCGATGGTCCAACAGATTTTGGCCTTGCATTTCTTGATCAGCGCTGGCGCCCACACCGCTTGATTCCGCGCGTCGGCAGCAATGTTCAGCCGGTCGACTACCGTCATCCCTCGTGTCAGTTCGCTTTGCGTCTCAACATCGAGGTAATGCTCGCTCCACTCCGTTCCTATCGTCGGATCGAGGGCAATCGACATCGCCACTGGATCAGGCAGGCAAATACCATCCTCGCCCGTCTGCAGCTTATAGGCCTGGCGTGCGTGGCTGTTGCATTCGATGGCAAACTTCGCCAGCGGGGTGTTGAATCCGAGGATGTGAGCGACGTCGTGCTCGTGGATTACCGCATCGCCGCGCGACAACTGCCAGCCCACAAGCTCAATGGGCAAACCGCTGCGCATGACCATCCGCGCGGCATCGGGGTCGACCCAGATGTTGTACTCGGCCGCTGGAGTTACATTGCCTTCGCAACATGGCGCTCCGCCCATGACTACGCAGCGGGAGACTAGCGCGGCGATCTCCGGTTTTTTCGCCAGCGCCATTGCTATGTTGGTCAGCGGCCCGAGCGTGACGAGAATGATTCCGGGATTCGCTTCGATCGTCTCGATGATGGCATCCGCTGCATGCCCGGTCGCAGCCGACTGACGAGGCGCGGGATAGTCGTGATCTCCGAGGCCATCGCGGCCATGAAACCACGTCGCATTCTGATAAGTGCGCAGGAGCGGTTTATCAGCGCCGACATAAACCGGCGCGTTCGCGGCGCACAGTCCAACTGTATAGAGAGCGTTTCGCGTCGCCTGCATAACCGGGACATTTCCGGCAACCGTCGTGATCGTAACCACACGCACGTCAGGCGCGCGTAGCGCCATGATGAGGGCGACCGCGTCATCGGATGCGGTATCGGTATCGATGAGGAAAGTTCGCGGCACGCGGGTAGGATAACAAAGTATCGAAGCGCCGGGCGGCGCGGCGGGCATTGTTGGCGCTCCGCCCTCAAAACAGCAATACGTCAGTCTTCTAGCAGTCTGCGGAAAATCATTGCAAACGCCAGAAACAGGCCTCAGGCGCTAAAGCGCAGACGTATTTTTCAGCGATTTAGCGGCACGAGTGGAACTCGTGCCCTTCCCGAGACCGCTGTGAGTCGAGCTTTTCCGCAAGCTTTAGTGCGTGAAAGCAATATTTAACCCCGTCGAAAGCTGCAAGTCGTTTCTCTCGATCCTGGGCAGCGCCGCCGGTGGGTTGGTGTCAAACACGTCACCGAAGGAATTCTGCCATCCCAGCCACTTGTTGAGTTTGGTCACCGTTCCCAAAGCGAAAGTGCCGCGATACTGGCCCGTCTTGCTGAGGTCGGGATAAAGCAGGAAGGTCTGTGTAATCACCGTGCTTTTGCCTACCTTGTGGGAGAACGTATCTCCTACGGTCAAAGCCGCCAAGCTATTGCTATACGAGTAAGTGGGCGGCGGTGGAGTCGGGCTAGGCACATCCGTAAAACTTTCGTGGGTGTAGTTCAATCCGGCTAGAAAATCGAGAGTGGTAGCGGCGTTCTTGATCAGGTGCACGCCTGCGCCACTCCTCCCAATATCGCTCGCAGATCGAGGTCTTGCAGCGAGTTGGTAAAGAAGTCGCCGCTCACATACCAGAAAGTGTGCGGCGTGAAGTCTCGATTGTAGACAGCTCCGCCTGCGGTAGAATTCGCGGTGGTTTGGGGTCCAGTCTGCGGTGCCACGACCTTGTCATTCACCGCATAAATCGAGTTGGTATACAAGGTCAGCTTGTCGTGAAGTCCGGTGCGCACCGCATTAAAAGCGACGTTCAGATTCTTGGTTTCGCTATTGCCGGTGGTGACCGCAAAACCGAGATTCAGGCCGCCCTTCCAGCCCTCGAGTATCCCCGGGTGCAGGCTCTTCTCATAAGCTGCCTGCTCAGCCGGACTGCGCAGCGTTGTAACGGAGGCCATCGGTACTTCGGCCGTACCTCCAACCTTGGTCGCAACTATTAGATCAGCGCCGCTCGTGGTTACAGGCCCGACCACGGTTTTGCTGCCCTGGATAACCGTCAGGTCGCCTGTGGATGTGATGCTTTGGATGGCGTCAAACTTGAGCGTTACGTCGCCGGCGTAGTCGGTCTTGATCACCAGTTGCTTGCCGTCGGACTTGGTGATGGAGCCGGTCAGGCGGTCACCATTCTTTAAGACGACCTGATCGGCGAATGCCGGAATGGTCAGGAGCAGAAGAATAGCTGCCACAGATTTCAAATGCACAGGAGCCTCCCCCAGGATTAACAGACAGCGAGTATCAGCGCGTGATTACCATCAGTGCGATTAACATCAGTGCGTGATTAACAGTAGAAGAGAATTCCGTCCGGAAGGTTGCAAGGAACGATGGCAATTCCCGCAACTACCCCCAGCACAATTCAGAATTTCTTGAAATTCGATCGGGGCGCGGGGAAGAATAGTAGCTTTGACTCAGGCCTTATTTTCAGGATTGTTTTCCGGCGTTATGGTTGGTTTTACATCGGGTTTGACATCTGGCTTGGCTTCAACCTTGGCATCCTGACTATGATCCTTCATACCTTCTTTAAGTGCGCGGATCCCATCGCCCAGCCCTTTGCCCAACTCCGGCAATCTTTTTGGGCCAAAAATTATCAATGCGATGACGAGGATCACCAGCAGGTGCATGGGTTGAAAAAGACCTTCAAACATAGGGCACTCCAATCAGCCGCGCCGACCGGATACGCCGGTTAGCATCATCCCGTAGTGTACCCCAACCAACGGTTGGTGGTGCCCTAATTTAGCTCAAGTGGCCTCGCCTCGGCGGGCAAGATGGCCGCCGGACAACCGCCGGGACGGCGGCGCTACAAAGCCACACAAGAATAGAGCAGCGTCCTTTCGCATTTGCCGGTGTCCCCCAAGATTACTTCCGTGACCTATCGGCGATCCCGCCACCAGACTATTTTGGCAAAGGGCGAGGCTCGCGCGCCACCACCGCCAAGAAAACGCTGGAGGGGTCTGTGAAACGCTGTGTCCGGGTATGGGTTTTTCTTTTGTTGGCGGCAGGTGTTGCGCAGGCTGATCAAGTTGCAGCCGCGCCCGCTTCCGACAACGTTTTCTGGTGGCTGGCGGCCGGCATCTCGAGCGCGCGGATCGAACGTCTTGCACAAACAGCTGGTGTTGCCCAAAACCTTTCCTGCCGGGCCACCATCCAATGTACCCGCGCCCTGCAAAAAGCCGGAGCCGACGGAGGATTGATCGAGAGCCTCGGGCATGCGCACGCCGATCGAATGTCGGCCCGAAATGCGGCCGCTGGCGCGACCTGCTCCTGCCAGAGTCCAGCCGCACATGTGGCGGCTCTGGTTCACGACAAGAATTTGAACGCCGCGGAAAGCCAGCTTCGGAACCTGTCGCGCGATCAGCCAGGAAATACTCTACTGGGCCAAGCGTCGCCGCAGAATGCGGCGCAGGTTGATGAGTCGCAAAATACTGCGCTGCTGCGTTTTGTTCTCGGAACCATCCTGCGCCGGGAAGATCGCTTCGACGAAGCGCTTGATGAATTTAGCGAATCCTCGCGCCTGATGCCCGGTTTCCCGGAAACGCACAATCAGTTGTCTTATTTGTTCTATCGGACAGAAGATTCCGATAACGCTCTCGCCGAGGCGCGAACTGCGCTCAGTATGGATCCCGCGAACGCCGAGGCCCATCGCGTTCTCGGACTCGCGCTCTACGCCGGTGGCCAATACGACGCTGCGCTGCATTCGTTCGATGAGTCACTTCAGGGCGAACCCGCTGGCTCCGTCGCGAACGCCGACGTCTACTTCGACATGGGGATCACCTATCGCGATGCGGGAGATTTGCGGCGCGCCGCGATTGCCTATCGCCACGCGCTCAGCCTGCGTCCGGACTTCTGGGAGGCGCACAGCAATCTCGGCGTGGTGCTGCACGATCAGAGCAAGTTTGACGAGGCCATCGCCGAATATCGCGCCGCCAAGCGCCTTAAGCCAGACGAAGCCAGCATCCGCAATAATCTGGGAAACACGCTTTGCGACAAGGAAGAATTCGATGGCGCGATCGCGGAATTCAGCGAACTGTATCGGCAGAATCCGGAGTGGGAGGGCGGCCATAACTGTCTCGCCCGCGCCTACATGTCCAAGCGCGACTACGCGTCGGCCATTCGCGAGTTGAAGGCGGCGATCGTCGTCAACCCTGCTGGCGCAGCCGAACATCGCGTCCTGGGGCAGGCTCTCCTTCTTTCCGGCAGAGATCAGGAAGCCGTCGAAGTGCTGCGCCAAGCCATCGCGCTCAATCCGGAGTCCGGCCTGGGCCACCACTATCTCGGCACTGCGTTGGTGAATACGCAACAACTCGCCGAGGCGGAAAAAGAATTTCTCGAGGCCCTTCGGCTTGAGCCCAGCGCCCAGAATCACTATTCCCTGGCTGCCTGCCTGATGGCCCTCAACCAGAATGAAGAGGCGCTTGGGGAACTCGAAATCGCCTCCCGCATGGACCCCGGCCAGAATCTCTACAGGGCCCGCATGCAGGAACTCGTCCGGCTCATCACTTCATCGAAGTAACCGGCGGAAGTAGCCCGCGACCTGGCGCGTGGGACAAAATTCGCGAAGTAACCTGAACGACAGGAACCTAGTCACATGAACCAAGTTAGATGAACCAGACGACATGAACCATAGGACATACTTCCTCATGCACCGGCGTGCGTCGCTTTCGGAGATCAATGAACTTAAACTATAGGAGTCAAAGATGGCTCTGGACGGGCCCTATGGACGGACCATCCGGCGGCAAGTCCAGCTCGGCGAAGGGAAGGATCCATGGAAGGATATATGGAAACCAGCGCTGCCCAACCAGCCCGAAAAAAATCCGCTAATCCCGCTGCTCTCTCGACCCCGGACCGGCCTATACCGCCTGCGGCTCCGGGGCAGGTCGTATCAGCGCCTGAGAAAAAAGCGATTGGCTATGGACTGCCTTGTTCGCATTGCCATGCGTACTACACCGCCGACCTGCCGGCTTGCCCGATCTGCAAGTCAACCGTTCGCGTCTCGCCGACGGCACCCGTGGCGCACATCACTGTCGCACCGCCGCCCGCCGCGCAGGCCGCCGCGCCGCTTCCGGCTATCGCGCCGATCGACGACGACCGCGAGCGCTTTCTCAAAGAACTCAAGAATCAGGCCTTCGCCTCGCACACGCAGATCAATGCTGCCGCCACTTTCCGCTGCGTTCTCGAGCACCAGCACAGCGGGGCTACAGAACCTGCCGCCGTTTGCCACAGCTGCTATGGCGAGGTCCGCCAGCAGGCCGACCTGATGGAAGCCGCGCTCCACATGGACGCAAAGGAAGCGGCAAAGATTGTTTATGAAGCGGTATGGGCTGACACGTCCGATCCCAATCGAACTTACCTTAACGCCGCCACGGCTCTGTTGTCCGAGGTGCGCAAGCGGGCCGGCATTGGATTGTTGCTGGGCGCAAATCAGCCTTTGGCCCACTAGACAGGCAGAACTCCGCGCTTCGATGTCCGCTCTCAGCGGCTGACGGCGTTACCACTTTTAATCTTCGACGGCCTGTTGGCCAGATCACACGATGACCCGATTGCTCGTCTTGCAACTTTCCCCATCGTCCATCATCTTATTGATGGGGAGACAACATGACGGAAAAACTCATCGACAAACTCACGGAAAATGACAAGATCGGCAAGACCGAAGCCGAGTGGCGCCAGCAACTGACGCCGGAACAATATCAAGTGGCCCGCGCTTGCGGCACTGAGCGTCCCTTCACCGGCCAGTACTGGAACAAACACGACGACGGCACCTATCACTGCGTCTGCTGTGGAGCACTGCTCTTTGGCTCAGATACAAAATTTGATTCGGGCACCGGATGGCCCAGCTTTTTTGCCGCCGCCGACCGCAAGAACATTAAGGAACTCACCGACACCAGCTATGGCATGAGCCGTACAGAGGCGCGCTGCGCGAAGTGCGATGCGCACCTGGGACACGTGTTTCCTGATGGACCGGGGCCGACCGGATTGCGCTACTGCATGAACTCGGCGTCGCTCGACTTTAAGCCGAAGAAGTAAACCTTCCTGCAAAAAGAAATCGATGGAGCGCCGGGCATCCTCGCCCGGCTGGACGGGCCAAATTGCCCGTCCCCCCATCGTTATCTCGAATTCCCGACTTCGAATTCTAACTTCGTGCAGTTACGCGTTGCCGGCGGTTGCGGCCAGTGCCTTGGGCGGCTCCGGCTTATTCTGCGCCTGCGTCTTCTGATCGTTCTTATCGGATTGACGTACTTCGACTCCACCCTTCAGAACCGCGCCTTCTTCAATGCTGATGCGATGCGTAATCACGTCGCCGGAGAGCTCGCCTTCGCTGCGGATGTCCAGCCGGTCGGAGCAATCGACGTTGCCGCGGACCTTGCCCATGATTACGATTTCCTTGGCGACGATATTCGCCGCCACGTTTCCGCTGCGGCCGATGGTGACACGATTTTCGGGAAAGTTGATGGTGCCTTCGACGCGTCCATCAATGAAGAGCGATTCCGCACCCGATATTTCGCCCTTGATGACGAGCGAGCGGCCGATGTTGGCCTGATCCATGGGTGAGGTGGCCGGCTTCACCGGAGTGTAGCTGTTGGTGGGAGCCGCGTTTGGAGAGAACTTCGGTTCGGCAGACTGCAACATGAAATGACCTCACTTGAGATTCCGCGATCGCAGCGGGAGTTGGCCCTGCGGTCGCGGTCGATGGGCTTCTAACGGCAGATTGAGAATCGCACGAAAGTACGTGTTACGACAGGTTACAGAAGGCCTTGTACTCTGGCTCGCCACTGGCCTTGGCAGATCACGACGGAATTTCCCAGCCTTCGTCTTTCATCTTTTTGTTCGTCCAGTGTTGTAACTGCTCGAACAGTGCAGGCTCAATCACGATAAAGCGCAGGCCAGCTCTGCCGCCGGCATCGGCCCACACCAGGCGACCTTTTGCCCGGATCTCAATTTCGCTATCGGGCAGCAGAAAATTCACGTCGATTAATCCCGCAAACCCGCTCGGATCGCTGACTACATCCAGCCCCATGCCGCCCGTACTCAGGTTGAGCGCCTGCACCTGCAATTCTTTGCCGTGCGCATTTTTCAAAGTCACCGATATATTGACCTTGGCGCGGAAGAATTTCTGCTGGTCCTCGCTGATGACGCCAAGCTTGGCCGAACCATCTCCCGAAGGCACATCGATCTCATATTCGCGCAGTTTGCGGCTGAGCGTGCGGCGGGAAATTCCCAAACGCTCCGCGGCCTGGGCGCGATGGCCGCCAGTCTGCTCCAGGGCCCTTATGATCATCTGCTCTTCCATGTTGTCGAGATTGCCGAGCGGCACGGCGCCGCTGCCGCGCCTTCCGGCCACGTCCTCGCCGCGCGAGATTTCGCCGCAGAGTTCGGCAGCAACTTCAACACCCGTGATCTGCCGCTCTCCTGTAGCAATGGCCAGCTTTGCAACCAGGTTCCGCAATTCGCGAATATTACCCGGCCACGGATGACCCTGTAGCGTAACCAGCGCGTCAGCCGTAAAGACTTTATCGGCCGCTTTCAGGGAAAGAAAATGACGCGCCAGCGCGGCGATATCTTCGGGACGCTCGCGCAACGGCGGCACGCGCAATTGGAATTGACTGAGGCGATGATAAAGATCCTTGCGGAATCGGCCTTCCTGCACGGCCAATTCAAGATCCTGATTGGTGGCGGCCACCACGCGGACATCGACAGTGATTTTCCGATGCCCACCCAAGCGGTAATAGGGAGCGCCGTCGAGTACGCGCAGCAATTTCACTTGAATCTGCGGCTGCAACTCGCCGATTTCGTCGAGGAAGATCGTGCTCTTGTCGGCCAGTTCAAACAAACCCGGCTTGGAGGAGTCGGCGCCGCTGAACGCACCCTTTTCGTAGCCGAATAGTTCGCTTTCGACTAGATTCTCGGGCAGCGCCGCGCAATTGATATCGATCAGCGCCTTGGTATGACGATAAGAGGATTCGTGAATGGTGCGCGCTACTAACTCCTTGCCCGAGCCGGTTTCACCAGTTACTAACACGGTCTCGGTATGTCCCGCCACACGATCGACCATGCCCATGAACTTATGCATGAGCGGGCTGGCAATCAGAAATTGAGTGCCGTCGATTTCGCGCCGCGCCAGCGGAGTCGCGCCAGTCGCGCTTTCGACCTTCGCCGGCGACTTCTCCCCGGTAATGTCTACCGCAAACCCCACAATACTCGCGGGCGCTGCATGTAAATCGCGCAAGAGCGTCAAACGTAAGCGAACATCAACATCCTGGCCGGATTTTGTGCGGCATCGAAGTTCCGCCTCGAATTCTCCGTGCTCTAGAACCGAAGCGAGAGCTCGGCTGGCTAACGAGGACGGCTGGGCATTGCTGTACAAATCCACGAAGTTTCGCCCGACCAACTCCTGGGGCGAGAAACTGTGTATATGTTCGTGATGTTCAAAACTCTGGTTGCAACTGATAATCGCGCCATGAAGGTCAGTGACGAAGATCAAGACGGCGCCAGAGTGCTCCATACCGCCAAGCGGCACGACCGATCGTCCGTCGGACTCGTCTTTCCGGCGCACACTTTGGCCAGCTCGACTGTTAGCGATGGATTTCTCCGCGCCTTCGCTGGTCGGAGTCTTCGATGGAGTTGACATTTTGGTTTCGTTCGCTACAGGGGAGCTTTGCTTTGCGCCGCAGCGCCAGGCCGGCTAACTTAATAACCGACTTAGCGATTGCACAGGTACGGCGTCCATTACGCGAAGCATTCTGATGCTGACACAGTCCCGCTCACTTCGAGGCGGGGTTATGTACCGAAGCTCACACCAAAGTAACCTTCAGGGCGCACAAAGTAATGAAGGAGGCACGGCATGGATTCGCAGTTACTTCAGTAAGTATCTCGTTTTACTGGGGGTGCACTACCATCGCTGCGAATGGGCTGTTAGTGCATAAGGCCGGGCCCGAAATTCGCACGCACCAGCCAAAAAATGGCTGGAGGGCGCCGAGTCGGGTAATAACTGGGCGCTGATCCCATGCGTAATCGAATTAGTCGTCATAACTAGCGCGGAATCAAGACCCTACCAAAAGTAACAAAGGGTGACGATGTGGCTGCGAAGATGCACGGAATGTAAGGGCAAATTACTCGTCGACCTATGTCTATTCGGGCAAAACTCTTTATAGGAGTAACCGCCGCGCTCGGTATGTGGGCGCTGGCAAATGCCCTATGGCACTGGCAAAGTGTCGATCTGACGCGGTTCGCCTGCTACTTGTTTGTCGCCGTTCTGGCTTCGAGCCTCAAGATTCGACTGCCCGGCCTCGATGGCACGATGTCGGTCAACTTTCTTTTCATTCTGCTCAGCATCCTGGAGTTGAACCTTCCGGAGACGCTGGTTCTCGGCTGCACCGCCACTCTGGCGCAATGCCTCTTCGGAACGCGGCAGAAGCGGGTTCCGCTTAAAATTCTTTTCAACGTATTCAGCATGATGGCGAATGCCATCGTCCTCTCGTATCTCGCCTATCATTCTCTGCAGCGCGTGCTCGGCGCCGGAACGCTTCCTCTTCTGGTCATCACCTCGCTGATCTTTTTCCTGGCGAATACGATTCCAGTGGCCGTCATCATTTCGGTCACGGAAAACAAGCCGGCGCATAAGGTCTGGGCCGAATGCCATTTCTGGTCGTTCCCCTTCTACATGGTGGGCGCGGCCGTCGTTTTCGCGGTCGGCTTCCTCAGCAAAAAGGTGGGATGGCAAACGTCGCTCCTTGTTCTGCCGCTCGTCTATTGGGTCTACCGCTCCTATCACCTCTATCTGGCCAAGCTGGCGGCGGAAAAGAAACAAGTCGAGATCGAAAAAAAGCACGCCGAGAATGTGGCCGCGCTCCACCTGCGCACCATCGAGAGCCTGGCGCTCGCGATCGAGGCTAAGGATCATACGTCGCATAAACATCTCCAGCGTGTGCGTGTGTTCGCTGTCGAAGTCGCCAAAGAATTGGGCTTGCCGGAAAACGAAATCGAAGCCTTGCGCGCCGCCGCGCTGCTGCACGACATTGGCAAGCTCGCGATTCCCGAGCACATCATCAATAAGCCGGGCCGCCTGACTCCGGAAGAAATCGAGAAGATGAAGATCCACACTCTTGTGGGCGCAGAGATCCTGCAGCGCGTAGCCTTCCCTTATCCCGTTGCGCCCATCGTCCGCTCGCATCACGAGCATTGGGACGGCGGCGGCTATCCTGACGGTCTGAAAGGGGAGGAGATTCCGCGTGGGGCGCGCGTGCTCGCCGCTGTCGATTGCCTCGACGCGCTTGCCTCGCACCGCCAATATCGGGGCGCCATGTCGCTTGATGCCGCGATGGACAAGGTCGCCTCCATGTCGGGGTCGTCTTTCGACCCGCTGGTGGTTGAAGTACTGCAACGCCGCTACCGTGACCTCGAGCGGATGGCGCAATCAGATACGGCTACTCCATCAACGGCCGTTTCCATCACCGCGGATGACGTGGCCCCGCTGATGGCGGCCGACGTTAGAACGAAGACTACGGCCGAGCCTGTCGGCGAATTCGAGCAGCCCGTGCCCTCTTTCAGCTCATCCAATGAGACGGATTTCCTGTCGTCGATCGCCTCCGCCCGCCAGGAAGCGCAAACCATGTTCGAGCTTAGCCAGGATCTTGGCAACTCGCTGAGCCTCGGCGAAACGCTCTCGGTGCTTTCTGTACGTCTGCGCAAGATGATTCCTTACGATTCGCTGGCCGTGTTTCTGCTGAAAGAAAACCGGCTCGTGCCTGAACTGGTAAGCGGCGATAATTTCCGGCTGCTTTCGTCGCTCAACGTCGGGTTGGGAGAAGGGCTGTGCGGCTGGGTCGCGGAGAAGCGGAAGCCCATCATCAACGGAAATCCTGAGGCAGAAGCGGGATACGTTTGCGATCCGGCGCGCTTCACCACCTTGCGCTCCGTGCTCGCGGTGCCGCTCGAAGGCCTTCATGGCGTAGTCGGCGTGCTGGCCATGTATCGTAGCGAGCCCGACGCTTTTTCCGCCGATCATCTGCGCATCCTGCTCGCGGTCAGTTCAAAGATCGCGCTCTCGGTTGAAAATGCGCTCAAGTATCAGCAGGCTGAGGATTCCGCCACCACCGACTACCTCACCGGACTACCCAACGCGCGCTCTTTGTTCGTTCACCTGTCGCGCGAACTGGCGCGCTGCCGCCGCACCGGCACCACCCTCGCTGTGATGGTCTGCGACCTCGACAACTTCAAACAGATTAACGATCTCTACGGGCATCTCGAAGGCGACAACCTGCTCAAGTATTTTGCCAATTGCGTGCAGGAAGTCTGCCGCGGCTACGATTATGTCGCGCGCATGGGCGGCGATGAATTCGTCGTGGTCGCTCCCGGGCTGAGCACAGAAGCATCCGACGAAAAAGCTAGCCGCCTTCACCAACTGGCGATCGAAGCGGGCAGAAAAGTTGCCGGCCGCGAACTGGTGGGCCTCAGCGTCGGGACGGCGTTTTGTCCGGAGGACAGTTTCGACGTCGAACGCCTGCTCGCCGAGGCCGATCGCCGCATGTATTCCATGAAGAAGGTTCACCACTCCGACCCAGCGACCGATCGTGACGCGAGCCTTCCGGCCTCGCGCGGCCGCGATGCAACCGTAAATTAGGGCGGCCGATGCTGCAACCATTGCTATCGGCGAAAACACAGTTCTGGAAAATCGCCAAACGCGTCACGCAAAAACTGGCAGCCATCGCCGCGCTCGTCCTCCTCGGCGGCCTACTCTCGGCAACGCTGGTCCGCATGGCTCCGGGCTTTGATGCCGACGAACGCGAACTCGATCCCAGCCTCAGCGCCGAAAGTCAACTCGCCTTGCGCCAGTCGCGCGCCGGCGAACATGACATCCTCCGCTTTTACGCAAGCTATCTTCGCGGAGCCATCCACGGCGACCTCGGCACTTCTCACGCCCTCGGTCAGCCTGTCCAGAGCCTTCTGCGCGAACGCTGGCCGGTCACACTGCGCGTTGCTGGCATCGGCCTTTTACTGGCGTGGATACTCGCCTCAACCCTAGCCTTTACCGCCTGCCTCTGGCGTTTGCCGGCCTTCGAAATTTTCGGCACCACCGTCAGCGGCGCGTTCCTCTGCATCCCGGCCGCCGTGCTGGCGTTGCTCTCCGTAATTCTCAACGCCCCCGGATATCTTGCCATCGCCCTGATCGTCTTCCCCAAGATCTACCGTTATTCGCGTAACCTTTTCGCGAAGGCCTACGCGATGCCCCACATCACCGCTGCTCGCGCGCGCGGACTCAGCGAAACTCGCATCCTGGCCTGCCATGTCCTTCCCATCGCCGGCCCGCAGATGATCGCTCTCGCGGGTATTACCGTCAGCATCGCGCTTGGCGCGGCCATTCCCGTCGAAGCTCTTTGCGGATTGCCTGGTATCGGTCAGCTCGCCTGGCAGGCTGCACTTTCTCGCGACCTTCCTTTGCTCGTAAACCTTACCGTGATGGTTACGCTGGTAACCTTGCTGGCCAACTCAGGGGCCGATGTAATGGTCTACATGTTGGCGCGCGGTGAGTCGTAGCGGCGAAATGTAGCCGCAGCGAAACACACCGCCAACATATTCGAGAAAGTGCGGACGCGTGAAGGCAGCATGAACCGAGCTCGCAAGCTGGCGTGTGTCGTGGTGCTCGTCGTGTGCGCGATGTCGCTGGCCGCGAATTGGCTCGCGCCTGCCGGATACGCCAAACAATTTCGCGAAGCTCCCGACGCGCCGCCCTCGCACCAACATCTGCTTGGCACCGATGAAGTGGGCCGCGATCGCTTTGCGCGCGTTCTCTACGGCACGCGCATCTCGCTCTTGCTCGCTCCCGCTGCCGCGCTCGTCTCTACTGTATTAGCCGCGCTCGTCGGCGGCTTGGCCGGCTATCTTGGCGGATTCTGGTTGCGTCTCGCCCGGGGATTCACCGACCTCTTTCTCTCTCTGCCCTGGTTGTTCCTGCTGATCACCGTCCGCGCGCTGCTGCCGCTGAATGTTTCGCCGCTGACCTCGGTTTTAATTACATTTCTTATCCTGGGTCTGCTGGGCTGGGCTGCTTCCGCGCGCGTGCTCTCAACCAGTGCCGATGCGCTGCGCAACTCAGACTTCATCCTTCAGGCGCGGGCCTCAGGATTGCACGGCCCGCGCCTTTTCCTCATTCACGTTCTGCCCAACCTCAAGCCTGTTCTCTACGCGCAATTTTGGATTTCAATTCCAGTCTTCATCTTGAGCGAAGCGAACCTCGGCATTCTCGGATTAGGCGTTGCCGAACCGATGCCTTCCTGGGGAAGCCTACTGCGCGAACTGGAAGGTTTAATTTCCTTCCGCGAAGAACCGTGGCGTCTCGTGCCCTTGCTGCTGCTGATCGTCGTCATGACCTCATTCCAATTGCTCTTATCGAACGAAGAGGTGACCGCATGAACATGAGTAAGCCGGGCCGTCCTGCATTTTCACAATTTCTTTTCTGCGTCGCGTTTCTCTCCCTCGCTCTAAGCGCCGTAGCCTCCGCGCAAAGTGGCGGCGAACTACGCTTCTGCCTGCGCTCCGAGCCCAAGACCTTCGATCCCCTGCTCGTGGATGACGATTCTTCCCTCTCGATCCGCTATCTGACTGGCGGCGTATTGGTGCGATTGAATCGCCACACGCAAGAGCTCGAGCCCGATCTGGCCGAATCCTGGAAGCTCTCGAAAGACGGAAAGCAGATCACCTTCAAACTCCGCACGGGCGTTACCTTCTCTGACGGCAGCCCGTTCTCGGCAGAAGACGTTGCGTTCACCATGCAGCGCCTTATGGATCCCGCGCTCCACTCCTCGACCGGAGACGCATTCCGCTCGAGCAGCGGCGCGGTCACCACCAAAATCATCGCGCTCGATCAGATCGCCATCACCTTTCCCGCGCCCATCGCCGGACTCGATCGCCTCTTCGATCAGGTCGCAATCATGTCCGCGCATTCTCCGAAAAAAGAAGCCGCCGTCCTCGGTCCCTTTATGGTCGCCGAATATAAAGCGGGATCAAGTCTCCTCCTCCGCCGCAATCCCAGTTATTGGAAAAAAGATTCCCAAGGGCGACGCCTGCCTTATCTCGACTCCATCCGCCTCGACATTCAATCGAATCGCGACGTCGAAATGCTGCGCTTCAAGCGCGGCGAACTTGACCTCATCAACGTGATCGACAGCGACTACTTCGACCGCCTGGCCGCCAGTTCGCCGGGGCTCGCGCACGATGCCGGAGCTTCGCTTGATTCCGATTTTATGTGGTTCAATCTGGTCGCGAGCGCGCCCATCCCCGACTACAAACGCGCCTGGTTTCGCTCCACTAATTTCCGGCGCGCGATCTCTGAAGCCATCAACCGCAATGACCTAGCCCGCATAGTCTTCAACGGACACGCTCAGCCCGCCGTCGGCCCGGTTTCACCTGCCAACAAATTCTGGTTCGACAGCAATCTCAAAGCTGAAACCTATCGGCCTGACGCCGCCCTTAATCTTCTGCAAGCCGATGGCTTCCACCTGCAAAACGGAGCGCTCCTCGACAAGGCGGGCAACGCCGTCGAGTTTTCCATTGTCACCAATGCCAGCAGCAAGCCACGCGAGCGCATGGCCGTCATGGTCCAGGAAGATCTTGGCAAACTTGGCATCAAAGTCAACGTTGTCACGCTCGATTTCCCTTCGCTCATCGAACGCATTTCGCAGAAATTTAATTACGAAGCAGCGATGCTGGGCTTCCGCAACGTCGATCTCGACCCCAACGGCCAAATGAATATCTGGCTAAGCTCGGCCGAAAATCATGCCTGGAATCCGCAGCAGAAGGCTCCAGAAACCGCATGGGAGGCCGAGATGGACCGCCTGATGCGCGCGCAAGCCTCCGCCGCCGACCCGAAGAAGCGCAAAGAAAGTTTCGACCGCGTGCAGGAAATCGTAGCCGAGCAAGTGCCATTTATTTACCTGGTCAATCAGAACGCGCTGTCCGCTGTATCGAGCGCAGTGCAAGGCGCCGACCCCGGAATCCTAAGTCCGCAAACATTCTGGAACGCCGACCGGATTACTCTCAACCAGACGAAACGGGCGAGCCGGTAATATTCCCATGACAACGACAACGAAAATGCCAATGTCGACGCCGGCCCAGGTAAAGTCGGAAAGTCTGCTCTCCGCGCACTTAACCGTTCGCTATCCCGGCAAACCGCCGGTCCTGCGTGGAATCTCGCTCGATATCGCTCGCGGCGAAGTGGTCGGCTTAGTCGGCCAGAGCGGTTCGGGCAAAAGCACGCTGGCCATGGCGATTCTCGGATTACTCGGCCGCCAGCGCGCCACGATAGAAGGCAACATTATTTTTCAGGGCGCGGATCTCCTCGCCATGTCCGAGCGTGAACTGCGCAACCATCGCGGACGTTCGCTGAGCCTCGTCCTGCAAAGTCCGCTAGCGTCGCTCAATCCCGCGCTGCGGCTCCGCACGCAACTCCGGGAAGCGTGGCGCGCCCACAGCGACAACAATGCCACCAGCACAGACTGCGATCGCGCCATTCAGTCTGCTTTAAAAAGCGTCAGCCTGCCGGGCGATGCCGAAGATCCCGATTTCCTGCGCAAGCGCGCCTCGCAGCTAAGCGTCGGCCAGGCGCAGCGCGTGCTGATCGCCATGGCTATCATGCACCGCCCCGCGCTTTTGATTGCCGATGAGGCGACCAGTGCACTCGACGTGATCACGCAATCGGAAATTATGGAATTATTTGCGCGCCTGAATCGCGAGATCGGAATGTCGATTCTTTACATCTCGCACGATCTACCTTCGGTCGCCGGAATCTGCCAGCGCATCGCCATCCTGCATGAAGGTGAAATTGTAGAGAGTGGCCCCACTGAACAGATTTTTACCGCGCCCGCTCACGCCTATACTCGGCGACTGATGGCCGCTCTGCCGCAAGTTCCGGTTCGCAGAGAAGTGCTGTTAGCCAGAGCCCACGCCGCCACTTTGCAATAGCCGCTGGGGTTATCGAAAGCTGACAGCTGATAGTCGACAGCTTTCTACGCCTTAGCAAGGTGCTCCGCAACCTCCGCAAATCCCGCGGCATGCCACGCATCGAACCCTCCGACTACATCGACCACGTTGCGGTGCCCGGCACGCTCCAGCAAGCTGCACGCGATGATGCTGCGATATCCGCTCTTGCAGTGAACCGCAACTGGCCGCGATCGATCGATTGCCGGCAGCCGTTGCGGAAAAGTATCGAGCGCTCTACATGGCACGTCGGCGATGTGCCCCGCTTGCCATTCGCCTTCGCGGCGCACATCGAGCACATCGGCGGCGCTCCAACTTCCAGCGCGCAATTTCTGACTCAATTCCTGCGCGGAAATCTGTGCTGTCTTCGCTACCGGCAACCCAGCGCTCTCCCACATCGCCATACCGCCGTCGAGATAGCCACGCAACTCTTCGATACCCACGCGAGCCAGCCGCAACCGCGCCTCTTCGATCTGGGCATCGCTTTCGCCGATCAGTACCGGCTTCGAATGAATGCCCAAAATTCCTCCCGCCCACGATGCGAACTGCCCCGACAGCGCAATGTTGATCGATCCCGGCACATGTGCGGCCGCGAAGACATCGCCCGCACATACATCGAGCACATTCGCCCCGTGATCCAATAGCGCCTGCAACTCAGCGGGAGAAAGTTTCGGTAGCGGCGGCAACTCCGTCAATGTCGCTGCTCCCGATCGATTGATCTCGGCATCTTCAAGAAAATATTCAGGACGCGCCGGAAGATTCGCCGTCAACTGCGCGACGAATTCCTCGCGGCTGCGAATCTGCAACGCGTAGTTCGTAAGCCGCTCCGTCCCAATCGTCGAGGAGCGCTCGGCCCGCATCGCGCGCCCACAAAGCGATCCCGCCCCGTGGGCCGGATAGACCATCACCGCATCGGGCAGCGTCATCAACTTCTTATGTAGGCTGTCATAAAGCAATCCCGCGAGTTCGCTCGGCGTGTGCGTGCGCGAAAGATCGGGGCGCCCAACATCGCCGATAAACAACGTATCGCCCGTCAGCACGGCGTGCGGTTGCGCCGATTTATCTGCATCCGTAAGCACAAGGCAAACGCTCTCCGGCGTGTGCCCCGGAGTCTCCAGCGCGTGAATCCGCACCGCTCCAATTTTTATTTCGAAACCATCGGTCAGCGGCACATGCGGAAACTGGGCCTGCGCCTGCGCCCCAATGTAGATTTTCGCGCCCGTCCGCGCGGCCAGTTCCTTGTGCCCGGAAACGAAATCAGCGTGCAGATGAGTTTCGAAAATGTGCGTGATCTTAAGATTCTGTTCGTTCGCCGCCTTCAGATAAATGTCCACATCGCGCTGCGGATCGACCACGGCAGCCTCGCCTTCCGACCCAATCATGTACGAGGCATGCGAGAGGCAGGTTAAATAAAATTGTTCAAAATACATGTCGCGACTCCAGAGCGCAGAAAAGTTAACATCTTATCAAGTGCGATTTTCAGATTACCACCGTAGCTCGGCGCCGGCAGGGCCGTTTCCATTCCAAAGTACAGGTGCAGCCGCCGCCGCAGCGTGCCGAATTTTTTGCACGGATCGCGTTCAATAATGAAAAATATCCTGAGATTTTTCCCGTCTTGAATATTGCCCTGAAATTCGCAAAGTCCGCGTCGACCGAGCGCGCCCCTCCGCCTGCTTGGCCCGTTCTTTATCGGAAGCCCCAACTCATTGACTGGCCTATGGTTAAAGCGAGCACTCTCTGCGTACTCCTTTTGTAACTTGGAGGTCTACCCGAATGCGGCCTACAGTCATCTGGGGATAATCTTCGGCCCCTGGCGTGCATCGAAGTATCTGGCGGTCCAAGAGATACGTGCATTCAACTATGCCGCGCGGCTTGGGTAAAGAGAAATTAAGGCGAGAAACAAAGTGATGACCAAGGGCAACCAATTCCGATTCCCAGCCGGCCCATTCGCACTCATCGCTTTCGTGATTGCTGCCCTTACCGGTCTATCTCTTTCCGTAGCGGCTCAAACCGCAGTAGCTCAAACGAGTCCCTACATCATCGCCGCCTCGACAACCGCCGCCGACTCCTCCGCTGTTTCCGCAGCCGATGCGGCCGCCGCTGGCGAACCCATGCTCACCATCAAGGCGCGGGTCGACGAAGTTAACGTGCTTTTCATCGCTACCGATCGCCACGGGAAGTTCGTCCGCAATCTTAATGAAGCCGACTTCTCCATTCTCGATGATCACAAACCGGTGCAATCGATTCTCAACTTCCGCCGTGAGACCGACTTGCCCATCGAACTCGGGCTGCTGATGGACGTCAGCGGTTCCGTGCAAGGCCGTTTCGGATTCGAAAAAGAAGCCGCCGTCGGATTCTTGCAGCACATCATTCGTCCCGGCTACGATCGCGCCTTCATCGTGGGCTTCAATAAAGATAGCCACCTGACTCAGGATTTCACCGACAAGGTCCCGCTACTCGCCGCCGGAGTGGAGCGCCTGAGCAATGGCGGCGGCACCGCGCTCTACGACGCGGTTTATAAGGCTTGCCAGGACAAATTGCTGCGCGAACAATTCGATCATCCCGTTCGCAAAGCCATCATCGTTGTCAGCGACGGCGAAGACAATCAGAGCGAACACACTCGAGCCCAGGCCATCGAAATGGCGCAACGCGTCGAGGTTCTCATCTACGCGATCTCCACCGACGACAGCGGGCTGATTCTGCGTGGCGACAAGGTTCTCGAGGACCTTGCATCCGCTACCGGCGGGCGCGCTTTCTTCCCCTACAAGATGAAAGACATCACCCACTCCTTTGCATCTATCGAAGACGAACTGCGCAGCCAGTACGCCGTCTCCTATAAACCCTCTGACTTCGATGCCGACGGACGCTACCGCTCCATCGAGATCACGGCTCTGAAGAAAGATCTGCAAGTCCGTGCGCGGCGCGGCTACTACGCGCCAAAGCAATAAAGTTAAGTCTTTCCTTCGCGCCTTTCGGTCAATTCAGGACGCAGATCTACGAATCAGACCGCGCATTGTTCACCGCCCCACGCTATGCTAAGGTCGCATTGAACCGCATCGAGGAGGGTTGGCATGGCCTTAGCGCTTCTAGCAATCGTCATCCTGCTGGGCGTCTTTCTGGTGGTGATGTACAACAGCCTCGTGCAGTTGCGCGTGCGCTCGGAATCGGCCTGGTCTGATATCGACGTGCAGCTCAAGCGCCGCCACGATCTGATTCCGAATCTTGTCGAAACCGTGAAAGGCTACGCCATTCACGAAAAAACCACATTCGAAGACATCGCCAAATTCCGCTCCATGGCCATGCAGGCCACCGGCCCGGTTGACAAGGCAGCTGCGGAAAACCAACTCTCCGGCGCGCTGAAAAGCCTGTTTGCGGTGGCCGAAAATTATCCGCAACTCCAGGCCTCGCAGGAATTCACGCAGCTGCAGAATTCCCTGAGCGAAATCGAGGATGCGATTCAAAACGCCCGGCGCTACTACAACGCTGTCGTGCGCGATCTCAACACGAAGATTCAATCTTTCCCGACCAACATTCTGGCCGGCATGTTTGGGTTCCAACAGAAGCAGTTCTTCGAAGTCGCTGCCGCCGATCGCGAGCCAGTGGCAGTGAAGTTTTAGATCTTTGCGCAGTTCAGGTAATAAGTCCGAACTGACGACCCAACGTAGTCCATCGCTCGAAGAGCTACCAACCTATGCGCTACGTTCTAAGAATTTTCTGCTCTAACCCAAATCGCCGACTAGTCAGTGTATTCTTGCTTTTCGCTCTAGCCAGACTTGCCGCCGCCCAGCCCCACAACTGGCGCGTAACCGATTTCAACGACACCGTTTCGATCGCCCCCGACGGCAAAGCTTTGGTCAGTGAGAAAATCACGCTCGCCTTCGTTGGCCAGTGGCACGGCATTCACCGCACCATTCCCGTCGAATATCCTGGTCCGCAGGGAACCAACTACACCCTTTTTGTCGACGTCATGAGCGTCACCGATGAAAACGGCAACAAACTGAAGTACGACTCCAGCAAATCCGGCAATTACCGCGATTTAAAAATCTACATTCCCGGAGCCGTTGACACCACGCGCGTCGTCAACATCGATTACTCCGTCCGCAACGCCGTTCGCTTCTTCGATAGCTACGATGAGTTCTACTGGAACGTGACCGGCAACGACTGGCCAGTTCCGATCGACCATGCCTCCGCGTTTGTGACCCTCCCCGAAACTGCCGCCGGAGGACTGCGCGCCCAGGCCTTCACTGGCGCATACGGTTCGAAGCAAAGTGAAGCTACCGCCGAGGTCAAAGGAGCCGACGTCGTCTCCGAAACCACCAGCACGCTCCCGATGCGTGGTGGCCTCACCATCGACATTTACATTCCCCAGGGAATTCTCAAACCTCCATCCGCGCTTACAAAGTTTTTCTGGTTTCTGGGCAGCAATCCCATTCTTTTCCTGCCGCTGTTTACGTTTGCTGTGATGTTTACCCTGTGGTATTCCGTGGGACGTGATCCCGACCCCGGCGTCTCCGTCGCCCCGCAATACGAGCCGCCCAAAGGCATGTGTCCCGCCGAAGCTGGAACTCTGCTTGACGACACCATCCATCCCCGCGACATCACCAGCACCATCGTCGATCTCGCCGTGCGTGGCTACATCAAGATCGAAGAGAAAGTCGACACCTTCCTGGTCTTCCATCACAAGGATTATTTATTTCACCTGTTGAAGCCGCGCGAGCAGTGGGGCGCTGATCTCACGCCGCACGAACGCGTCATGCTGGAAAACATTTTTTTCGACGGGACAGAAACGCGCCTTTCCGATTTAAAGAACCGTTTCTACACGGTGATTCCCATCGTCCGCCAGGACATCATGGCCGCCCTGAAAAGCAAAGGCATCTACACGCTCGATCCCGAATCCGCCAATGGATACAGCATCGCCGCCGCCGTCGCAATCGCTATCCTTGTCGTAGCCGTGCAGGTGATGGGTTGGATGAATCTCTTCTATTCCATTCCACTCGTGATCGGCAGCGTTCTCGTCTCCGCCGTAATCTGGTGGCTCTTCGCGCGGCAGATGACGGCGAAGACGGTCATCGGTGCGCGCGCCAGAATCGCTGTTCTAGGATTTCAGGAGTTCATGAATCGCGTCGACGCCGACCGCATCAAGCGCATGCCGCCCGACACCTTCGAAAAATTTCTCCCTTACGCCATGGCCCTCGGAGTCGAGCACCACTGGGCGCAAGCCTTCGACGGCATCATCAAAGATCCACCCGCCTGGTACGTTTCGCCAAACGGCTACGTCGGCTTCAGCCCGCTTTTCTTTTCCAGTTCCATGCACAGCATGGCGACGGACATGCACCAGGTCTTTACGTCGGCGCCGAGATCGAGTTCCAGCGGCTCCGGATTCAGCAGCGGAGGCGGGTTCTCAGGCGGAGGCTTCTCCGGAGGCGGCTTCGGCGGAGGCGGCGGCAGCGCCTTCTAAGACAGGATTTTAATAACACGATTGTCATCCCGAACGAAGTGAGGGATNNCAGATCCCTCACTTCGTTCGGGGTGACAAACTCGTACCTAGCTCGCGATCGCCTCCTCCAACCGGCACTCTTCCGCCGTCTTATCCTCCCGTAGCCCCATAAACACTGGAGCCCGCAACTTCATCCCACCTTCGGCCGTCTCATGTGTCCACTCCGAAAATTTAATTTCTGCGACCAGTTCCGGCCGCACAAACTGCACTTTCTTCAATCCACCTATCTCACCGTAAAAAGGATTTTCTTTCGTCTTCAACGGCTGCATTCGCGCAAACATTTCCTTCAGTGTGCTGTGATCGAAGCCCGTCCCCACCTGCCCCACGTGAATCAAGCGCCGCTGTGCGTCATACAGCCCCAGGACCAGCGCGCCAAAATATTCGCGACTGCCTTCCGGCGGAGTATAGCCGCCAATCACGCACTCCTGCCGCTGCGTGATTTTGATCTTCAGCCAATCGCGCGAGCGCTTCTCTTCGTAAATGCTGTTCCGTTTCTTGGCGACAATGCCCTCTAGTTCACGCTGCCTCGCCGCTTCAAGAAGCTCCAGACCTTTCTCGGGATAGTGATCGGAAAAATGAATAACCTCACTTTTCTTAATTATTTCTTGCAGCAACAGCTTGCGCTGTTCCAGCGCAACCCGCCGCAAATCGACCCCGTCAAGATACAGCAGATCGAACGCATAATAGACGACCTGCACTCCTTCGCGTCCCGGCAGCCGACGTCTGCCTGGTTGGAAACCAGTACGCTGCTGCATCAGGCTGAACGAAGGCCGTCCTTCTTCATCGAGCGCGACGATTTCGCCGTCAAGAATGGCGCGCTCCGCCTTTATAAATTCCGGCAAACTACTGAGATCGCGAAACTGCGCCGTGAGATCATTCTGAGTGCGGGAAACCAGCCGCACCTGCCCGTCTTGAACAAACGCGACCGCCCGGTAGCCATCCCATTTAATTTCAAATAACCAGTCTGGATTGTCGAACGCCTTTTCGACTGTCATCGCCAGCATCGGATGGATTACCGTAGGCATTGGCTTTTCCGCAGCACCCACGAGAGCTTTCACCGCAGAGGACGCGGAGTTCGCGGAGGTTTTCTTCTTTCTTGATGTAGCCGCAGCGCCCTTGGGCGCGGTGCTCGCGGTCGAGGTTCTCGCGAGGACTACTTTCCGCGCGGCCCGCGTTGAGTTTTTAGTTTTTTTTTCCTTAGGATTCTTCGCGCTCTCGGCCCTCGAGGCCTTCCGCTTCGAATCCGCGCGCGCAATCGCATCGGCCAGCCAAGCTGCCTTCACTTTCCCGCGCGACGCGGGACGGCTGCTCTTCCACTCCGCCGATCCTACATCGCCGGCGATCTGCGCCATCGTGCGATTGGTGAGGACGGAAGTTTCGTAGGCGTCAATGTCGAATCCCGCGACGACGTGATCGTCTTTTTTCTTGATCAGCAACCACTCGTTGCCTTTGCTGCCCGGTCTCCGCGCTTTAATGTGCACGAGCGCGAAATCGCCCGCCAGTCGCTTCCCCTGCAGGCGAAACTTCAGGTCGCCTTTCGCCAGCATCGCCGCCGCTTCTTTCTCCGTTCCCGGAACGTATTCCCCGTTCACCGGCACCGGCGACAGCGGATCCCACGTGCCCACATCCCAAACCATCACTGTGCCCGCGCCGTAGTTGCCCTCGGGAATGGTCCCTTCAAAATCGAAATACGAAACCGGATGATCCTCCACCTGCATCGCCAGCCGCTTATCCGCAGGATCGAGCGACGGCCCCTTCGGCACCGCCCAAGACTTGAGCACGCCTTCCATCTCTAGGCGAAAATCGTAGTGCAGGCGCGTAGCATCATGCCGCTGGACCACAAAGCGATGCTGCGATTTTTTCTCTACTTTTGGCGGAGGCTCGGGGGTCGCCTCAAACCGCCGTTTCCGTTTGTATTCATCAAGCGACATGCAGGCTATTGTAATTCTCGTTGTTAACTTCGTGATGCTCGAGACTAAGAGTGCATACTCGCGTTTCGCGGTTGCCCGGCAGAATATAAACTGTTGACCCTATACTGTTCGCGTAGGAAATCGGCCGCATGAAACGTGAATACCCGGAATCACCGCTGGTGGGAGTGGGCGCGGTGATCGTCGCCCGCAATCACGATGTTCCTCGGCACGAGCCACATCAGGACGATCCCCGCGTCCTCTTGATTCGCCGCGGAACGGCGCCGCTGCTCGGCGAATGGTCGTTACCGGGCGGCGTCCTCGAGTGTGGCGAAACTCTGCGCGAAGCTGTGGCGCGCGAGGCTTTTGAAGAAACCGGATTGCTGGTTGAGCCCACTGAAATGCTGGGAGTTTATGAACGCATCATTCGAGGCGACAACGCTCAAGGCGATAACGGGGGTGTGCGCTACCACTATGTGCTGATCGATTTTTTATGCCGTCCAGTGGGCGGCGATCTCAAAGCCGGAAGCGATGCCGCCGATGTCCGCTGGTTCACGCCCCAAGAATTGCCCGCCCTCAGCCTCGCCCACGATGCAAACGATGTGGTGCGCAAAGGACTGGACCGCGCAGAATCTTAGTTCCCCGTCTTTCAGTTGGTCATCTTAGTCCGTCATCTTGGCCATGTGCACCGTAAAGCCCATCTTCGGCAGCAGCGACTTTAACTCAAATACCTTGAAACCCTCGCCCGTGATCTCCGCCTGACGATAGAGTCCAGGTTCGGTCTCAGCCGTTTCGTGGCGGCCTTGCAGGTCATCGAGAAATTTTTCCGCATCTTTCAGGCTAGCCTCTCCACCCTTGGCACGCGTAACTACTGCCTCGGTCGCATAAGAGCGCACCAGTTTTGGCCAATATTTTTGCAGTAACTGCGTGCTCGCGAAAATGTCGGCCCAGACAATCTCTCCGTTCACCGCGACTACTACGCCAACGGCATTCTTGTCGCGTAGTTGCTTGATAACACTTTCATAATTGCGCTGCACGGGCTCAGCCACAGCATCCACTTTCTTTTGCACTTCGTCGTTGTTCATAACCAGTGCATAAGACGAGGTCGAAGTCACGGCCGATGCGGCTCCTGCTGCCTCGACTGTCAATGCCATGGCTTGCTGTAAAGTGCGGACGCTGTCCCACACCTGCTGCTGATCTTTTGCCGCCATCGTTTTGCTGCGCACGACCGGAGAGGCGAGCAAGCCATTCTCCATGCCCGGCGCGTTGCTGAATTCATTTTTACCGTTCGCCGCCACCCAGCGCCCCGGCTCAACGCAAAAAACGCTCAGGTCGACCGGATCGCTTTCGGCGGGAACGATGCGATCTTTACCTATAACTCGATCCTGCTTACCGCCAGTTACTATCTCGCCTGCGAGAAGTAACAGAGGTCGTTTTGAGTTATTAACCAGCACGAGGCGGTTGACCTCCGCGTCGCGAATGGGTCGGACAGGGTGAATCATTGCCGGGTCGTCCGATCGACGCCGGATGAGGCCGCGGGCCTGCCCCGCTTCGGTGACCACTACGTCTCCACTGCGCAGGCCTTCATCCAGTGTGAGAAACTCCGCCGTGTCGTATGACTTACTTGCCACCACGGGAAAAACAGTTAGATTGCAGCTGCGAAGCGGACTCAAGAGGGAGTAACCAGACGCCGACGGCGCTTCGCCAGCCTGCATAACACACGGAACAACAACCGCAGCCAGAACTAACAGAGCGGTTCCTGCAACCACGACGACAAGCCGCATGACTGGGCCTCCCCCGTAGCAACGAACCAAAGACACATTCGCTCCCGCGTCTGCGCGATTCTCTCTGCGCCTCCGCCACCCCGGCACACCAAAGACCCAGCGTGCCGGGGAGTTCAACCGCGAGTCTTCCAGGAGTGTCTTTCTCTGCTCGCTGATCGAAGAACGTACGATTTCTAATTCCTTGCGTCTAAAAAATTGCTAGCATCAACTGGTACTCGCCCATGCCAAAGCCCGTGCAATCGGATAACGGACCATCGCTTAACGGACAAACGATTAGCGGAGTATCGACGACGCCGGCTCTTTACGAGCGCAGCGGAGCCGCGGCCTATGGATTAAGCGCGGAGCGCTTCGCCGCGATTCTCGACGAAATTCTGCGCAAGCATATTGCTTCAAACCCGGCTGCAGACGCTGAGCAGCACGCTGATTTCTGCGCCGGTCTTCGCCTCGAAGAGCTGGCTTTAGCGCGCGCGTGCGCAGAGGGAAACGAGCGGGCGTGGCACGACTTCATCAGCCGTTATCGGCAGAAACTTCATAGTATGGCGCTTCACATCACGCGCGACAGTGCATATGCAGCGGAGCTAGCCGATTCGCTTTTTGCCGATCTCTATGGCGTCAACGTGCGCGCCGGAGTACGCCATTCCAAGCTCGTCTTCTATACCGGGCGAGGCTCGCTCGAAGGTTGGCTGCGCACTGTGATGGCACAGGAGTTTATCAATCGCTACCGCAAGCAGAAACGCACCGTCAGTCTCGAGGAGCAGATAGAAGAAGGCGTCCAGTTTGCGGCGCCCGCAAATCCAGCGGGCCGTTCAAACGGAGTTTCCGACGATGCTTCCGATCAACGACTGGAGGCGGTAACCGACGAGGCCTTGTCTGAGCTTTCGGCGGAGGACCGGTTTACACTGGCATCGTATTATCTGGACGGGCGTACGCTGGCGGAGATTGCTCGTACCCTGGGATTGCACGAATCGAGCGTCAGCCGCCGCCTTGATCGCCTCGCAACCGGCCTCCGGAAGCGCATTCTGGCGGGTCTTAGACTGCGCGGAATGAGCCACGCTCAGGCTAGCGAAGCTCTGGAAGCCGACGTGCGCGATCTGCAGCTGAATTTGCGCTCCCGTTTGACGCAAGATTCCGCTGCGAAAACGTTCCCTGGTAGTAGCAGAAATGACCCTGCGCGGGACACGGATGAAAGCGCCGACTGATAGAAAACGAATTGGCAGGAAACGAATTGGCAAAACATGACTGAAGTACCAAAAATCGTACACAATCGGCTCCGGGCCGCAGCGCTCGAAGGGGCCCGAAACGCGGCTGTACCGACGCATCCGGATGCGGACCTTCTGACCGCTTTTGCCGAGCAATCGCTTGCGGCGACGGAGCGCGACGGCCTGCTCGAGCATTTGGCGCTTTGTGGAGACTGCCGCGACACGGTCGCACTGGCACTCCCGGCTGAAGATGTAGGAGCTTCACCAGTTGCCGCCGAGAGTGAAGCGGAGCCGATCTCAAGCGCGGCAAAACCCGCGCCGCATAGGATCTTTGCCTGGCCGAGTCTGCGCTGGGCCGCGCTGGCGGCAGGTATTGCGGTAGTTGGCTCGGTGCTTCTATTGCGACCGGGGAAGCTGAACCAGCCTCCCGTGAGTCCACAGATTGCGTCCACTGCGGCGCCATCGACGGCGACTGGCGCACCGAGCGTTGGATCGCCTCCCATCGCCACACCGTCGGCCAACGAACGCCCAGGAAGTTCCGCCAATTCGGATGAAGCTAATTTAGTAATCGAGGCGCCATTGTCCAAGGACGCTGCGCCTCGCAAATTTACGGCACGACGAACCCTTGCGCCTGCGCCGCGGCTTCCGGCCGAATCGGCCATGCTGGTCGCTGGTAATAAAAAGTCTTCGCAGCAGGCAGCTAAGCTGGCGAACATGCCAGGCGTGATGGTCATGAATGAGTCCGTAGCGAGCGAAGCCACGGGGTCAGCGGCAACACAGACTACCGAGGTTTCAGCGGCGGCCAGCGAACTTTCAGTAACTTCCCCGGACGCTGCTTTAATGGCGCGCAACGACGCGCCGGCCATTGAGAAAGCCAAGCCGGCTCTGCAAGGTACAACGCAGGCAGATGGATTGCCCATGAGCGGCGCAAATCAACAGCAAGCCACCGCCTCAGCAATGCCCGCGTCACAAGGTCGCGCGACGACGTCGAACACCAGGCTGGCAATGGGCGCGAACACGACTTCGGCAGCAGGCTTTGCGCAACATGATTTTGCGCAGCACAATTTCGCATGGACAATCAGCGCAGGCATCCTGCAACGATCGCTGAATGGCGGCCAAACCTGGCAAGATAATTTACAGGCGGAGCGTGCATTGCTTTGCTACGCAAGTCATAACGGCGAGATATGGGCTGGTGGTCAGGGTGGTGCGCTCTATCACTCCGCGGACGGAGGTCTAACCTGGGTACAAGTGCATCCTACAGCTGAGAGCCGCCAACTTAATGCCGACGTAAGTCGCATTGAGCTGCGGAACTCCAGCATCGGCAGCAATAATTCAGGAAGCAATGATACGCAGGCTCCGAGTGAGATCGTAGTCTCCACCAGCAACAAGGAAAGCTGGACGAGCACAGATGGCGGAAAAAGCTGGAAAACCAAGTAAAAGCTGGCATTCCCCGGAGTTCAGATCGTCCTAACTCCTCATAGTAACCTGTTACTTTCGTACATGAACCGCGGTACTCATTTGCACCCTTCCCATTACTTAAGTGACATTTACAGTACGGCCATGCGGACATAGGATGAACAAGTAGTTTGGCAGTTCTGGGGGAGGGCTGCCAGAGACGTTCTGAGCTTCATCGCTCAGAACGTTTTTTTATTGGTTTCAATCTCGATCCGAGCGCTTCAGCTCCGAGGTCGAAAAAACATCTTCAAAATTACGTAGCCGCGGAAACTGCGACGTTTTTGCTTCCAAAAACGGAATCGACCGTGGCAACGATCTGATCCATCGCTCCGTCAATGTCGAGAGTAAAACGAACCAGATCCATATTTCCCAGCGCGGGATAGCTCGCCACCAGGATTTGCCATGCCGCGTCGCCGCCGAGATCAACGCTCATAATCTCGTCGTAGCCATATCCTAGATAGCGCGCGCGGCAGAGAAGATCGCTGAGGTGAACAAGGCAGGCAAGCGGACCGGGCGCCGCCAGCAAGCTTAGGTCGTAGTGACAATAAGTAACGTCCACTAATTCCTTGGAAAGGCGCCAATGTTCCGCAAGCATGCGCCCACTATCGCAATGAGTGAATCCGAGAACCTGTTCTTCGATAACGTGCAGCGGCGCCTGCTGTTCGGCGGCAATCCGCAGGCATTCTCGAAAGCCCTCGGTATAAAGAACCGAGTTCACCAGCAAACCGATGTCGTGCAGCAATCCGGCGAGGTAAGCTTTTTCGGGCTCGTGATATTCGATTTTCCTGGCCATCCTCTGCGTGACTAACGCGCAGCCGAGCGAATGGCGCCAAAACGCATTGGGCTCAATCACCCACTTATCCGCCGGGATAACCCGGTTCATGCACAGGCCGAGCAACAATGTGCGCACTCGATCGAGGCCGAGAACCATTACCGCCGAGCGTACGGTTTCAATCTCGCGCCTGCCGTAGAGCGGAGAATTGGCCAGGCGCAGGCACTGCGCCGCAATCGCGCCATCGTAGGAGACGAGGTCCACAACTTTTTCAATCTTGATTTCTTCGAGCGGCAAGCGCAGCATGTCGAGCAGCGGCTGCAGAATTGCGGGAGCAGTCGAAATCGAGTCCATCTACTGGATTTGCGCCTGCAGTTTAGATTTTGTTTGGGTATTCATTTTTTCCCTCCCGCTGGCAGCGTCGCTGGCGCCTTCCAGTACGCCGTCGTTCCCGTGAAATGCACCAGCCGAAACGTATCGTCTACCTGGAAAAGCGATTCGGCATGTCCCAGAAAAAGATAGCCGCCGGGCATCAAATTGGAATAGAAGTGCTGAATCACCCGCCGCTTCGAAGCCAGATCGAAGTAGATCAGCACGTTGCAGCAGAAAATGACATCCATTCCTTTCTGAAACAACATTTTGTTGTCGTCGCGAAGGTTGATGCGGTCAAAACGGATCTGCGACTTGAGCAAATCATTGGCCTGAAGTTTCTTGTCGCCGGCGTCCTTGAAATACTTTGCACGCAGGCGATCGTTGGTGCTACGCAGCGCATACTCCCCATAGATGCCAGCGCGCGCGGCCTCGAGCGAGTTATCGTTCAAATCGGTCGCGAGAATGTCGAAGGTCCATCCCGCCAGCAACTTTTCTTTTTCTTCGAGCAAAAACATGGCCAGAGTGTGCGGCTCTTCGCCAGTCGAACAACCGGCGCACCAGAAGCGCAGGCGTTTGAGGCCGTGGACACCCTTGGCCTGGAGAATCTCGGGAAGGATGACCTTGCGCAACGCATCCAACTGCGCGGGATGGCGAAACATGTAAGTTTCACCAATCGTGATTTCGTTGAGCAGCAGCCTCAATTCGGCGTCACGATTTCCTCGAACGGTCAGGTGTTCGAGATATTCCGCCGGACTAGTCAGCTCCAGCGCAACCATGCGGCGCGCGCAGCGCGAGGTCAAGAGATAGAGTTTTTCTTCAGCATGATAAATCCCCGAAATCCGATAGACGAGATCGCGGATTTTCAAAAAAGCCGGATCGCTCGAGTTTTGTTCCAAGGCCGGGGCCGGTTTCGGTTTTGCGATTTCAATGGGCATTGTCTGATCTCTTGTTAACCAACTTTTGTTAATCAACTTTTCCGCATGGTCTCCGGAAATTGTTTTCATAAATTCGAATTTCATTTACGACGGAGCGGCGCTGGCCAAAGCTCTCCGCATCCACACTCGACGCACAACTTCCGGCGCCATGACGGTCAAAGGATAAATACGGTCCGCCAGGCTAGCGGCAACAATGCTGCCCGGCATGCCCCAGACCACCGAGGACGCTTCGTCCTGCACGAATACTTCGCCGCCCGCCTCGCGTATTTCGGACGAGCCGCGCGTCCCATCCGCTCCCATGCCGGTGAGCACCACGCCGAGCACGTTCGCGCCGCAGGTACGGGCAACCGAGCGAAACAACACGTCCACCGCCGGCCGGCAGGAATTTTCCTGCGGATCGTGATTGAGCCCGAGGACGAACTCCGGCCCCTTGCGCGCCACCGTCATGTGATAGTCGCCGGGCGCAATCCAGACTTGGCCGGGTCGCAATTTTTCGCCTTCCTTGCCTTCCCTTACCTCCAGCCGGGACAGAGCATGCAGACGCTCGGCGAGCAGGCGCGTGAAGAGCGGCGGCATATGCTGCACGATCACGATGGGCACGGGGAAATCGGCAGGCAGTTGCGGAATGAGCGCGGTCAGGGCGTTCGGACCGCCGGTCGACGTGCCGATGGCCACCAGGTCAATACGCGCCTGCGGACGATCGCTGCGACGCGGAGCCACCACCGCCGGCAGTCTTGCGCGCGGAACGGCCACCGCGCACAACGACTTGATCTTCCGAATCAATTCGTCCCGCACCAGTTCGCGCGCGCTCTCCGAGCCGCCGCTATGCGAGGGTTTCGTTACATAATCGCTTGCGCCCTTGGCCAACGCATCCAGGGTCGCCGTCGCACCTCGCTCCGTAAGAGTGCTGAACATAATCACCGGCAGTTTCGGATAAAGTTTTCGAATCTCAACCAGAGTCTCCAGTCCGTCCATTTCCGGCATTTCGATGTCGAGCGTGATCAAATCCGGCTTGGCCTCGGGAATCCTGGCCAGCGCTTGAATGCCGTTTCCCGCGGTGCCGGCAACGACAATCTCCGGATCGGTCGCCAGCAGGTTGCTCAGCAATCTGCGTATGACCGCGGAATCATCGACAATCAGTACGCGAACTGGTTTCATTTCTCCTGTCCTGATAAATTCCCGCGGCCTCCGGTAGCACGCACTTGCTCAGCGAGCGCCGGCCGCATGCGCAGCCGCCTTCCCTGCTGGCGCTTCATAACCGCGCCGCTCGTTCCCGGCGTCCACCTTGAAGCGTCCCACCAGATCGCGCAGCTGATTCGCTACCCGCGCCAGCTGTTCGGTTGCCGTCTGCGCCTCGCCCACACTCGTCGACGTGCTCTGCGCCGCCTCCGCTACTCCTTGAATGTTCTCCGAAATCGTTGCCGCTCCCCGCGCCGCTTCCGTCACGTTCCGCGCCATCTCCTGCGTGGTCGCGCTCTGTTCTTCTACCGCGGTCGCGATCGTCGTCGAAATTTGGCTGATCTTGTCGATCACGCCTTTAATTCCGCCAATCGCCTCCACTGCCCCGCCCGTGTTCTCCCGGATGACGCCAATCTTCTGCTTGATCTCTTCCGTCGCTTTCGCCGTCTGCTTCGCCAGTTCCTTAACTTCGTTGGCTACGACGGCAAAGCCTTTTCCCGCCTCGCCCGCGCGCGCCGCTTCGATGGTGGCATTCAGAGCAAGGAGGTTTGTCTGCTGCGCAATCGAGGTAATCACCTCGATCACTTTCCCGATCTCGACGCTCGAATCGCCCAGCTTCGATACCGTTTGGTTGGCCGACTCCGCCGATTCGACCGCCTGCCCCGCCACCCGCGCCGCTTCGGTCGCGTTCTTGGCAATTTCGCCAATGGTTGAATTCATCTCTTCCGCGCCCGAAGCCAGGGTTTGCAGATTCGTATTCACCTGGCCGCCCGCTTCGGAGACGACTTTCGCCTGCGCCGTCGTTTCTTCGGAGTTGGCGGTGATGTGCTGGCTGGTCGCCGACAGTTCCTCGCTCGACGCCGCCACCTGTTCCGCCGTCTCCCGCATCGAGTGGATCAACTCGCGCAGGCTCGTCTGCATCTGGTTAATGGCTTCGGTCAGGTCTCCCAGTTCGTCATTGCCCTGCGCTTTCAGAGCGGCGTTCGTCAAATCTCCAGCCGCAATCGCCTGCGCCCGCGTCAGAAGAGATTGAGTCGAAGCCGCAATCCTCCGGCTCATGAAGAGCGCGACCCCAATTCCGATGCCCAAAGCCGCGAGAGTGGTCAGTGCCATGGTCAGGTTGAGGGAGCGGTTGTTGGCATTCATTTGCTCCGTTTCCTGCCGCAGCAAATCCTCATGAGAATCCGCCAGGCTTCCGAGCGATTTCTTGATTGCCTCAGTTGCTGGTGTAGCCTGATCGGCGAATTCATCCCCTGCTTTGACAACCGCATCGTGCTCGCCGCTGGCCGCATGACTCATCGCAGACTCCTGCGCGGCGCGGAGCACCGGAAGTTGCTGCTTCAGGTCCGCCAGATGGTCGCGGTTCGCCTGTAAAGACCATTGGGGAGCCAATTCGTCCAATGCAGCGATGTCCTTTTCGATCATGCCCCAATTTTCGTCGAACAACTTCTTCGCTGCCTCTTTCCTGGCCGGCTCTGCGCCAGCGAGAACGGATTGACGCCCCTTGCTCTGCGCCTGGTTCAGATCTCTCTGCAAATCCTTACAGGCAGCGATACTGGGGAAGCGTATGTTGACCTCGCGGCCTACGCCTTCCTTGATTGCTGCTGCCTTCACATAGGTGAGTACTGCGCTAAGAACCATGAGGGCAAGGATGCATCCAAAACCAGCCCCTAACTTCTTCCCCAATGTAAATTTCATTCGTTGCTCCTTCTGACTACTGATTTTGCAACCAAATTCTTGCCGCCGAGCAGATAAGAGCAGCATTCCTAGTCGTGCTCGGACACCGGGACAGACGTTACGCCTCGACCACCTCCGCCTGCCCGGCCACCCGCACCTCGCAGGCCTGGTCGGTATCGAGAACGTGCATCAACTGGTGCTCGAGCTTGTGCACTCCGAGAATCACGGAGCGCAGACGCGGCGACAGCGTCTCGGGCGAGGGCTCGAAGGTTGCTTCCTCTACCTCGACGACATTCCCTACTTCATCCGCCAAGAGGCACACTGTTCCTCCCGCCGCTCGCACCACCAGGCAAATCGGCGTCATTTCCGGGGGACGTTCGGGAAGTTCCAGCTGGCGGCGCAGCTCGAGCACCAGCACTACCTGCCCCCGCAAGTTCATCAGGCCGCTCACTACCGGAGGCGCGAGCGGCACTGGACGCAACTCGCGATAGGTAACCACTTCCTGAATCTTCTGCGACTCCACGCCAAATAAAAGATGATTCAGATAAAAGGTGCAGAATTGCCGTGCGTTATTCATAAGGTCGGCTCTCAAGTCTTGGGTCTTGGCTACTGGGTACTGGGTACTGGCTACTGGCTACTGGCTACTGACCGCCGGCTCATACGCTTCTCCCGTGCGCAGCAAGGCGGCGACGTCCAGCAACTCCGTCACTCGCTCCGAAATCACCGAGCAGTGCAGCACCCCGGCGCGGGTCGATGGAGACTGCGGCTCGAGCGTGCTCTCGACAATATCGAGAATCTGGTTGACCACCAGGCCAAACGACTGCTGCTCGTTTTCAAGCACCAGCACCTGCAGCATCTCCGTCGTCGGCAGCGACATGAGGCCCTCGCCCGGAGGCAGTTGCCGCCGCTCTTCGAGCGCATGCGTGACCCGTATCAGCGGCAGAATCTGTCCCCGGTACTGGGTCACCCACTGGTTGCCCGAGCGCTCGACCTCCGCCCCCGGAATATTTTCGAGACGCGCCAGCAGTTCGAGCGGCACCGCCATGCGCGACCCGGCGCGGCCGGTAAAGAGCACCAGCTTCTGCTTCGCCCGCCCGCCGGTTGCCGCTTCGGCTGCTTCCGGCGGCAGATGCTCCCGCCCCTCCGCCAGAATGCTCGAACATTGGGCGAGACCGAGCACATCCAGAATCAGCGCCACCTTACCGTCGCCCATAATGGTCGCTCCGGCATAAACGCTGATGCTCTTCAAATGCTTGCTCAGCGGCTTCACGACAATCTCTTCCGTGTCGTTGATCTCGTCGACCACCAGCCCAAACTGCCGCCCATCGGCCTCGAGCACCACGATGTTCACGGCCTGAAACCCCTCGGAGGCGGCGTCCGCAGGCAGCGGCGCAATATTCTTTCCGGAAGCCAGGCGGCCCGCGATGGAAGCCTCCGTGACTTTGCCTTCGAGCTCCCGGCTCAGGTAAATCAGCGGCAACAACCGGCCGCGCAGGCGATAGACGGGCGAGCCGTGAATCATCTCGATGCCCTTGTGCCCCGCTCGCTGTTCGAGGCGCACCAGTTCGAGCAGGCTGACCTGCGGAATGGCATAGCGCTCGCTCTCGCTGGTCACAATCAGCGCGGGAATAATGGCGAGGGTCAGCGGAATCTTCATGCGCACCAGCACCCCCTCGCCGCGCTTCGATTGCAGGTCGACGGTGCCGCCAATCTTTTCAATGTGGGTCTTGACCACGTCCATGCCCACGCCGCGGCCGGACACGTTCGTGATCTTCTCGGCGGTCGAGAAGCCCGGCAGGAATACCAGGTTCACGATCTCGCGATCCGTCAAGCGGCTGGCCTGGTCGGCCGAGATCAATCCCTTCTGCACCGCCTTGTTGCGAATCCTCTCCTGATCGAGCCCCGCCCCATCGTCCGAGATCTCGATATTGACCTGTCCCCCCTCATGAAAAGCGCGCAGCCCGAGACGCCCCTCCGGGCTCTTTCCCGCCGCCTGCCGCACCTCGGGCGTTTCGATGCCATGGTCGACCGAGTTTCTCACCAGATGGGTCAGCGGATCCTTAATGGCCTCGATCAGGGTCTTGTCCAGTTCCGTCTCCTGCCCTTCCATTTCGACCCGCACCTGCTTGCCGCAATCGAGCGCCAGGTCGCGCACCGTTCGCGGAAACTTGCTCCAGATGTTGCCAATCGGCTGCATCCGCGTCTTCATCACTCCACCCTGCAGTTCGGTGGTGATCAGGTTGAGCCGCTGGCTGGCGGCCCCGAGCGTGCTCTCTTCGGTGCGGTTGGCACACTGCAGAATCTGGTTGCGCGCCAGCACCAGTTCCCCCACCAGGTTCATCAGGTGATCGAGTAAGATCACGTCCAGCCGTATGGTGCTGCCGCTGGCGCTCGGTCCGCCTGCGGCCCCTTGCGCTCGCTGGGCTTCCGCTGCGTCCGCTGGTCTTGCTTCTTCGACCGTCATCCCGCTCGTCTCCGCCATGGGCTTCTCCGTATCCCGACCATCGGCCTTAGTAGAAATGGCCTTCACCGCGCTCTTCGCCGCGCTCGGCTTCGCCTTGCTTGCCTTGACCGGCTTCGTCTGGATCCCGCCGCCCGCAACCTCTCCCCCACTCGCGCCATTGCCGCCGGACGCTCTGCCCTCGAACGCTTCTGCTGCCGACGCTCCTGTTGCGGACGCTCCTTCCACTGCCGCGCCCCCAGCTTCCGGCGCCTTCCCCTCCGGCGCGTCTTTGCCCGCCGCCTCCGGAGCCTGCTGTAGCCGCGTCAGCCGTGCGATCAGTTTGGTGTCGTCGCGCTCGCCCTCGACGCCGCTTGCTTCTATGCTTGCCAACATCTGCCGGACGGCATCGACCATTGCCAGCAGCCCGCTCGTGATCTCGCGATCCAGTTCGAGTTGCCCATCGCGCAGCCGGCCGAGCAGGCTCTCGCCCACATGGGCCACCGCCCCGAGTTTGTCGAAGTCTAGGAAGCCCGAGGTGCCTTTAATGGTGTGGATCGTTCGGAATACGCTTCCCAGAATTTCCCGGTCTTGGGGATGTTTCTCCAGGGTGATCAGGTCGCGATCCAGGCGGTCGAGGTTCTCATAGCTCTCGACCAGAAACTCTTTGACAATGTCGTCGGAATCATTCATAGCGATGTACCCTCTCCATCGGCGCCGCCCTCCGACTGCTTGAGCCCGAAATAGCAGTTTGCGTAAGAGTATTTGGGGGACCTCGCGGCCGCGCACTTCGTCTCTTCGTCACTTTCGAAGAGACGTGCCCGCCGCAGTTCTCCCGTTCGCGGAACTACATTATTGGGGAGGACAAGACGTCAAAGCTGGGATTAAGGGTGGGAAAACGAAGTGGCTCTAGATTTTGGCTGGCGCAGCACTTCAGCGCTGCAGTTTGCTGAGGGTACTACTCTTATTGGCCGCCAGGCCGCAGACCGCCGCATCGACCTGGCGCTTGAAAACAGACTTCACTTAAACGGAGTAAGAAACATCATCATTCGCAGCGCCGGTATCCGCAGCGGCATATTCCGTCAGGGCCGACGCCTCGCCCGACTTGCTTCCCCGCCGCATGGCGACGATGCCGGTTCGCACCATCTCCAAGATCCCATAAGGACGCAGCAATTCGAGCAGTCCGTCGATCTTATCCTCGGCGCCAGTAATTTCGATGGTCAACGATTCGGGAGCGACATCGACCACGCGCGCCCGAAACACGCTCGCCAATTGCAGCACATGCGACCGCGCCTCGTGCGCCGCAGCCACCCGGATCATGGCCAAATCCCGAACAATCGCAGGCTGATTGGTGATGTTTTCGACCAGCAGCACGTTTACCAGTTTGTATAAATTCGCTTCAATGCGCTTCGCCTGATCATGATCTGCGTCGACGGTAATCGTCATGCGCGACACTTCCGGCTTCTCCGTCCGTCCCACCGTCAGCGAATCAATATTGAAAGCACGCCGCCGAAACAGCGAAGCCACCCGCGTAAGTACTCCGGGCTTGTTCTCGACATACACCATGAAAGTATTCAGCATAATTTTGTGACCGCCGTTGGCTGTTGGCTTTTAGCTCTTGGCTCTTAACGAAAAGCCAAAAGCTAAGAGCATGTTCACTCATCCTCCGCTGTCTCCACAATCGGACTCGGACGCCGGATCATATCGTGCAGCGCCGCACCGGCCGCCACCATTGGATACACCGTGTCTTCCTGCTCCACCTTAAAATTAATCAGCACCGGGCCATCATGGTGGCGTGCCGATTCGACCGCCGGCACCACCTCCGACCGCTTCGAGATGGTCATGCTCCGAATCCCGTAAGCCTCCGCGAGCTTCGCAAAATCCGGATTGAGCAACGGTGTGGCCGCATAATTCCGGTCATAGAAAAATTCCTGCCACTGCCGCACCATCCCGAGAAATCCATTGTTAATGATGGCAATGTGAATCTTCAGATTCTCCTGCACCAGCGTGGCCAGTTCACACATGGTCATCTGGAATCCGCCGTCGCCCACCACCACCCACACCTCCGCATCCGGGCACGCGACCTTCGCCCCAATCGCCGCCGGCAGCGCGAAGCCCATCGTCCCCAAGCCGCCCGAAGTAATCAGCGTTCGCGGATGTTCGTGCTTGTAATACTGCGCCTCCCACATCTGGTGCTGCCCGACGTCGGTGACGACGATCGTTTTGCCGTCCCGCGTCTGTCGCCACAAATCGTTGATCACATGCGCCGCGTAAAGATGGCCGCTGTCGGGCAGATTCTGAATGTCGCGCACGGCCGCATCGCCCTTGAGCTTGTCAATCGAATCCAGCCAGTCGCTGCGATCGATCGACTCCACCTTCGGCATCAGTTCCAGCAGCACCTCACGCAAATCGCCGACCAGCGGCACGTCCACCTTCACGTTCTTATTAATCTCCGCCGGATCAATCTCGATATGAATCTTCTTGGCGTTAGTCGCGTAGGTTTTCAGATTCCCCGTGACGCGGTCATCAAAGCGCATGCCAAACGCAAGCAGCAGGTCCGCTTCCTGAATCGTGTGATTCACCCACGCTTCGCCGTGCATGCCCATCATCCCGAGATTCAGCGGATGCGACGCCGGAAACGCGCCCAGACCGAGCAATGTCATTGCCACCGGAATCCCCGCGCGTTCGGCAAAATCCCGCACCTCGCGCATTGCTCCCGAAACAATGATGCCGTGCCCGCCAAGAATCACCGGCCGCTTCGAGTTGTGGATCAACTCCAGAGCCTGCGCGTATTCCTTCGGAGCCGGCGACAGATCGGGCCGATATCCCGGAAGTTGCGGCTTCGCAGCCTCCCAGTCAAACTCGCACGTCCCCTGCTGCGCATCCTTAGTTATATCGACCAGCACCGGCCCAGGCCGCCCCGACTTCGCCACATAAAACGCCTCGCGGATCGTCTGCGCGACTTCGGACGCATGCGTAACCAGATAATTGTGTTTCGTGATCGGGAGCGTCACGCCCGTGATATCCGTCTCCTGAAATGCGTCCGACCCAATCAGCTTGCTCCCCACCTGCCCCGTGATGCAGACGATCGGAATCGAATCGAGCATCGCCGTAGCAATGCCTGTGACCATGTTGGTCGCGCCGGGCCCCGACGTCGCGACCGCCACTCCCACCTCGCCGCTCGCGCGCGCATAGCCATCCGCCATATGCGTGGCTCCCTGCTCATGCCGCACTAACACATGATGAATCTTGCTGTGCTTCAGCGCGTCATAAGCCGGCAGAATCGCTCCGCCCGGATAGCCAAACACCACCCGCACACCTTCCCGCTCCAGGCACTCCCAGAGAATGCCCGCCCCCGTCATCGTCTTTTTCTCAACCTTTGTCGCGCCTGAAATTGGCGCGCTCTTCTTATCCGTCATAGCGACTCCCAAGGTCGTGTACTGTGTGTTTGTTGAAATCTACGTCATCCGGAGCGAACGGGATGAATTTTTGTTGTCATCCTTAGCGCAGTCGAAGGACCCCTACCTCCGCGATAATCCAAGACTTAGCGTAACAAACCGACCGGTCGGTTGCAAGAACTAATCGCCTCATCGTGCGAATCCTCATTGGGAGATTTGTTGCGGGAGTAAATAGCGGGAGAAAACCATTTTGACAAGCGGGATTGTATCAGCTTCCCGCTGCCCTTCTAACATTTCATCCACATCTTTTATTGAGCCGGCGCGTCCGTGTAAGATTGCACTGCTTGCTGGCAAGCGCCCGCCGCGGTCAACACTTTGTCAAACGCTGTATCTGTTCGAAGCTTGGCCAGCAGTGGGTCGACCAGCAGATTCTCGTGCGCGCAATAATTCTGCTCCACCGCGCTCTGCAGCAAATGCAGCGCCGCCTGCCTCTTTCCGCAGTAGGCGAAAAGCGACCCCTGGTAATACCACGTCTCCGGATCTGGCTCCGCTGGCAAACTTGTTTCCGCTTCCTGCGCCATCCGATCTAACTCCGTTGCCGGGCGCAATCCGAGACAAGCCTCCAGCAGATCGCGATGGTAGCGCGGCGTTGTCGGCATGCGCTTCACCATTTCGCGCGCCTCCTGCACCCTGCCTTCGCGTAAGAGAAGAGATGGCGTCACATATGCCGCCCACTCCGAGCCCGCATCAAGCCGCACGAAATCCCGCGCCCGCTCCGTCCTTCCCAACTCCATGAAGGCCCATGCGCAGGAACGAAACGCGTAGTTCCCCGGGTCAAGCGCCAGCGCGGTGTTGCATTCACTCGTCGCTTGTTCCAACATGCCCGCGTAACGATAGACAAAGCTCATCGTGAAATGAGCCTCCGCGCTCTCCGGACGACGCTTCACCATCGCCTGCGCTTCTTGATAAGCCTTGCCCAATTCTCCTCGCTCCACTCGATTCGTGATCAAATGTCCGGCAGCAAAAAGGCGATTCGGATCCAGTTCGATGGCGCGCTCATACGCTTTGTTAGAGCGCTGGAACATGGGCTCGCCGCCATCCGAATAGTCCGCGTCAAAGTAACAACGCCAACCTAGTTGCTCCCAAGCCGGGGCGTAAGTGGGATCCACTTCGACTACATGTTCCAGCACCGCGATAGCATCCTTATTAGGTCCAGGATCATGGGGCAGCGCCAGGCTATGTAGATAGAGATCGTAAGCCTCGGCATTTTTCGGACGCGTCCCGGTATCGAGGAAGCCGCCGGCCACGCCAATCGCCGGCAATAACTCCTGCCGTATTCGCGCCGCCATTTGCGCCTGCAAGGCAATCAGGTCCTGAGCCGGCGCGGTCATGTTCGTCTGCCACACCAACTTGTTCCCCTCCACCTGAATGGCCTCCAGCGTAATCATCAGCCGGTCACCCTGCTTCAAAAAGTGTCCGGTAAGAACGTTGGCGACGTGCACTTCCTTGCCCGCTTGCTGCGGATTGACATCATTCCCCACAAACTTGCGCGTGATCGCCGACGGCCGCACGTCGAGCGTTCGTGTGTAGGTTAGCGTGTTGGCAATTTCATCTGCCAGGGCGAAGCGAAGAAATTCCACGCTGATGTCGCCATTCATGTTCTGCAGCGGCAGCACGGCAATCGTATTCTTGGGAGCGGCTGCTCCCGCCAAGCGCCGCTCTTGGAGCCACCACGCACCCACCGCGACCAACACCGTAAGCAGGAGTGCACTGACTCCCAACAGAAGATAACTCGAAAATTTGCTCGTCGCTTTAAACGTGCTGGTGGCGATGCGATACGGCAACACTGGCCTCCGCATGCCACTTTTCGTCATTCCCGACTCTGTTTCCCTGCGCAGCGATTGCAGATCGCCCTTCATCGCCAGCGCATTCGGATAACGGTGCCCGCGATCTTTCTCCATCGCGCGGCCAATAATTCCCTCAAGATCCGGTGGCAGCGCTGGATTGAGGCTAAGCGGCGAAACCGGCTTCTGATTCAGCACCGCATCCAGCGTGGTAATCACGTTGCCGGTGGCAAAAGGTTTCTTGCCGGTCGACATTTCATAGAGCACCACGCCGAGCGAAAACAGGTCGCTACGCGGATCCAACTCCTCGCCACGCGCCTGCTCCGGCGACATATAAACCGCCGTCCCGGGAATCACTCCCATGGCGGTGAGCGAATCTTCCAGCGCGGCCTCGCTCGACCCTGGCTCCCGGGCCGACTTCGCCAATCCGAAATCGAGAATCTTGGTCTGCCCACTCTGCGCCACAAAAATATTTGCCGGCTTGATGTCTCGATGAATGATTCCCTTCGCATGCGAAGCCGCCAACGCATCCGCCACCTGAATCCCTATGTCGAGAACGTCGTCCACCTCTAACGACTTGCCGCGTATCCGCTCTTTCAGGCTCACCCCTTCGAGCTTCTCCATCACGATAAAAGGATGTCCCGCGTTGTCGTCGATATCGTGGATGGTGCAGATGCCGGGATGGTTCAACTGGGAAGCGGCGCGCGCCTCGCGCATAAAGCGGTCGAGCGACTTGCGGTCGTGCACCATCTCCTCAGGAATAAACTTGAGCGCAACATGGCGGGCAAGACGCGTGTCTTCCGCCTCATACACCACGCCCATGCCACCACCGCCGAGCTTCCCCACTATGTGATAGTGGGAGACTGTCTGGCCGATCATTCCTGAGGCCTCAGTGCCGTCGGCGCTATGTTAGGCCGCTGGCGGAGAATCGGTCAACCCGCAGTCTTATCCCGCAACCGCGGCAAACCTGCGGGGTTAAAGCCTTTGCCGGGTGCCGCCGATTCTTCCAGACGTACCTCTGAAAGCACGGGTTTCTCTATTTGACCGCCCTATAAGCACATCCTTGGCCTTATGATGGATGGGTTACGATCCCATCAAGTCATCCGCCTAGGAGGTGTGATTGAGCGACCCTTCGTTCTTTCGCGCAGCAGAGGACGCAGGATTCAGCCTGATGCAGGCCTTGGTGGTCGATGATTCGGCCGTCTATCGCAAATTGATTGGAGACCAGCTGCGCAGCTGGGGTTTCGGCGTCACATTGGCCGAGAGCGGGTCGGACGCCTGGAAAATTCTCGAGCAGCCGGATTCTCCCAAGCTCGCGCTGCTCGATTGGGTGCTTCCAGATATTGATGGCGTCGAACTCTGCCGACGTATCCGCAGCGCGCGGTCGTCGGGCCCCTACGTCTACGTCATTTTGCTAACCAGCAAAGAGGGTCGCCAGAATATGCTCGAGGCCATGAAAGCGGGCGCCGACGATTATCTGGTCAAGCCCTTCGACGAGATGGAACTAAAAGCCCGGCTGCTGGTCGGCAAGCGCATCCTCGATCTGCAGGAGGAGCTCGTCACCGCCCGCGAATCCATGCGCCACGCCGCCACTCATGACAGCCTCACCGGCTTGATGAATCGAGGCGAGATTGTTGCCATGCTAGGCCGCGAACTGGAGCGCGCGCGGCGCGAGCATTCGCCCGTAGGCGTGATTTTGGGCGACATCGACCATTTCAAGAAAGTAAATGACACGCTCGGCCATCTTTTTGGCGACGAAGCGCTGCGCGAAGTCGGCAGCCGCTTGCGCGAGCAACTCCGCGTCTACGACGGCGTGGGGCGCTATGGCGGGAAAGAATTTCTGATGGTTCTGCCCAACTGCGATTTGCCCAACGCCATGCAGCGCGCCAATGAACTGCGCGACATCATCGCTCGCGCGCCCGTGGCTTGTTCCGGAGAAGAAAAACTCATCACCATGAGCATGGGAGTCGCCGTCGCCATTTCTGCGAGCGATGGAAAAAACGACCTGGAAGCATTGTTGAATCAGGCTGACGCCGGCCTTTACGCCGCCAAAGAGAATGGACGCAACCGGGTCGAGCACTTCATCCCCAAGCTAAAGAAAGCCGCGGCCGCCCGAGCGCGCAAAAACTGAACCCCTTTTTCTGAACCCTCTAATAAACGGATGTGACCTCATCATGATCACGACTTTCATGGGATGAGCGCAATCTATATCAACCTGCCGCTCTGCTGACGCGTGCCTGAATTACGTCTGACCAAACCCCAGAGAAATTGTTAAAGATTTCCCGAACCTGATGCGACAGTTCAAGATCGAGCGTCAGGATAGGCGACTCGACATAACCTTGCCTGTCGGACTCACTGCGACCGACGTTAATGGCCTGCCTCTGGACCAGGACGTGATGACCATAAACGTTAGCCGGTCAGGAGCGCTGTTGAAAGGCATCCGGGGCAAACTTCAGATGGCCAGCAGTGTTTCTCTCTCCCGCTCCAACAAGCGAGAACAGTTTCAAGTCGCCTGGGTGGGAGAAGGAAATTCTCCGCAGGCTGGCCAGATCGGCGTCTCAACAAACGACCCTGCGAGCTCGTTTTGGAATGATGTGCTCGAAATCCAGTCCCAGGTCGATCAGGCCGGCGTAGTAACAAGTTACTCCAAGAAGCCTCCGGCAAAACAAAAAGCCATGGCCCAGCGAGCCTAGTTTCACGGACATCCCCGTAACGATAGCCTCTTTGAAGGATGTGGGTTCCCGTCCGTATCGAAATTACTGCCAGCACCTTCGTCATTGCCGACCGACCTTTCAACTCGTATCAAGCAGAGCGCCCGCTCATGTAGTCAACGAGTGTAATCGCGATGTTACGCCAACTACCGCCCAAGAATGACAGGCCAGTGTAATCTTTCTCATGGAGGGAGAAAGGAAATGGAGGGCATTGTTCATGCCTAGTTTGTCACTTCTAACACCGCCGAATGTTTTTTTGACGGTCGGCCTCATCTCAATTTCTGGGGCTGCATTTTTTGCATATACGGGCAAAGTTTGGGTTCGTTTTAGCGGCTGGGTCTACCGCGAAACAAAACCGAGAGTGTTTTGGGGGGAAGTCGCAGCGTATTTTCTCGTTGGTGTTTTTTTTTGTTGGATACTTCTTGTACAGGGTAACCTAAACACCTTCGCCCCCAAATGGTGGTGCAGCGGCGGCAACAATAAAGCACCGAAACCATAACTATTGAAATCAGGCGT
>PKXQ01000117.1 GCA_003132405.1 Acidobacteriaceae bacterium | reverse complement strand
GGTGGGTCGATCCACCGGCTGGCCACGAGGATCAGCACGGCAAGCGACCAAACAAGTACCACACCGATGGCAAGCCATCGAACAAACGATCGAAGAAATCCCTTGCGAAGCAGGGGCTTGGAAAGTATGTCTGGTCTTTCAGTCACACTACAGAATAACGTCTGCAACTGGTTTGCTGCTTATACTGAATGTGGGAACCGTGCTGCCATTCGCAGATGTTCGCCGAGCACACAACCTGCTTGCCGGTACGCCTCATGTTCTGGCTTTCGAGCGTTTCGATGTCTTCCGATGCACCATACTGACAGCCTCCCCCGCGTGATTCGGTACGGTGATCTGTTGGAGGGTAATGGGTCTCGAAGCCCGTTTATGGATAGCCTGCCGTTGTCCAACTAACCGGGGTTCGCTGTTAGCGGAACACCCGCACATAAGAACCTTGGGTCGGACACATCAGTTACCATGTTCGAGGTGGAGAAGCCTCCCGCAGTTTCCTACGTATGAACCCAGCCGGCCCGTTGATCGTTCCTCCATCTTCATCCAGTCCCTCAGAGGCCTCCAAACGGCTCCTACCGTGGCTCGTTGCTGTCGCGTTTTTCATGGAGTCGCTGGATACGACGATTCTCAATACCGCCGTTCCTGCCATCTCTTCCGCCCTCGGCGTCGCTCCCCTAAGCATGAAGGCGGTGCTGGCGAGCTATACGCTCAGCCTGGCGGTCTTCATCCCAATCAGTGGCTGGATGGCGGACCGGTTCGGCACTCGTCGTGTATTCGCATCTGCGATTGGTCTATTCACCCTCGGGTCCTTTTTGTGCGGAATATCAACCAACATCCATTTGCTGGTCGCTTGCCGCATCCTGCAAGGTTGCGGCGGCGCGATGATGGTGCCGGTGGGCCGCCTCACTCTGGTGCGAACATTTGCCAAGTCAGATCTTCTGCGCACCATGAGCTTTGTTTCTATACCAGCCCTGGTGGCGCCCATGCTCGGACCCATCGCCGGCGGCCTCATCGTCGGGTATCTTCACTGGCGCGTCATTTTCTTCCTTAATATTCCAATTGGACTGGCGGGTTTGATTCTGGTTTATCTGCATTTGCCCGACTACCGCGAAGAGCAGACCCCTCCGCTCGATGTCGTCGGGCTCATCCTCTTCGGTTCCGGGGTCGCCTTACTTTCTTACGTGCTGGAGATATTCGGCGAGCATACTCTGAGCCCGCTGGAGATGTCAGGGCTACTGGTACTATCCATTGCCTTGCTTGCCGGGTACGGAATTCACGCGAGTAGTCTTCAATTCCCTTTGCTCAAGCTCAGGTTATTTAGCATTCGCACCTTTCGCGCCGCAGTGAGCGGCAGCTTCTTCACTCGTCTCGGAATCGGCGGAGTGCCATTTCTCCTCCCGCTCCTCTATCAGGTAGGCCTGGGCTACACTCCGATCCAGTCCGGTCTGCTCGTCATGCCCCAGGCAATCGCCTCCATGAGCATGAAAGCGATCATGCCACGACTTCTGAGCCGTATCGGGTATCGTGGCGTCCTCATCTCCAACACGCTAATTCTCGGTGTTCTTCTGATGGTGTTTGCAACGATCGGTGTGCGAACACCGGTTTGGGCCATCGTGCTGCAGGCCTTCCTGTATGGAGCATTCACATCGCTGCAATACACGAGCATGAATACTCTTGTATTCGCTGACATCGAGGAAAAAGACGCCAGCAGCGCCAGTTCCATCGCAAGCACCATGCAGCAGATGTCGATCAGCTTCGGCGTAGCCGCGGCGGGGCTAGCTACGGCGTTTTTCGTTCCCAGCACACACTCCAATCCGACCGAAATGATTCAGGGAATCCATAAAGCTCTCATCGCTCTCGGGATACTAACCATCGTATCGACGATCGTCTTTCGCAGTCTGAGGAGCGGCGATGGCGACGATGTCAGCCGGCATAAGGTTCTTCACCCGGGAGGATGACTCAACTTATTGGTATCCGGCGAGTCAGCTTCGATCAATACCGATCACGCGCATGAGCAAGTGATCTCGGCCGCCGTCGAAAACCACATGCGCCAATCACTGCCGGCTTGCCCGTCATCCCGACCTACGAAGCCTGCGCTCGCGTCTATTTGATTGGCCGCGAACCCGTGATGAGGATGTCCACCAGTCTCCTTGCGCTTTGCTGCCAGTCCGGGCCGGACGCCACGTGGGAGACGCCGATCAGCGCCCGGAGTAGATCGAATGGCTCCAGATCTCTACGAATGTCGCGGCTCTTGATGGCGCGCTTCACCAACGAATCAATCGCTCCCTGGATCTGACTGCGTGAGCCCTCATACAGCTTCGAGGGGCCACCGACGAGCGTGTTCAGTGCAGGGGCGATGATCTGCTTGGTTGCGATGTAATCTACGAACAAAAGCATCCAGGCTCGCAACGCTTCAACCGGGGGCATGGCGTCGGAAAATTTCCGCTGTGCCGCCGCGAGCTTTTCCACTTCAGTCCGATAGACAGCTTCGATCAGTGCATCGCGTGTAGGAAAGTGGCGATACAGAGTTCCCGCTCCCACACCTGCTTCTTTGGCGATGTCGTCAAGGCTGGCGTTCGCGCCGGACCGCGTAAACGCCTCCTTCGCGACCTCCAGAATGCGCTCGCGGTTCCGCTGCGCGTCAGTGCGCGGCTTTCGCGGGGCGATTTTCTGGTTTTTGGTCGGCATAAGAAAAATTGCAACCGGAGATAGTCTCCGGTTATCATATACTACTGATTCGGAGACACTCTCCGTTTTAGTCAGAACCTGGCAGCCTGTCAACAGGTTGTTCCCGCTTCGAGAGGTGAGAATACATGAATCCACTCGCTCGTTATCAACCATCCAAGAATTTCAACCCTCCTTGCCCCGACCTCGTAACGATGGCGGAGCGAGAGTTGTCGGCATTCTTCAACGTCGTCACCAAGGCGTTCGGGTCAGAACAGGCGGAGATCTCAGCAGAAGACTGGCTGCAGGAGCTGATTGAGACCGACGCTCTGCCCACTTCCACCCGCGAATGGCGATCTATCACGAGGAAGATCACGGCGAAGGTTTCGACTCGCCTTGCACGTCGGGTGAACGCTTCGTCTCTATCGTCGTCCTTATCGTCGTCCCTATCAACCGAACCACAAATTGCTTAGGAGATAAAAATATGCGTATTTTTGTTACTGGCGCTACAGGCTCCATTGGTACGGCAGTCGTCCAAGAACTGATTGACGCTGGTCATCAGGTGCTGGGTCTTGCGCGCTCGGATGCGGGCGCCAAGTTGCTTACCGCCGCTGGCGCCCATGTCAAAGTCCATCGGGGCGACGTTGAAGACCTGGACAGCCTGCGCAGCGGGGCTGCCGCCTGCGAGGGTGTGATCCACACCGCTTTCATCCATGACTTTTCGAGATTTCAGGAAGTCTGCGAGATAGACTGCCGAGCCGTTGAGGCACTCGGCTCCGCGCTCGCTGGCTCCAATCGCCCCTTGATCGTCACCTCCGGGACCGCAGCCGCCTTTACGCCGGGCCGCCTCTCTACCGAGGACGATGCGCCAAGTTCTCCGATGCCGCGCGTAGCTTCGGAGGAAGCAGCAGCTTCAGTGGCAGCGAAGGGCGTGCGCGTTTCAGTGATGCGCCTTCCGCAGGTCCACGACCCAGTCAAGCAAGGCCTTGTCACCTACCTAATTGCTGTGGCCCGCGAGAAGGGTGTCTCGGCGTATGTCGGCGACGGGCTCAACCGATGGCCAGCGGTGCACATACTCGATGCCGCTCGTCTCTACAGGTTGGCGCTTGAAAAGGGGGCTGAAAAAATGGCCGCGGGAGCCCGTTATAACGCGGTTGCAGAAGAGGGCGTGCCGCTGCGAGAGATCGCGGAGGCAATCGGCCACGGCCTGAAAATGCCGGTCGTCTCCAGGTCTCCCGAGGAGGCAGGCGAGCACTTTGGTTGGCTCGCAGCGTTCGTGGGTGCCGACATTCCGGCTTCCAGCGCGCTGACGCGGCAACGCCTGGGATGGCGGCCAACAGGTCCTGGGCTCATAGTGGATCTGAATGCGATGAAATACTTTGAATACGCCGCGGACGCCGCCGTCCTGCGCGGCTAACGCGTGAGCGATTACGAACAGCTCCAGGAGGAACAGAATGATGGAACAGATTGATCTGGCCGGCAGTTTCACGCTGCCAGGCACATCGCTGACGGTGAACCGCATGGGTTACGGTGCCATGCAACTCGCAGGGCGAGATGGCAACAAGTTAGTATGGGGACCTCCGCGAGACGTCGACGGAGCGATCGCTCTTCTGCGAAAGGCCGTCGCAAGCGGCGTGAACCACATCGACACGTCCGATTTTTATGGTCCGCATGTTACGAATCAGATCATAAAAAAGGCGCTGCATCCCTATCCTGACGATCTAGTGATCGTCACCAAAGTCAGCGTCCGCCGCGGTGAGGATGGATCCTGGATTCCGGCTTTTTCACGCGAAGAACTGACCGCAGCGGTTCACGACAACCTCCGCAATCTGGGACTGGATGTGCTCGATGTGGTCAACCTGCGCAGCATGTTTAGCATCCATGAACCCGCCGAGGGGTCTATGGAGGCACCGCTTACAGTTCTAGCCGAACTTCAGCAAAAAGGTTTGGTGCGTCATATCGGGCTCAGCAACGTCACGCCCGCGCAAATCGCGGAAGCCCGACAGATCGCTCCAATCGTCTGCGTACAGAACCAATACAACCTTGCGCATCGAACCGATGATGCACTCGTAGCCGATCTTGCTCGCGACGGCATCGCCTACGTGCCATTCTTTCCCCTCGGCGGGTTCACTCCACTCCAGTCGACTACCTTGTCGGATGTCGCTACGCGCCTCGGCGCCACGCCCATGCAGGTTGCGCTAGCTTGGCTTCTCCAGCGATCGCCCAATATCCTGGTGATCCCAGGAACATCTTCCATCAAGCATCTTCGCGAGAACCTTCAGGCTTCGATGCTTCAAATTCCATCTGAACTGGTTGCCGATCTCGACGCAATTGGCGGAAATGCCTGAAATGGGCAGGCACACCTCGCAATATGGGGCAACATCCAACCATGCACAACTCGTATCCATCACTCTAAATCTGTTGTTTGCCGCCCCTAATCGCTATCCGGCGGCGCCACCTCAACGCTGTCATTCTTGATAAAGAAGCTTCCCTCCAGCGGAGCCTGAATCGTCGTGTACTTCGATGGAGCGTGATGGAAGTTAAAAAAGTCGTGGAGGTCATTGGTCGCTCGAGCGTCAGCAAATCCGAGACTGCCGAGGCCAAAGATACCCTCGATTCCCTTTAAGATGCTGCCAAAATCATATTTCAGGTTGCTGATGTATCCGACCTTAGCCGAGTAAGCCGAAACCACCACCAGCGGCACACGAAAGCCCAGTTGATAGTCGTTCTGGTTCGCGCCGGTCTGGAACACCGGTTGCACGTGGTCATACCAACCTCCCCAATCGTCCCAGGTAATGAAGATGGCGGTGTCTTTCCAGTAGCCAGTGCCGTCATCGCAATTCGTGTTGTTTCCGATTGCATTGACAATAGCCGCGACCCACGACGGCCCCTGGCCGCTGTTGATCGGATGGTCCGAATACTGACCCGCTGGAGTTACCCAACTTACCTGCGAAAGGGCGCAGTTAGCAATGTCATTCAAAACATCGGGTGGCACCGTGTCGACGTAACCGTTCGATTCCCCTTTTGTCCAGTCGGGTCCGGTGCATAGACCGTTTACCGGGATGCAAATATTCGAGAGCGAATTCGGCGCGACCCATAGACTGCTCTGCCCTTGCGCGTAGTAGGTCCAGGTGATTTTAGGGCTGGGCTGACTCAACAGGTAATCCATGGCATTACGAGTGAAGCATTCCGCGATTTCATCGCCGGGAGTTTCCGTGCCATAAGGCGGCGCACCGTTCCCGTTCGGGCGAATTAGTTGGACGGATTCTCCCGAGCCGCAGCCATAATTAGTATCGCTATTCTCCGCTACAAAAACGCCCAGTGCATCATCTGCTACAGTCGGCGCCGAGGTAGCGCCAAAAATAAACTGATGCGCCGGATAACTCGGGCCTTGGTTGGTCTGAAACATCCGGTTAGTCCAACCATAAGTCGTCGCTAAGATGACATATGGATCGAGAACGCCACCTTTGCTGCCATTACCATTAGTTACAGGCGAGTTATATACGTACATGAATTGAGAATAGTTGTTGGCCGGAACCACGCAGCCAAAGACATTGGCACCGCAGTCGGTTGGAACGTTGGCCGCCGGCTTGCCACTGATTCCCTGGTTTTCGTACTCGAAATCCCATCCGCTGATGGTTCCGTTGAGCTTCGGCCCTCCGTGACTGTGGTCGAGATCGAAGTTAGTGGCAAGTCCGACGGGAGTAAGTGGAACGGTCTGTCCATCGGCATTCACATAAGTCGATGCGATATCGTAAGTTCCCCCCGCGCCGGTTGCGCTGCATCCAGGTACACCGCCGTTGGCGGTGCATAATCCCTGAAAGAGATTGTCTGGCGAGCGGTTTTCCTGAAAAATCACGATGACATGCTTAAACGGAGTGTTGCTGTATTGAGCGTGAGCGGCGTTTGCCACGAGCGTGGCGGCGAGAAGTAACAAAACCCTGGGGTTGGATTTCATAGCGATTCTCCTGGTTCAGGAATTGGCGGGTGGACGAGGTGAGCGACGCCAAAGGGAGGCGATGCACCTACTGTCTCCAGTTCGTCATAACCCCTAAGTTGGATGAAAGACTCGCTGCGTCGGCGAATTAATTGTTCGCGAAAGCATTTTTCTGCATGAGGCAGTGCAACAAATTGCAGTGTGCCAGGTTCGTTTGAAATGAATCTATAATGATGTGGTCAAAGAAGGACGAGGGAGTATGTTCCGACTTACGAGATGCGTGGCGCTTATCTTTATTGCTGGTACTCTCCCTGCCGCGTTAGCCGCCGATCATGCGGCGGCGGTAACATGCGACAATCTAGCCTCCCTCAAGCTGTCGCACACCACCATCACGGCAGCCCAGTCGATCCCCGCAGGCAACTATACCGCGCCCGATGGCGAGGTCTTCCAGAACATGCCCGCATTCTGTCGCGTGGCAGCCACTCTCACTCCAACTAGCGATTCGTCGATCGGAATCGAAGTGTGGATGCCGTCCTCAACCTGGAATGAAAGGTTCGAGGGTGTCGGAAACGGCGGCTATGCGGGATCGATCCCTTACTCCGCAATCGCGCCGGGCGTGTTCCTGGGATACGCGACCGTCGGCACCGACACCGGCCACATGGGGTCTTCCAACGATGATGGATCCTTTGCGCTTGGACACCCGGAAAAAATAATCGATTTCGGATATCGCTCGATCCATCTGATGACCGTCATCGCCAAACAGATATCGTCTGCTTTCTATGGCGAAGATGCGCAGCATTCCTATTTCACCGGTTGCTCAACCGGCGGTCGACAGGCCTTGATGGAGGCGCAACGCTACGCAAACGATTACGACGGCATCGTCGCCGGCGATCCCGTCGCGCACTACACGCACCATCATGTCGGCGCCAATCTATGGGTCGTCTGGCAGATGTTCAATAATCCCGCCAGCACAGTTTTCACAACGCAGGATACCCTTCTAGGCAACGCCGTCAATGCAGCCTGCGACGCGCTTGATGGAGTAGTCGATGGCGTGCTCAATGATCCGCGACGCTGCCACTTTAACCCGGCGGCGCTCCAGTGCACTGGCTCGCAAATGCCTCCAAGCTGTCTCACGGCCCAGCAGGTCGAAGCGGTTCGACATTTGTGGATTGGGCCGAATGGGGTAGTCGGGAAGCGCGACTATTATCCACCGTTTGAGCGGGGCGGCGAAATCGATGGCTGGCCGTCAAGTATTTCGCCGGAGCCGCCGCCCGCGCCGCAAACCGACAGTCACGCGCAGATTGGCATCCCGTTTTTCCAATACTTCGTCTTCGACAATCCCAACTGGAATTTTCAAACTTTCGACTGGACGACGGACCCCGCTTACGTCGAGAGCAAGGTGGTGGTCCCGGGTCAAACTCTGGCGGCGGTTCTGAATGCGATCGATCCCGACCTCAAGCCCTTCCAAGCGCGAGGCGGCAAACTCATCCAGTACCACGGCTTCAGCGATCCCGAAGTGCCGCCGCTGACCAGTATCAACTACTTCGATAGCGTGGTGAAATTTCCCGGCGGATCGCCGGAATGGCAGCAGACGAGCGAGTTTTACCGGCTCTTCATGGTGCCGGGCATGAACCACTGCAAAGGAGGCCCCGGCGCAAATGTGTTCGACATGCTCTCCCCGCTAGTCGATTGGGTCGAGCGAGAGGTTGCGCCCGACCGAATTCTCGCGACACATTATGTCAACAACTTGCCAGATGAAGGCGTCGCATTCACGCGTCCTTTATGTTCCTACCCGCGAGAAGCTGTATATAAGGGAAGCGGCAATACTAATGATGCCGCCAATTTTGTGTGCAAGTGATCGATCGAAAAAAATCAATGTTCGACCGAGAATCACCTACTGCATTTCCAGCAGCGCCGCCATTGTTCCCACGCCATCCCAGAGGTTCTGCAGACGAAGATTCTCATTGGCCGCGTGCTGATTGTCGTCGTAATTCGCGATCGGTACAGTAATCGTCCGCGTCTGGGCGGCGCGCTCCATGGCACCAAGCGGAACACTACCGCCCATCGTGGGCAATAGCACCACATCGCCACGCGCACTCTCGACGGCTCGAATCACTTCCTGCGCGATCGGTAAATCCATCGGCGTGCGCACAGCGTTGTATCCGGCCTGATCACGCACGACCAATGCAACCTTCGCATGAGTCGTAAGCACCTCACGCGTCGGCTCACTTTCCACAATGAAATATCCGCGCGACCGAATAAATTCCATCACGTGTTTTTGTTGCTCTTGCCAATCGACGCCGACCACCAGGCGCAGGTCCAGATCGGCCGTAGCAGTCGGCGGGATCACGTTCGTGGCGCGCGCGCCAGTCTGTCCGGAAGAAAGTCCGTTGATATTCAACGACGGCTGATTGATCAGCTCAAGAAGATGCTTTCCCGCTCCATCGACATGTCCGAGCCAAAATGATCCCATCAACATCTGATCATTCACTGGGGCGCGAGCGAGCGCCTCGCGTTCCATCGCCGTAAGCGGCGCAATTCCGTCATAAAAATGCGGCACTAAAACGCGCCCGTCTTCATCTTTCATTCCAGCCAGCAATTGCGCCAGCATCATGGCCGGATTCGGCGCCCAATTTCCATAGTGTCCGCTGTGCAACCCATGATGCGGGCCGTAGACAGTGATCTCGAGATGCGCGTCCCCGCGCGCCCCAAAAACCACAGTCTGCTTTCCGCTCTGATCCACGGGCCCGTCACATATCAGCCAAACGTCACCGTGAACCAATTCGCGGTTCGCGTCAAGAATCTGCTCCAGATGAGGCGATCCGGCCTCCTCCTCACCCTCCCACACAAAGCGAATATTCGCACGCAAAGGAATCTTGGCCTCTTGCAGCGCGTCGAGCGCGGTGAGTTGAGCAAAGATGGCCGCCTTGTCATCTCCCGCCGACCGGGCGTAAATGCGCTGCTCGCCATTCACCTCGCGAATCGTTGGCGTGAAAGGCGACCCTCCCTCCCACTCCGACGGCGTCACCGGCTGCCCGTCATAATGCGCATAGAAAACGATGGTATGCTGCGCGCCAGCCACATCGATTTTTCCGTAGACAATCGAAGGCGATGCCGGGATCGACAGCAGCCGCGAATCGACGCCGCGCTTCTTGAGCATCTCGACGAGGACGTCGGCGTTGCGCTTCAGATTCGCAGGATCGGCGGCGACGTTGGGTATCGCCAGAAATTCGCTGAACTGTTGAATTAACTCCGCCTGATGAGCAGTCGTGTATTGACGCGCAACCTCTGCCGGAGTTTGCCCCAAAAGCGCGGGCGCGACCCACAAGAAAATCCAACACAGGACGACAAGTCTCGCACGCATCGTCACACTATACCTTTTTCTCATCAGGATGGATGCTGACCCTAAGAGAACGGGCTGTCTTTAGCGATGCGCGCCAGTGTCGGTTCGCAATATCATCGCGAGTTGCTCGCTACGGACAAGTGGCGCATACCGGCGTCCGCGCGGCGTCGTATCCGAATGACACCTCGCCCGACGATGCGCTTACCAGGTCGGTTTCAATCCAAAAGCTGTGGCCCGGGTCAATGAAGTAATAATTCACCGGAAGTGCTGTGCTGCTTCCCCCTATATTGAATGCGCTGCTTTGGTTAGCATTTTGCAGAGTGCCCGAAAAAGAACCGCTCGCGGACGGGGAATTGAAAGTCCCGCCAATGGCTTGGTCCGGCAGATTCGGGAGGTCCGCGTTAACACTGCTATCCGCAAAACCAGACAAGGTTTGGGCTGTCCCGTTTGCATTGAACTGGGCCGTCCCATCGTTCTCGCTGCCATTCTCTTGCGTGAAACTCATGCCGTAATCGCCGCTGAAGGCCACGCTTCCAGATTGCTGGTAAGCAACTCCGATCGCAAACGATGCGTAATTGACCTCTCCAGCAGCGAGCACCAGAGCGGCAGGTTCCCCCGCCCCGCTCGGTAGGCCAGTGAGATAAAAATAGTAAGTAGGGTTGTACGCCGGCCTAGGCTCTGCGCCAAAGGTGATCGAGGTTGAAATGGCACGGCCAGTCGAGTCGACAGAATATCCTCCCGTGAAGGACTGGCTGATCTGGGCGCCGGTGATCCCGTTTTGTTTGCAGGTCTGTTGGGCGCAATTCAGTTGCAGAAAAGTATCGGAGAACCCACTCGTAAAGTCGCCAATGCCGTCGGCGGTAAACAGTCCTGCCGAAGTCAACGTCGACGGAATCGTATTGCTGCAACAGAGGTCCACTCCGGTGACGCCGAAGACGTAGGGCGCGCCCGACAATGTCGCGTTGCTAAAGCCGCCCTGCGGTACCGTCTGCGCGATGGCGATTCCGCCCGTCAATCCAAACGAATTCGTGTTGCTGGCGGTGTAGTCGCTCTCAATCAGCCTGACATGACTGGCGTCGACGATGTAGCCGGTAAGCTGAAGACTGACTAGATTTTGGTGGAAGCCAAAACCAGCAGTCAGATTCAACACCACTCGCCCGAATGAATCGGGAGCGGCGATCAGCGCGGTCGAAGAAATTGGCGCGCCAGTTTCTGTCAGTTCTTTTCCGTATATTTCATCGCTCAAGCCCGAAACGTTTCCCGACGCAATGTTAAAGATGCCACCGAACGCGATTGGGTATGGTGAACTCTTGCCCAGCTTCGGTTGAACAGCGGCGCCATCCATCACGAAGGCATAACTGCCGGACGGAAGAGTAGCAGAACTGCTTTGTAACTCCAAAGTTCCAGTGGCCGAAGCGCCGGTAGTAGCCGCCCCTAAGTCGATTTGCGAAATCAGCGCCCGAGGGTTCTGCCCATCGTTGTTGAGGAACACGAAAGCAAAAGTCTCAATTCCATTGCCGCCAATGTTGTTGTCGTTCGTGTTGATGGTGATTGTGCCTCGTCCATCGTTACCGAGAAAATAGCTGCCCGTGAGATTCGTGTCCAATAAAGATAGCGATCCGAAGTAATTGCTCGTTTGCTCGCCGTTTGTAATATTTCCAGCTCCATCAAGCACGATGGCGCCCGCGAGCTGGTATGGATTTAGTGAGGAATCAACTCCCTGGGCCTGGATAACGTAGGTTCCTGCGTTGAGGCTGCTGTTGAAGGTGGAAACTGTAAGCGGAGCTATCACGTTCGCGGTCGGCGCCGCAGTCGCTAAGGCCACAACTTCGACGCCCATAGTGTTGCCGGAAATCGCGGAAGGCGCAGTATAGGTTGTCGCTGTGCCGCTCGCGGTATGCAGCGCACTGAGAACGCCACAATTAGGCGGATTCTGACAAGTCACCGTCCAATCGACTCCATAATTATTAGGATCGTTTGTAACTACCGCCGTAATATTTTCCGAAAAGCCGACGTTAAGCGCAGGCGAGGGCTCGGGCTGAAAAGCAATCGCAACCTTGGACGGCGGCGGAGGCGGCGGATTCTGCACGTTCGCCGTGCTGCCGCTGCTGCATCCGGCAAGCACCGACAGCATCGCCCCTAGCAGAAAAGAAAAAATCCATCGTTGAGTTGCCACTGCCGACCTCCAAGAATTAATCCTTATCTTATTCATATAAGTCCAAAAATCTACCGCACTCCCGAGCATGCCTGCCCGAGTTACTGCCCCGTTCCCCGCAGATACACAAATTGGGGGTTGCCTAGAGTCACTACTCCAGAGTTTGACACTTGGGAGTAATTGATAGTAAGTAGGCCAATGTCAAGTCCCACGCTGCCGGGTTTAAAGGTTACTGTAAGAGTGCAACTGCTGCCCTGAGCCAACGTGGCCGGGCAATCGTCGCTCTCAGAGTAGTTACCGCTAACCAGAATCTTGCCGACGAATGTGACCGTCGAACAATCTTGCGCCGTGCATTGCGGGTAAGTCAGATTCGGGTCGTTGAGCAGTGTGATGGTCATCGGCGAGCTAGTCTTGCCCGTCGCCTGGTTTCCAAAGTCGAGTCCCGCGCCGGGAGACATGCGCAGCGAGCTAGGTCCATTCGATTTCAACTCCACCGGAAAACGTCCACTATCGATTTCGCAGGGATTCGACGGAGACGGAAGGGTACCGGCAGGCCAGCACTGCAGCGTGTTCAGTTCCAGAAAATAATCCAGACCACCGCTCGGTATCAGTATGTTATTGTTCGGCTGCGGCACGTACGCGAACTGCAGGCTGCAACTTGCCTGCGCAGCCAGCAATGTCCCGGTGCAGGTATCTTCCGAGATTTGGAAATTGGGCAGTTTGGTCCCGGAATCGCTGTCGCAGATGTAAGAGACAGTGTTGCCGGGGTCGGCACTGATGGGGAGGAGTCCGGATCCGTTGGCCACCACTTGCAAACCCGCCACCGGGCTGGTCGCGAGCAACGGATGTGGAAGCTTGTTCTGCCCCTTCACTGGATTCACGCAAGAAGCCCGGCCAAGAATCTGCACAGGGTACCCGCTCACATTGGTGAACGACAACATCTGTGGCAGGCTGGCTTCCGGCGGATTGTACTGTTCCTCTGCGCCGAAATCGAGCTCGGGAGCCGAAGGCTGAATGGCGCTGACACCGGTGCCTGTGATGGGCACAGCAAACACTTTGTCGATATCCGCGCTGGACGGGCTGGTAACTGACACTTCTGCGCTTTGCTGCAGTGGGCACCACTCCGGAGCCGCCCCGTTAATCGAGGGCGGAACGCCGAACGGAAGCCATGGGCAACCTTCCTGCGGAGAAAAAGTCACCGTTATCGAACAGGACTGTCCCACAGCCAGCGAGAAGGGTTGACCGAGCGACGGCGTTCCGTTGGCGCCACACGCATCCGTCTCCGCATAACTCGCGAGACCATTGAAATCGCTTTGGCCGCCGAATGAGTTATCGCCTTCATTTGCAAAATTCAATGTTAGTCCGCTCAGAGAAGCACTGGAATTGTTTGCCAGTGTGATCGCCTGCGTCGTCGGCGCCGATTCCAAAGGTTGAGCAGGGAAAGTTATCACGGCTGGAGTCAGGGTGATCGGCTGCTGGCAAGCCGTCGTGCTGTTCAATGCCAGGCAAATATCGCCCGAATCTCCCGCCGTACTGGCGGCGCCAAGATTGCCCGGACAGGCGCTAGTAGCTACTATGTAGGACGGTCCAACTCCGTGGAGAATGTAGCCGCCCTGCACCGAGTCGAAAGTAACGGGATTTACACTGGTCGGCGATCCTGTAGGTTCGCCGATCTGACCTATATCTGCTCCATTAGTTGCGATGATTTGCAGAATGACCGACTTCCCGCTGATCTGTCCATTAACCGAGGCAACCGAGAAACAAGGATAGACGCTAAGTTCGGTTATCGGATCGATGAAGCTTAAAGTACCGGTAACGGTCGCATTACTCGCTCCGATGTTCTCGCCCTGAGTAAGTACTCCCGACACCGCGAAATCTTGATTCGTCAGGCTCGTGCCAGGCTCTGTGCTGTGAAAGTTTCCTTCAATGGTTCCCGTAATTGGCGGAACAGAAATCGCACTCCATGACGATCCCGTTTCTGCGTATCCGCAAACCGAACCATCGGCCGCGGTGCCGGCAGTAGAGGTATAAGTGCCCATCATGGCCGAGCCATTTGCGCTCAGTGTTCCGGAGAGTACAAAAGTCTGTGTGCCCGCAACTGCCGTAAGCGTTACGTTCTGGCCGCTGATGGTTACCGTAACCGGAGTCGATCCACTGTTACAAGGTCCTGGAGCGGAAGCCGATGAAGTGATGGAGTAAACTACCTGTCCGGACGCCGATCCATCGTTCTGCAACAGAAAACCGCCCTCTAAGCCACCGTTGAAAGTTGGATCTTTTGGATTTCCGTCAGTCTGTGGCGTCAGCGTGAACTGCCAGTTGCCCGAGAGGGTTGCGGAACCCTGCGAGTTACTAGAAGACCCGCCACACGCCGCGAGAGACAACGTCATCATTGTTATTGCGACAAAAGCGAGCAAAGCGCGCGGACCAATCGCCCCCGGTCCGCATATCCGCAGCGATGCACGGTTCGCGCGAAAGGCTGGTCGACAGTTACTCGATCTCTGCATGATGCTCCACATCCGATAAGTTACGATTGCCTAAGTTCGGCAGCACTCCCGTCACACGAAGATCGATCGAACGAGCCACTCCCGCGTCTCCGCTAACTCCCGTCCCGGTGATTGGTACAGTAATGATCATGTCATTGCTGGGGCTGGTAACGATTAGCGTCGCCGTAAGCGGAGACGGGCACTGCGAGGGCGGAGTCCCGGCCGCGCAGGTCTCCAGCGGAGCGAAAGTGATCGTGACAATACAAGGTTGTCCTGATATCAGATCGAAAGGCTGCCCCATGGAAGGGTTGCCGTTGACGCCACAAGTGTCCGTCTCAGAAAAGTTAGCTTCCCCGCTATTGTTAGTTAATGTAAGTGTGAGACCGCCCAGTAATGTGCTCGAAGCGTCAGCCAATGTGATCGTCTGCACAACGGGCGGCGTGCCCAGCACTTGTGGAGAAAAAGTTAGAGCAGACGGAGTCAGCGTGATTGGTTGTTGGCAAGCGCTTATGCTACCGACCGCCAGACAGATGTTTCCATAGTCTCCAGCATCAGCGACGGTTAGTATGCTGCCGGAACTCTGAGGGCATGAGGTGGTTGCCACTATGTAAGAAGGTGCGTCTCCGTTAAGAAGCGCTCCTCCTGTCGCCGACGTGACAATAACCGGATTGACTCCTGTAACTCCGTTCGAGCCCAGTAACTCTCCGATCTCTCCCACGATCGACCCGTCCGCGCCGACTATTTGAAGGTTGATAATGTTGCCGCTAACCTGACCAGTAACTAATGCGGACGTAAAGCAAGGATAGTCGCTGAGATTTGTTGCCGTATTCAGAAAGGTCAAATTGCCGGTAACGGCCGCGCTGCTCGCTCCGGTATTTGCCGCCTGGAAGAGCCCGCCAGAAACCACAAAATCTCGTTCGGCTAAACCCGCGAAACCTCCCGTGCTATGAAAGTTTCCTTGGATGGGCCCGGTAATCGGCGGCACCAGGACCGCGCTCCATTGCAGCCCCGATTGGGCGGTTCCGCACGGCGAGCCGTCGCCGGCAGTACCCGCAGTTGACGCGTACAGGCCCGCTATCGTCGAGCCATCGAAACTCAGTGTTCCGTTGAGCGTAAAAGTTTGCGAGCCGGCAACAGCCGTGAGCGATACGCCCTGGCCGCTCTTCGTTCCACTAACTTGACTTGATCCGCTGTTGCAGGGGTAGGGAAGTAACGGCAACAAAACGGCGTAAGCTGCCGATCCGGTGATTGCGTTATTGGCCTGCAGCAGAAACCCGCCCTGCAGCCCACCCACAAATGATCCGTCGGGCGGAGGCGCCATTGTGAACTGCCAGTTGCCGACAAGTGTCTGGTTACTGTTCTGCTCATTACCGAGGTTGTTACTGCTTCCACACGCCAACAGAAACATCGTAGTAACTAACAACGTCGCGCTCATCAATGTTAAAAACAGATTCTTCACGCGCGCGCGGTGAGAGCAGCGCGATAAAAGTAAGTTCGCATAGCATTGGGTCGACTGTGTACTTATTGCGAACATGATAGTTGCATATCCTAAAAGCCTAACTTGAGAGCAAACTGTATCGTGCGAGGCCGATGCGCATCGAGTGGGTGCAGAAACGAAGCCCCAGTTACGCAATCGGCTCCGCTGCCTTTGAATCCAGCGGAATAAACGGGCCCGGCATAACAACTAACAACGTTATTGCCGGTGCTGCCCGGATTGTCGGGATCGTAAATTCGGAACTCAGTGTGATTGAAGATGTTGAAGGCCTCAGCGCGGAATTCAAGTTGGCCGGACTCGCGTATTGTGAAATGTTTGAGCAGCGCCAAGTCAAAGTTCAACCGATGCGGATTATTCAGAAAATTCCTGCCCGCATCCCCGAATGTGAGACCGCGCGGAGCCACGAACTGAGAAGGATTGCCGATGAGCGGTCCAAAACTCTGCGAATTGCTAAGAGGCGTCTGTTGTCCCTTGAGCACGTCAGGATAGGAAGCCGCGATGCCAAGTCCACTCGAAACTCCGGCGTTATCGGTCAGGGAAATGCCGGTATTGCCCGCACTGTTGATCACGGTAAACGGCACACCCGACTGAAAAAGAGTTAGGCCCGAAAGCTCCCAGCCATCGGCCAGTTGATTCACCAAAGAGGAACAGCAGGTTGAGTTTGGCGCGCTGTCATCCTTTGGCTCCTCATTGGCCCAATCGCTGAAGCGACGAGGAAAATCTTTCAGCGGAAGTTGATAAATATAACTGAGGGTCGCCAAATGGCGTTCGTCAAAACTGGAACTCGCCTTGTTCTCGCGCAGATCGTAAGAATTAACCAGAATCGGATCGCTTCGATCGGACGCATCGTCAAGTGAGTGGCTATAAGAATACGCGAATTGAAGAGTAAGTGGCCCACTGTTGTGCACCACGGTCGATTGCAGCGCGTGATAACTCGAATCGGCCACATTCTGCAAAGAAAGAACTCTTCCGAGGCCCGAGTAAGGCCGCCCGGGCAAAGAATTAACGTTGGGAAGATTTGGATTAGTGCACGCCGCCTGCAAATACATGTAAGCGGGGTTTTGTGGTGTCACTTGCGTTCCATTCATCAGTAAGAATGGATGAATGCCATCTCCAGGGGCGTCACCAGGGGCGCCAGATTGCCCGTTCGGGAGAATTGTGCAATCGCTAATGGTCAGTGGTTCATTAGGACCGAACGGATTTTGGTTCAGGGGCAACGGCATCAACTGGTTCACTTGACGTTCGACGGTCAAGTGCGTCCCGCGGCTTCCAACATATGCAACATTAATCACATTGGCGTGAGGTAACTCGCGCTGCACGCCAAAACTCCATTGCTGTGCGTAGGGCCAAATCGCCTTAGTTGGAATCGACGTAACGTCGAGTGGAAAAACAGACGCAGCCGAGGGCGGTGTACCGCCCACTAAGCTTGCGCAGGCGCTGTTTGCTGGATCAAACGCCGGTCCATATCCGACGTTGCCAATGCACGGATAGCTGACTGGAAGCTGCTGCGTCATGCTAAGAACAACTGGAGCGCTCGCCTCCAGCGAGCCAGTATTAGACTCGTTGCCAGTGCCATGCTCGAAAAAAATGCCGTAGCCGCCGCGTATCGACGTCTTACCATCGCCCACGGGGTCCCACGCAAAACCGATGCGCGGCGCAGGGTTGAACAGATGGCCTTGCATGCAGCTTGCCGGCGTTCCGTTCAATCCACACTGCACCAGGCCAAGGTCTGTTACGACGCCAGGATCCAATTGAAAGGTGACGGGATTAAACGTTACCGGAATCGATCCGGCAGTCTTGTCCAGAAGCTCTCCGTAAATTGGGTCTACCGCAAATCGCGACCTGTTAAATCGAGACGCCTCCCAGTTCCAGGCATTGTGATTCTTCTCGCTGTAAGTGCCAAACAGGCTGATTCGCAGACCGAGATTAAGAGTAAGTCGGCGAGTTACTTTCCAATCGTCCTGAAAGTAAGGTTCGCCAATCTGAAAACGTTGGTAGTAACGATGCTGCGCCGAATCCTGCGTAAAGCTCTGAATGAAACCTTCGGGAATACTGTGCGCATTCGAGTCCGATTCAATCAAAAAATCAGCGAAGGCATTGCCTGTGCTGTGCGTCGAATTACTGAAAGTCAAAAGTCCTTGTAAGTCACCGGAGGCCGCACCAATAGCATTGTTGGTCTGGTTGCGCTGGGAATAAATATATTGCGCTCCAAACTGGAATGTGTGCCTGCCAACGGATTTCCCGATATCGTCGCGGACGGAGTAAGTGGGATTAGTATGTCCCCAGGGCATATAGGCGGGATCGGCCGCAAAGCCTTCGCCTCCATAGGCCGCATTCGTGCCCAAAATCTCCACTCCCGGCATCTTGCCGCCAAAACCGTTATTGAAGATGTAACCGATAGCGCATTGCGGAAAACTCGTCACCGGATCGACGCTGAGCGCGGGATTACATTGTCCCGGAGCCGACGGATCGGTGACCAGCGGCTGATCAATCGAACGATTGCGCTGAAACTGGGCGCCGCCAGGGCCGTTCTGATCAGTCAAGGTAATGTCAGAATTGGAGTAACTAACAACAGTGTCGTTTAATAGCGTCGGCGAGATTGTGTGGGTGAATCGCGCTACCAGACTTGTGCCCGGCCCAAAGAAGCGGTTCTGGATGGTCGGGAATACGCTCGCGGCGGGTTTGGTCATTCTCAGGTAGCTCCACTGCGGGGCGAGCACGGTCGTATCCCAGGCGTCGTGAATGTAGCGAAATGAGACCTTGAATCTGTCAGTCAAGACTTGATCGATGCGAAATAATTCTTCTCGCCAGTAAGTAGAAGGAGATATTGCGGCGTTGTAACAGCGATTAGGGTCTGTGGGGTCGGGACTGGCAGGATTGAAATTGACGAGGCTGAAGTTACAACCAACGGACGCATCTGGCAGCGGTATTAGATTCGCGTTCAAGATTGCCAGCGCGTTTTTGTCCACGCTGACCGTGCCAAGAACTCCTTGCAGATGTGGCAGTGGAACCAGAGTTCCAGGACTTCCGCCCGGCGACACCGACGGACAATCCGGAAACTGCGCGCGCACAAACGTTCCCGAGTTCAAGGGGCACACGTCGCTAAAATCGAAGTCCTGGTAAACAGCTCCCGTCCCTGGATTCGTCTGCAGGTTTTCCCTAATTCCTCCCGATTGCAGGATGAGGCCGCGCTCTTTCAATCCCGGCACCGCCTCGTTGTACTCCGTGGGAGTTTTCTCCAATCGAAATTCCTCAGAGTAAAAGAAAAAAGTTTTATCCTTTTGCTTGTTAAAAACACCGGGAATGAAAAGCGGACCGCCGATCGTACCCCCGAAGTCCTGGCGCCGGTAAAGTGGTGCCTTAGTTCCAAATGTCTGCCCGCCAGTGAGATCCCCAGGAGGTGGCGGCGATGTGTAAACAACGTCGAAGAAATTGCGCGAATTAAACGCCTCATTTCGCACGAAATCGTAGAGATTGCCGTGGACCCGTGCGTTTCCCGATTTCGTGGTTACCTGCACCGTGCCCGATGCCGTGCGCCCAAACTGCGCGCCATAGTTAGAAGTCAGCACCTTCACTTCCTGAATCGCATCGAGGCTGGGATATACCATGAGCGTGCTCGACGCTCCGTTCAGGCCGGTGTTAAGCACGTCGCTGCCGTCAACTTCAAACGTGTTGTACTCGACGCGGCCTCCATTCACGCTGTATTTGACACTGCCTACTACTCCGACCTTGGCTTCGTCCTGCCCCGTCTGATTACTGACGCCGGGCGCGAGCGCGATCAGTTGCGTGAAATTACGGCCGTTGAGTCCGATCGACACAACTTCTTTCTGCGTAATCGTTCCCGAAACGGTGGCACTCTCCGTCTCTACTTTTCCCAGCCCACCCGACTCGACGTTGACTTCTTCAGCCTTCGCCTTGGCCGGCACAAGGGCCGCGTCCAGCGTCAACTCAAGGCCCGCAGTTAGCGTAATGTTGTCAAACGGCATCTCCGCGAAGTTCGGCGCTGTTACTACCAGCTTGTATGTACCGGGTTCGAGTCCGGTAAATGAATAGACTCCCTTTTCGTTGACCGGCGTTTCCAGTTTCGCCCCGGTGGTGCTGGTCAGGATGGCTTTCGCATCAGTCACGACGGCGCCGGTCTGGTCGGTCGCCGCTCCGCTGATCGCGCCTTTGTCGCCGACAATTTTGCGAGTTGTTTGAGCCAGAAGCGCAGCGACTTCCGCTTGGCCGGCTCCTTCGGCGTCGACCACGCGCTTGGCGCTCGCCGGTTCCAGAATGGCGTCCAGCGTCATCTTTCGACCCGGCGTCAGCGTGATGTTTTCGAAGACGACGTCGGCAAACGTATCCGCCGATATCGTCACCGTGTAAGTCCCGGGATAAAGTCCGGTGACGGAATAAACGCCCTTGTCATTGACCGCAAGCGCGAGCCTCGCGCCCGTAGCGCTCGTCAGCACTGCTTTTGCATCCCGCACCACCGCCCCGGCTTTTGCGGTCACCGTCCCGCTCAGGCTGGCCTTATCGATCGCCGCATTTTGTTGTTCCTGAGCAACGATTAGCGGCAGCCCGAGAAACATCAGCATTATCACGCTGGCGACACGGGCAAAAAAACATGACGCAACGCACGGCACACTAATCGCTCCGGGAGAAATAGGTAATTAAGGATGAAATGGCAAAGCGGGATTGTATATGACCGGTCAGAACGCAAAAGTTAACAGAATGTGAATTCCGCCAGATGACTTTTCTCCCAAAGACGTTTCATAACGCTGCCCGTGTTGCTCCCATTAAGGATGAGCAGCAGCGGAAAAGTATTTCACTTTAGCCGCATCGTATTTGCGGCAAAAGTGCTGAATCAAAATATCTTCCGCGCGGTTTCGTTACGGAATTTTCACTAATTTGTCATACAACCTTAACATCGCTCGGCAGCGCAGCAGATAGACTCGGGCTGCAATTCAAGCTTTGCTGCGCGAGTTGATCAGCACTTTGGCCACCCGCTCAGCCCATTCGCTCAAACTTGTTGCGGACAAAAAGTGATCGCTGGTTGGTTAGCGTTTTTCTGCCTGCGTGTGGCGCTGTGCCTCACGTGCGACGAAACAGTTTCAAAACCATTTTGAGAGAGGGATCAATACTATGTCGCGTATGAAATCGATTTTCGCGTGTCTGTTGTTGACAGCGGTCGTGGGCATTGTGCCTCTGGCACAAGCTGCACAGACGGTCGAACTAACGATGGCAGGCTCCTCCGGAGCGTGGCAGAGCCTGGGGGTCGGTACCTATAACTATTGTCAGACTGGTGGTGTTACGTGCTTCCATTGGACGAGTGCTTCCAACGTCGTAAACCTCACTGACTCGCGCGTGACACCCGTCAACGTTGACCCCGGCACTCTCTGGGTCGTCTGGAGCGTTGTCGGCGGCAACGTAGCCAAGGTGTGGTCTGACGATAAGGTCGACACCATCGTCGGGAACCGCTGCTTCTTTGCTCAACCCCAGTGCAGTGTAAGCGCTACGTTGTCCAGTCTCTCGGGCAGCGGTTCGACGCAAATCGCTGCCTCTATCTGGGGCTCGGACACGGCTTTGCCTTCATCTGTTATTTCCGTCTTCACAAGCGGAACTCTAGTTAATGCCGTTGCTACAGACGTCCGACCGGAAGACGCGGCTTTCGAATCCTGCCGCGTGAACTCCTTGCTCGGCGCAGGATCCTATGGCGGCGCCGCCAGCGACGGGCTGGACGGACTCGGATACAACTCAAATTGGGCCGCGGGCATTTGTCCGGCTGCGGGTAGCGCGGCATCGGCCTACGTGGGAAACCAGATCAAGAGTGCATACCCTGGCAGCACGTCCGTAGCCAACGTTCTGGCGTACAACATCACGGGTAACGATCCTATCAGTGGTACGAAGATTCCAACCTATACGGTGGTGCCGTTGGGCGCTGATGCGGTGGTGTTCTTCTTCGAGCGCGACAAGGGCGAGCTCACGAACCTAACGAATGTCAGCCCGCAACAACTGCAGCAGGCATTCTCCGGCACCAACTGCGACGCGAGTGCCTTCGGTCTGGCTGCTGGTAACATTGGTATCTTCCTCCGTGAGCCCCTCTCGGGTACGATGACTGCCACGGAAAACACCGTATTCCGTAAACCCTCGGTCTACACGGGTACGGGCTCTGGTGATATTCTTGGCGTTAGCCAGGAAGCCAACGTCGGCGCTAACAACCCACTCGATGGGCAGTCTGGAACGTGCTTGAACGGTCTCGGCGCGCGGTATCGAGGCGTCGGCGCTGGTGAAATCACAAAGTGGGTCCAGAACTCTGGCGCCAAGCTCGGCACGGATGGCATCGGCTACACCTTCTTCAGTTACGGCAACTTCAGTTCTGTGGCCAATAACACCGCTTACGGTTACGCCACGTTGAACGATGTCGATCCGATTTTCGCGAGCTACGGACCGCAGAACTCAACCGGCGCCGGATACGATCCCGGTCAACCCGCCGGGGCTGGTGTGCTGCCCGGAGCGGCCAACCTCCCTGCCTCTTGCAGCGGAGCATTCCCCTGCCCCGAAAAAGATATCTGGGCCGGCGGCCTCTCATTCCCGAACGTCCGCAATGGCACCTACAACGCGTATTCGGTCATTCGCGTGATCGCGTACGCGGGTGGATTAACGAATGCAAAAGCACTCGTGAAAGGCGCACAGGTAGCGGTTGTCGATGCCGTTCCGGACTACGTGCCGGCGGTAAAGACGGTCGGGGTCACCCAAACCGATCCGGGCTTGGAACTGGTGCGCTCGCATTATCAACAGTACGATGGAGCCGGCACCCTTATCGGCGCAGCTCCAGTTAACAGCGGGACAGCAGAAAAGGGCGGCGACGCCGGCGGCACTATCCTGCCATGTGCCACCACGACGACGTGCTCCAAAACTACGCAGCAAGTTCAGGGTAACCAGGGTCTTCAGGTTCGACCGTAACTGGATGGCTGGTTGTCTTGAACAAGAATACGGAGGGCGGGTCGTGTTATCGGCTCGCCCTCTCTTTATGAGCTCATTGCGGGTTTGGGGAAAGTACGGTGCCAATTTTTTGCCATTCAAATTCATAAGATTACTTACTCTCGGAAGCACGCTGCTATTTTTGGCGCAAACTAGCGCTGCCCAACTCGCGCCGGCAACTCCGCCTTTGGCCGATCCGACCGACTCCCACTTCAAGGGTGTGCATGAGGACTGGACTACGCCCGCGCTGACCGGCAGCAATCTTATGCCCGCCATGCCGCTAGAATTCTTCAACGACTACCCTCGCTACACAATGGAACTATTAAGAGTGCAGTGGCGGATGGGCGATCCAATCGATCTTTACGTAATGAAGCCCAAGGGAATAAAAAAGCCACCTGTGATCTTGTACCTCTATGGGTATCCCACGGACACGGATATTTTCAAGAATGATGATTTCGAACAACTTGTGACTAAGAACGGCGTAGCCGCCGTCGGCTTCGTTTCCGCGCTCACCGGTCACCGCTACCACGACCGTCCCATGAAGCAATGGTTTCTCAGCGAACTGCAAGAATGCCTCGCAACTTCTGCGCACGACGTTCAGATGGTGCTGAATTATCTGGATGCCCGCGGAGATCTGGATATGAACCGTGTAGGGATGTTCGCGCAAGGGTCAGGAGCAAGCATCGCGATCCTGACTTCAGCCGTCGATCCGCGTATCAAAGTGCTTGAGGCCATGGATCCGTGGGGCGATTGGCCAACTTGGCTCTCGACTTCTCCATTCGTGCCGGAGGCCGAACGGCCTGAGTATGGAAAGTCAGAGTTCCAAAAAAAAATATCCACTCTCGATCCAGTCGATTGGCTGCCGAAAGTTCAAGCCAAGAAAATCCGGCTTGATGACGAACTCTTCGACACCATCACTCCCGCAGCCGCCAGAGAAAAACTGCGCGCCGCAGTTCCCACCGGCACAAATGTTATGCTCTACAAAAATATGGAAGAGTTCAAAGCAGCTTTCCAGGACGGCAAAAACCTGGAGTGGATTCAGCACGAACTCCAGTCTCTACCCGTGCCGGACGGCCCGACCCGAAAATGACATCTGCCGCACAATAAGCCAGGCGATTCCGAAAAATTTGCGTCCCGTCATCATTCCGTCTATCGTTGGATGCGCTCTTCGACTCCATCCACCATGAACGGTCGCCTCTTCTTCTGGTCGCTCACCTCTGCGCTCGCCGGGTTTCTCTTCGGTTTTGACACCGTCGTTATTTCCGGCGCCGAAAAAACAATTCAATCGCTCTGGGGGCTGAGTCCCAGCCTGCACGGCATCGCCATGGCCTCCGCACTCTACGGCACCGTCGTCGGATCACTCATAGGCGGCTGGCCCGTAGACCGATTCGGTCGCAAGGCCACGCTGCTTTGGATCGGCGTTCTTTATTTCGTAGGCGCTGTAGGATCGGCGCTGGCGACGAACGTCTCCTTGTTTATCATCGCGCGCGTCATCGGCGGCCTCGGCATTGGCATCTCCACCGTCGCGGCTCCGCTCTACATCTCAGAGATCGCTCCTCCAAAGCATCGTGGAAGACTTGCCGGCATGTTTCAATTCAACATTGTTTTCGGCATCCTGGTCGCTTTCGTCTCCAATGCGTTGCTCGCCGGCGTGGGCGAAAATGCCTGGCGCTGGATGCTGGGCGTGGCCGCCTTTCCGTCACTTCTCTACGCGCTGTTGTGTTTCGGTATTCCCGAGAGTCCGCGTTGGCTGCTGGCGAAAAAGGGCGATCGCGAGGCCGGCCTCAAAGTCTTGCGACGGATTGAACCCGAAGCCTCAAATGCTGAGATTGAGGCCGAAGCCAACGAAATCGCCGCTGCGTCTTCGGAGAAAGCCTCCTCCGGCCGTTTCTGGACCGCTCGTCTTCGCAAGCCGATCCTTCTCGCCATTCTCATCGCGTTTTTCAACCAGCTCTCCGGCATCAACGCCATCCTCTATTTCGCCCCGCGCATCTTCGAACTCACCGGCTTAGGCGCAAAAGCCGCGCTGCTGCAGTCAATCGGCATCGGCGTCACTAACCTTGTATTTACGTTTGTAGGCTTGTGGCTCATTGACCGGCTGGGCCGGCGCACCCTCCTTTATATAGGCTCATTCGGCTACATCGCCTCACTCGGTCTGGTTGCATGGGCGTTCTTCACCGAGCATTACACGATCGTCCCGGTCTGCATCTTTGCCTTCATCGCGGCCCACGCAATCGGCCAAGGCGCAGTCATTTGGGTCTTTATCTCCGAAATATTTCCCAACCGTCATCGCGCGGAAGGCCAGTCCCTGGGCAGTTTCACCCATTGGATCTTTGCCGCATTGCTCACAACTTTTTTCCCTAAAATGGTTTCAGCTTTTCCTCCCGGCTACGTCTTCTCATTCTTCGCCGGCATGATGGTGCTGCAATTAATCTGGGTGAAAATGTTCGTGCCAGAGACGAAGGGCGTTCCGCTGGAGCAGATACAGAAGCAACTTGGGATCGAATAGAGTTAGGCCACATGACACGACTACGTTTCTTCGCCGTCTTTTCCGCGCTGGTCATTATCATGCTCCCGCCCTGCGCAGCTCACGGGCAGGATTCCACCAGTTGGCTATCCAGTCTGTCCCAAGCCAGGGACTACATCCAAAAGCGAGCGTCAAGCTACGACCGGAGTGGAGGCAATGCCGATGCGCGACCCATTGCCGCTGGCGAAACTCTGGCTCTGCTGGATGATGCGGGACCGGGCCTAGTCAGCCACATCTGGGTCACGATTGCGAGCGACGATCCGCATCATTTAAAAGCGCTAGTTCTGCGCATGTATTGGGACGGCGAGGCCGCGCCCAGTGTGGAAACTCCCATTGGAGATTTTTTCGGCCTTGGTCTCGGCGATTATTTTCTCTATGAGTCTCTCCCCTTGTCGGTTGGCTCCGACAAAGCGTTGAATTGTTTTTTCCCCATGCCCTTCCAGAAGCATGCGCGAATCACAGTGACCAACGAAGGGAAGCAGCGGGTCGATTCGTTCTACTTCAACATCGACTACCGCGGATACTCCAAGCCTTTACCCGCAGACACGCTCTACTTCCATGCGCAGTACAGGCAAGCCGCGCCCGCCAAAGGTTGGACCAATCAATGGCAGAACAACAACGACTCGCAAATCGAGGCTAAGAAAAACCTGGATGGTGACGGCAACTACGTGTGGATGGAGGCGAAGGGCAGAGGACACTTTGTGGGAGTGACCATGTCCGTTCTGCAAAATCAGGATGGCTGGTGGGGCGAGGGAGACGACATGTTCTTCGTGGATGGCGAGAACCAGCCATCCATCAATGGAACCGGCTCGGAAGATTATTTTCTAGGCGCATGGGATTTCGGCAATCACGCATTTTCCTATGGCCTATATGGCGCGCCAGTGAAGGGTGAGGAGTATGCCGGAAGCCGTTCTTCGGTGTATCGCTTTCATCTTGATTCGCCGATCACGTTTACGCAGTCATTGCGGGCGACGATTGAGCACGGCCACGCCAACCATCGATCCGACAATTATTTCTCGGTCGCCTACTGGTACCAGACTGAGCCGCACGCGCCGTTTCCCGCTCTGCCGTCCCTCGAACGAAGAATTCCTCGACTTTATTCGGTGGGTGGGCCAGGGAATGCTGCGAAATAATCGGCACACAATCAACGTCGCAGACTAGTTCGAACTGCGCTGAATATTAATCAGTTCGCCCGCGTGCGCGCGGAACCGCAGCATACCCTCAGCGTCGGTCTTTAGACTTTCGCCGGTAGAGATCTTATAGCCCGTGCGCGGCCGAAGACCGCCCACATTGAACGTTCGCATAGTGGTTCCCGGAACTTCTATCGCGACCACATCCGGCGAAAAAGTTACGCGTAGCTTACCAATCCGAAGATCGTAGTTGGCGGAATCGAAAGCATGGATCGTCACCTCCATCATGCCGATGTGCATGCCGTAGCGCATCTCGCGCAGCACCATCGATATGATCTCCGGATATTCATGATAGTAACTGTTATGCGCGGGCAGTCCGGCAGCATCGTATCTTTCTGGCATCCAAACATCGCGCAGCAAGTCTGATTCAACGTTATCTAAGAGTGCCGCAAACGTGTTCCGATCGCCGTTGCGCACGCGCGTGGCCATGTCCAGCCACCAGATGGAATGGCGAAGATCATTTCATAACGCAGAGAAATCAGGATGGCAGCACTCTGTGATAAAGTGGACTACAATGGCAACTTTGCGGCACTTGCCTTCGGTTTGCCCGACGCTAACAACGCCGGCAAACTGCTTCATCGGTTGGATGCGGGAGCACAAACGCATCCCGGCATGCGGGGCACGTACAGCTGATCGCGAATACCGGCAGACAAGTTGCTCCTCATGGAGCGATAGCGCTCGGCGCTCTCCGCGTCGCCGCAAAACTCGGCAACGTCCGCCATTCGATCGAGAAGATAGAGCGCCATAACATTGGTATCGAGGGTGTAGCCGCTGCGGCGAAACACATCGATGAACAGTGGCCCATCCGCGCGCAGGAGTTTGTGCGCGGGATCGTATTTGGCCAGGACCCAATCTGTAGCCTGGCGCAAATGCGCATAATGAGCCCGCAACCAAGCCTCGTCGCCGGTGCCAGCCGCGTATTCCGAAGCAGCCAGCACCCAGAAAATATTGGGCCCGGTCTGGTTTGATTTTGCGATGGAAATATAGGTGGGCGCGCCATTTTCGAAGTGATGCGGCATCTGTCCGTCGGCGCGCATAGCGCTCTCGCTCCGCTCCAGTATTTTGCCGGCCTCAGCCTGCAACAGCGGATCGCCGGAGTAGCTGAGCGTAACAACCGTCGGCCACTCGTCATAATCGAAAAAATTAAAAGCATCGCCATAGGGGCGATCGGGAGTGGCGAGCGTAGGATATGCGCTGCCACGCTCAGCGTAAGACCCCAGCACCCCGGCAGCGCTTCCATAAACTGCGGCGAAATATGCTGCCGAGTCGCTCGCTGCCCGCTCGCCGCCCCCGATCATGTTCTCAGCATGGTGTGCAGGAAAAGATAAATCGTTGGCGTAGATTTCAAAAGCGACGGTTCGCTTCTGCGATTGCTCAACCGACGGGATTAGTGATTTCAACGGCACCGCTCGCGACGATGGTGATAATGGAATCCAGGCATCGGCCGTTTCCTGCGACACCTGCGGCCGCAACTCAATACCGGCCGCAAAGGTGCCGTCGCCAGAGAGAAGCACGCTTTCCGCAATGCCACTCTCGTCATCCGGCACGACGGCCACCGATCCGTAAGCGCGGTCCATCGTATAGAAGAGCCGCAACGGATCGCGCGACATAAAAGCCTTGTGCTGCCCAGCAACATACTGCACGACGCCGCGATCAAAAATTCCCAACAGCATCCATTGCCGAAACGCCATTCGCACGCGCGGTTCGACCATACTCCAAGCAGACGCCGGCCAAGTCATCTCCACATGCACACCACGATCGGCGGCGCCGAGCGAGAGCGTTAATGCGGCCGTATCCCCGTTTCCTGAATCTCCCTGCACCCACGTCAGGCGAAGCGTGATCCGCTGCGGCCTCTGCTCAAGCATTTCGACACGCGTTGAGCCAGCGCCTGTCTCGTCCCCGTCATCGCAGCGAATGCCGTCCAAGGCAAGAAGATTGAAACCGAACTTGCGCTTTCCAGTGTGATCCGCTGCCAAACGCAAGATGGTGTGATGCGCTCGATCAAAAACCAATTCGATGTGATCATTGGCAAGTGTTATCTGGCCTGCGGTTTCGCTGTAGGAAACGACGTGAGATGAGGCCGCAGTCTGCCCGGCGGCACCCGCGCTAAGCACCACGAAGACGGCGATTGCGAAAAGCCCAAGATTAATCTTGCGGAGAGTAAAGCTCATGCGAAATGGCCAGTCAAAATTCCCTCGCATCCTACGGTCGCACGATCACCATCACCACTCCGTGCGGAGGCACCATCGCTGAAAAATCTCCAGTGAACTTTCCCAATTCTTTGTGCGCCCAAAGGTCGCGCACTGTTGCGGGCACGTGAGCCGGATAACCAATTTGTTCCCACTTCAAAGGGATCTGCTGCTCCGAGCCGCCGCGATTCAGGAGCGCCACCGCGCGGCTCCCATCCTGTTGCTCTTTGGACCACACCTCGCGATCACCGTCTTTCCATACACGCCGTCCCTCGCGTCCGAGCGCATCCTGATTTACGCCAATCACCTCCTTATTAATAAGGAGGTCGCGGATCTCGGGCGTCATGCTGCGCAGATCGTTGCCCGCCATCAAGGGCGCCGCCAGAATTGCCCACAAGCTAAAATGCGAACGATATTCGATCGTACTCATCCCCCCGTTCCCCACTTCCAGCATGTCGGGATCATTCCAGTGTCCCGGCCCGGCAAAAGATTCCAATCCAACTTGCAGATCGAGTATGTCCACCACTCCGCGCCTGCAACAGCTTCCGTCGGGCCATTTCTCGTGCGACTCCCACGTGTCATTAATGTCGTCAGTGGTGCGCCACAGATTCCCGCCTACATCCTTGCCCCATAACCACGGCTTCGCCTTCCCCCATTCACAGATGCTCAGCACAATCGGACGGCCGCTGGCATCAAGCGCGTCGCGAATCAATCCATACGACGCTTGCGCATCCTGCGTTGTGGTATTGCACCAGTCATACTTCAGGTAATCAACTCCCCACGCAGCGTATTGCAGTGCGTCTTGAAACTCGTGACCGCGTCCACCCGGGCGCCCCGCGCAGGTTTTCGAGCCGGCATCGGAATAAATTCCAAACTTCAGCCCCAGCGAATGAACATAATCCGCCAGCGCCTTGATCCCTGAAGGAAAGCGTTGCGGATCGGCAATAATATTTCCATTCGCATCGCGCGCCACCTGCCAGCAATCGTCGATCACAATGTACTGATAACCCGCATCCTTCATGCCCGATTTCACCATCGCATCGGCCATGCCCCGAACCAGTTCGTCGCTCACGTCGCATCCAAATTTATTCCAAGTGTTAAATCCCATCGGCGGAGTAAGCGCCAACCCAGCCGAGACTGGCGGTTTCTCCGCAAATACCGTCGCGGTCAGGGACACAGCAAGAACTGCGAAAATCCAGATTCGTTGTCTCATGCTAGTGATCTCAAGATAATGCACCCGAAAAATTAATAACGCATAATCGCATTTGTGGCACGCTACGCCATCGCTGCACTCTAGTCAACTTCGCCGCGCTAACATTTCTCGTCGCGTTTCTTTGGCCGCTGTGCACGTCAGTGTACAATCTGGGCCGCTGCGATCGTAATTTTTCGCTCGCGTCTTCTCAGGAGGACAGATGTTTCGGTGGTTATTCTTGCTAGTCGCGGCGGGCGCCCTCAACGCGCAAAGTGTTCCTCATTTGCAAAATCCTGGCTTTGAAGCGACCGCTAGTCATGCGGGACAAGTATCGGGATGGGAAGTCTCAAGCAGCCCGGATGCGAAGGGCGTCGTAATTCAAGTAGACGACGCTCAAGTCAACGAGGGAAGCCGCTCTCTGCGAATCGACACTAAGCAACCGTCTGACGTCAAGGTCAGCCAGGAGTTGTTTCTTCCGGCCGGCTCAATCTGGAAAGCCAGTGTCTGGATCAAAGGCGCGGCCGTTGATTCGAAGCTCGACAACGATCAACGCGGCGCCTTAGAAGTGGAAACGCCGGCGGGCAATCAGGGCAAAGCGTCGTCGCCGGCAGGGACATTCTCGTGGCAACGGGAGGAAATTAATTTCCGCGTGCCTTCACCGGGCCGCATTCGCATCGCTCTTCTGTCGGATTATTCGGGAAAGCTTTGGTTCGATGACGTTCGCCTCGAACCGTTGACACTATCTCAGGCGAACGATGTCTATATCAAGAACTCGAAACTCAGCCAGCGGCCGATTGACTTGAAGCAGGGAGGGCAATTCATCGAACCGCTCTGCCACATGATTCCCTCTATGCTCGCTCAGCAGGTTGAGAGTGACAGTTTCGAGGAAGAAACTCCATGCGAGCCTGCGTATAAACGCGGCATCGATTGGCCGAACCGCCCCTGGTACCCCGACGGCGCGGTTCACGATGCAACCTTTTATCTGGATACATCGGATCCCTACAACGGCAAAGTGTCCGAGAAGATCGAATTGCCCGTGGCACGGGCGCGCGCTGGAATATCGCAAGACGGCTTCTATTTGAAGCAAGGTGTAGGCTACCGTTTGCACTTGCACATAAAAGGCGCAGGTCACCCGCGCGTATGGGCGTCTCTGCGCGGCGCAGGTGGCCTGATCGCGGGCCCGGTGCTCATCAACCACGTAGAAGACACTTGGCAAACTGCCGAAGTCCTATTGCGCGCACATCGCACGATTGCCAATGCAACGCTGACTATCGAATTTGAAGGCCCGGCAACGTTGAACCTCGATCGCATTTACCTGATAGGCGAAGAAGCTGTGCTCGGCCTGTGGAAGCCAGACGTAGTCGCTGCTCTCAAGGCCATGAATCCCGGCATCATTCGCTTCGGCGGAAGCATGATCGAAGTCTACGAGTGGGAGAAATCAATTGGCCCATGGGACACCCGCGTTCCTTACGTCACTGGGCCATGGGGTGGACTCGAACCGAATTTTGTCGGGGTAGAAGAATTTGTTCAGCTCTCGCGTTATGTGGGCGCGGAGCCGCTGATCTGTGTCCGTTGGAGCGGCAAGAAGCCGCAAGACGCCGCCGATGAAGTCGAGTATCTGAACGGCAGCGCGCAAACGCATTGGGGAAAAATCAGAGCGCAGAATGGCCATCCCGAGCCCTACGGCGTCAAGTACTGGCAGATAGGAAACGAAGTGCGGGGCTCGGACTACGACGAGTCCGTCCGCACTTTTGCTGAAGCCATGCGCAAGGTGGACCCGGGAATCAAGATTCTCTCGGCATTTCCCTCTACCGAAACCCTGACCAACGCCGCTGGCTCGCTCGATTATCTCTGCCCTCATCATTACGAAGTGGCGGATCTGCCCACAGAGAAAGCGAGCCTCGACTTTCTGAAAGATCAGGTCGCCCAGCACGCGGCAGGAAAGGACATTCGCGCTGCTATTACCGAGTGGAATACAACTGCCGGAGAGATGGGCTTGACCCGGGGCATGTTACTAACTCTCGGCAACGCGCTCAGCGCCTCGCGTTATCAGAACTTACTGCATCGTTATTCTGACTTAGTCGAGATAGCCGCGCGGTCTAACTTGTCCGATAGCTTTGGCTCGGGAGTGATTCAACCCGGTCCGGGCTGGCTCTATCTCTCTCCAACTTATTATTCACAGCAGCTCTATCAGCGGGCAGCTGGCACATATCCGTTAGAAATCTCGCGTTCCACAAAGATTTCCTGGGAGCTCGAAGATCCCGACCTGAGCGCTACTCTGAGCTCTGATGGAAAAGTACTGCGCGTTTTTGCGGTGAATTCCACAGCAGAGGAAGAGAAAGTGCAATTTCATCTGGATGATTTTTCGTCGTCAATCTCGGGAGGAGAAATCACAGTTTTAAAAGATAGAGAAGACGCTCGCGATTCAGAGGCGATGAACTCTCAAAATGACCCGAAGCGAATCACCACATCTTCTCAAGCAATCAGTCTGCAGGGGCGCGAGTTCTCTTTTTCGTTTGTACCTTTCAGTGTAACCATGCTCGAACTGAGGCTTGAGCCGCCCAGTTCAGCGCGTTGACTGCATTACTACAGCCACACCGATAACTTCTTTACTTCGCATCTGACAATGTTGAGATGGCCTGCATCCTTTGCCGCCATGCAGCACGGTTCTGCGGACTTAGCAGATAAAGTTGCATGCTTCCACTCACTTGGTTGCGCGCGACACCTTGGTTTGGGTCATCGGAACGGAGATCCCGTCCTTGTCCATAGTTTTGCCACCATTCTCCCCAGGCTGCTGCGCCGGTGCCCCCGAACCAGTCATTTACATTCACTTCGATTACGTCAGCATCGACCGACGCGCGCAGATGCTGGGAGCCAATCGCCTCAATGCCTACACCATAACCTTCTTTGTCGGTAAGTGAGGCGAAAACAAAATTGCGCTTGCTGCTGCGGAAATCATTCGTCCCCAGGGGAGTGTCGTCCAGCGCGAAAGTTTGAGTAGGAGCAACAGATTGCAATCCCAAAGAGTGCGCCATGGCAAATCCATCATTGCGCCCAATATGATCGTCGGGATAAACCGTCCATTCGCCGCGGCGGCGCCACTGTAATTTGTCGCACCAGAGTGGGACGCCGAACCGCAAGCCGACCTCCCGCGCCCGCGTGTCGGCCCCAGTAAAGGTGAAGTCATAACTGACACGTATGCCACCCTGAGGAGTGACGCGAAATCGCAATTCGCCAGCAAAGTCGCGGTAGGCGCCGGTTTCAATCACTTCGTAGTCATCGCCCGCAGGGCGAACTTCGATTGGTTGCGTGAGCCGCCAGCTCTCAAAGATGGGAAATTCGTTGAGCGTGGACTCGATCGGTAGCACATGAAGCTTCGGCGTTCCATACAAAACCGAATGACGATCAATAAGCGCCCGCCGAATGCGGCCATTCGCGCCATCGAAGGCGATCTCGAAATGATCGCCCTCAACGGTGCTGCCAAGAAATCGTTCGAGCGGTCCGCCCAGCCAAAATACCTCGTGCAGATAGCGGAGTGGCGCAGGCTTAGCAGCGGCGACCGAGCTCACGGCGGGAGCAACTCCCAGTTGCATACGCGCGGAAATCACCGGCTGTCCTTGTCTATCGAGGAAGCTTACCGATAAGGCATCGCCAAGTTTGGTCGACGATCCGACGGGAATCGAAATCTTGCCGGTGGTGTGAGGGGCTATGTCAGGATGAAGCGTTCCGTGCTGCGCGCCCACTGACCATTCCACACTCAGTTCCGAGGTATTGGTAAATTCGTAGCGGTTGTCTATGGTGATAGTTGCGGCGTCACCCTGCTTCCATGCGGGGTAATCACGCTCCTGGAGATGCACGGGCGACATCAGCATTTTGACGTGCCAGAATTCTGGCTTCTTGCGGCGCCATCCGTCCACGATTCCCCAGGGAGCGTCGCCGACAATGCCGCGTCCAGGCATGTGATAAATGCCGTCGAGGGCATGTTCGGGATTTCCAATTCCGCCGCGGCCGTATTCAGAGTCGCGGCCGGGAACTAGAAATATGTCATCTACCCAGGCCCAGATCATGCTGCCCTGGACATTTTTGCTGGTCTGCACGGCGTCCCAAACCGCGATCAACGGATCGATGTAATAATCGCGATCGCCGGGATCGAGCCACATTTCACGTATGTCGCCCCAGAGGTCGCCCTGGAAGATGCAAAAGCTCTCATCCCAAATAATCGGCACTTTTTCGTCTTCACGCTCTTTCATGCGGGCGAGCGTGATCGGATTGTGCATCGTGTCCAGTTCTAGCGTCGCGCTTTGCCCGGCGCTCGTCGGACGCGTAGGATCGTATTTTTTCACGAACTGGTGCGCTGCCTCAAAATCCGGCCCCCACGTGCTTTCATTTCCCACCGACCAAATGATCACGCTCGGATGAGAGCGGTCCCGATCCAATATTTCAGCGGTCCGTTGCACGAAGGTCGGCAAATAGCGGAGATCGGAACTCTCATCGACCCAGCAAAACGGACTCTCTGCTTCGACGTAAAAGCCCAACTCGTCAGCGTCGTCATAGACATATTCAGAGGGCAGCATGACTTCGGTGCGGAAAGCGTCGAGATTCGCCTCTTTCATTAGAAGCAGATCGCGACGAGCGAGATCGGGCGTGATCGTGCGACCGCTTAATGGAGCCGCTTCGTAATAACCGACTCCGCGTAGTTTTACTGGAGTGCCATTAATCAGAAATTCAGTGCCGCGAATTTCTACCTGACGAAAACCGGCGCGCCGTGAAACCACCTCACCGTTCGACCCGGAACCCACCAGCTTCGCGCTCAGCGTATAGAGCAATGGATGCTCCGCCTCCCAATGCTGGGGGCTGGTCACATGAAATTCCACGCGCTGCTCCATTCGCGACCAGGGCGCAAGCCTGATGTCGAGACGATCGTTCGCAAGAGCGACGGAATGGCCCGCAGGATCCTTCAAAGAAAACAATAGAGGAACGCCGCTGATCTCCTGATTAGATTCGTTCTCGACGGTGAAATCCAAAGTCAACGTACAGTCTCGATAATTTGAGTCAAACACTGTTTGCACGTGAAAACGTCGCACATGAACTTCAGGCAAGCTCAAAAGCCGCACCGGACGGAAGATTCCCGCAAGCGGGAAGTTCGCATAGGAACTCATGTCATCGAGATGGGAAGAGAGAGTGTTCTCCCGCACCAAAACAGCCAGCAGATTATCGCCGCCTGGGTGAGCGGCGTTAGTGACGTCGAGTTCAAAGGGAGAGAATCCCCCTTCATGCGAGCCGACTCGTTGGCCGTTGAGCCAAACCTCCGCTCCGCTATACACGCCATCGAAAAGCAGCTTAATGCGACGGCCGCGAAAGCTGGCTGGAATTTGCAGATGCCGGCGATAGCCACCGGTTCCTTTGTCGCTCTCGAAACCTTCCATGATCCAGTGGGAGGGAACTGTGATGCTTTTCCAATCCGCGTCGGAGAAGTTCGCCTGGAAAAATTCAGGCTCGGGATCTGGCCTGAATCGCCATGTTCCGCTGAGATTCATTGAGGGCGTTGTCTCGTCGGTGATGCTCAGTCCGGCCGCCAAATCGCCGGCTTCCACGGTGCGCTTCGCTGATGCGCCGTTCGCAAGTTGCGCGCTCGCCGTTACATCGCCTACCAGGCCAACCGGCATTTCCACCTGGAACATTCCCTTCTCGTCGGTTTGTGTGGAGGCGCGCCAGGCCTTGCCTCCCATTGTGCCTTGAAGCTCCACGGCGACATTGGCAAAGGGCAGCGTGCCGAAGCCATCGGTGACAACGCCAAAAATGTGGTTGAGAAGATCGGAAGCGACTTCGATCACCGGTGGATCGGTCCGGTTGTAGACCTCAATTTCGTTCAGGCTAACACTGCCGGCGAATCCGGAGAGGCGAAGCCCGCTTGTATTCTGCGATCCAAACTGCGCCAGAATGAGGCGTGGAAGCAAATGCGGTGAATCGCCGACGGATTGAATCAGGCGCCATTGGCCGCTATTGTCGCGAGCCTCGATATTTAGGTAGGAGAGCTTTTGATCGCCTTCCTGGCGAACGACGACCTCCTCAAACTGCACGGCTGTCGGCCAGTTTAGTTCGACCCATGTGTCCGCTGGATTGGTTCCATCTTTGGCGGCCCACCGATTGTGCGCAATGTCGCCGTCGTTGAGATTCTCAGGCTTGGTGCCCTCGGACGAACTCGACGCAGTTACCCGCGCAGTGGGGGCGAGATTTCCGTTGGGTTTCTCTTGCGCGTCAACAGAAATTGCAAGAACAATCAGAACGAGAACCGCGCGCGGAAGTCGGCTTGGCCGCATGTTGATCAGCTCCATGTGTGCTTTCCGACGGCTGCGAAGTCCCCGCGATTCGCACTATCGACACATGCGGTGCTCCCAGTCGGCGGAGAACATATTCAACTTGGCATCGGGATCTTCGGGATGAGCGCGAATCACGTCCTCGTTGACTTCGACTCCCCAGCCCGGCCCAGTTGGCACGTGATAGTAACCGTCTTTGACGGCCGGAGTTCCTGATGTTAATTCTTCGCGCCAGGGAATGTCGTAATCCTGAAACGTCTCCAGAATCAAAAAATTTGGTATGTTGGCGGCGAGGTGAATGCTGGCTATCGTCTTCAAAGGTCCATCGCAGTTGTGCGGTGCCACGCTGACGTAGTGAGCCTCCGCAATTGCCGCAATCTTTTTTGTCTCGAGGAAACCACCGGAATACGTAATGTCAGGCTGAATTACGTGGGCAGCTTTGCGCTGCAAAAGATCAAGGAATCCAAACCGGCTATAGATGTGCTCGCCCGTGGCCACGCGCAGCGGAGAAGTGGCAACCACCTGCGCCATCGATTCATTATTGTGCGCGGGAATCGGTTCTTCGCACCACCCCGGGTTATAGGGAACCATCGCGCGAATCGCCTCCAGCGCCATGATTGGACTGAAACGGCCGTGGAACTCGAGCAATATATCCACGTCTTCCCCGATTGTTTTTCGAACGGTCTCCACAGTTCGGCAAGCCTGGCCCAAATCGCTTCGCGAAATTTCTCGACCGCCTTCGCCAAAGGGATCAAACTTGAGCGCCTTGTAGCCGCGTCCCACAACATCGCTAGCTCTGTCGGCTAAATGCTTCAGGTCAGCGATATCGCTGTACCAGCCATTGGCGTAGGCTTTCACCTTGCTTCTGACTTTTCCGCCGACCAGGTTAAACACAGGCTGGCTGCAGGCTTTGCCAACGATGTCCCACAAAGCCATCTCAATCCCCGCCATCGCCGAAAACATCACCGGGCCAGTATTGTGTTCGATCTGATAAAGCCGAAACCAAAGATCCTCTATGTCGAACGGATTTTGCCCGACGACATACCGCCTGCCGAAATCAAGAATCAGTTCGCGCACGGCGCTTTCCTTCCATCCCAAAGTGCCTTCACCCCAGCCCACGAGCCCCGAGTCGGTTTGAATTTTGACGAATGTGAAATTTCGCCAGGCCGCGCCGACGAGAAACGCCTCAACTTTTGTGACTTTCATTCGACTCAACTCTTCCTTCCGCACCGGCCTCGAAGGGCATTTGTCATGACTATCGCCTCGGCTCGGCAACCCATGCCGGCTGGTCGTTGCAATGGCAGAAACGTGCACCTGAAATTATTGCGCGACGTAACCGCCATCGATCACCCAGTTGGCGCCATTAACAAAAGTTGCCGCTTCACTGCACAAGTAAGCGATCAATTCAGCGATCTCTTCGCAACTCGCAAATCTCTTGACCAGATAATTCTCCAGCAGCTTCGACGGAACGATGACGCCGGAGGCAATCAGATTCTTGGTCACAAACGTCTCGACCGCCGCCGGGCTTATCGAATTTACCCGAACCTTGAATTCCTGCATCTCCACCGCCATCGCACGAGTCATGGCTACCAGCGCGCCTTTGGTGCCGGCGTAGGGCGCAAGCCCAGGATTTCCCACCAACGCATTCACCGACGCAATGTTGATGATCACTGGGTCACGCGGCCGCACGGCAGCCTGAGAGATGTGCCGCAGGAACTGCTGCGCCAGGAAAAAAGGCGCACGCTGATTCACGCCCACCAGGCGGTCGAATTCTGCAACTGTAACTTCCAACATAGGCTTGTGAAAGCTCCAAGCCGCGTTGTTAATCAGGATGTCGGCCAACCCCAGAGTCTTACTTACTTCATCGAACACAAACGAAGCCGCATCGGGCTCGGATAGATCTTTCACCACCGCGAAGGTTCTTGCTCCCGGCAGATCTTTTTCGCCGACCCGCGACAGCACGGTCTTATCGCTGTCCACTAACAAGACCCGAGCTCCGCCGGCACAGAGACGACGTGCGATCGCGAGACCTAATCCATTGGCCGCGCCCGTAACCACTGCACGCCTTTCATTGCCGTCGAATTTTAGATCGCCTGCGATTGCTCTCTCCTGACTGATCTTGACGCTTCTCTGCGGCGAGCAATCTTACTCACCGTCGCACAGTCCTATAGACATACGGGCTGGCGGAGCGATCCACTTCGAACCGGCCGGTTTCCACGCCGCGATTCACATGACCCGAGATTGCGTTCGCCAATTCCAGGCATACCTCTTGTGGCCATTCTCCCAGTTGCGCGGAAAGTTTATCGCACAATTCGCGCAACGTCACTCCGGAAGAATGGTCCCGCAAATAATCACTAACTAGGTGTTCGGCATGCGTCACAAAATTTCGCGACTCCGCGCAAAACTGTCGAATCGCCTCCTTGCCTCGCAACACCGGCCAGTGACAGCCAATAATCATCTTCGCCTCCGAGTTCTCGATAATCCGAATCGTCTGCAGATAAGCATCCACGTAAAGATACGTCGGACATAACGACCACTTTCCGTGGACGGATCTATAGCCCGCTCCTTGAATCGCATCGCCGTAGAAAAGTGTTCGGTGCTTGCGGTCATAGACTCCCAGATGTCCATGGCTATGGCCGGGCAGGTGCCAGATTTCCAAAATCCGGCTACTGCCAAGCCGCATCATCTCGCCGCCGACAAAGCCGAACGTCACCGCTTGCGACGCGGTCGAGCAATCTTTTATTGCCTGGGCGGTTTTGGGATCAAAATAAATCCCATGATTTTTCCGGTAGGCATCATAACGGAAGGTGAACAAATAATCGGGAGATTCGATCATCTCTTTGTCCGCCTCGCCACAGGCAAGCCGCGTCGCCGGATATTGCCGTTTGATTTCGGCTGAGCCCCCGCAATGATCGCCGTCGGGATGCGTCATGATCAGCCACGTCAGATCGTTGCTTTCAACGCCTGTCCGGCTCAAATACGCGGGCACGTCCTTCGCAGCGTGGTGGCGAGTTCCGCAATCCAATAAAAGCGACTCTCCATCTTCCCTGAGCAGCGGCAGATATAACGGACGCCCGTTAATCTCACACTCGATCACGTCGGCCCCGGAATAGATCTGCATGCTCCTTCAGTTACCTCGCGGAAGAAGATTGTTCTCGAACTTTAATGTTTTCAAACAGTCGATATGCGTCCCGCATTCCGTGGGCGAGCAGGAAATGGTCGTCCGCGCAGGTCACCATGCGCGCGCCTCGATCGAGCTCCAGTTGCGCTACCTCTGGAGTTTCCGTCACCGTCCCCCACCATTTCCCCGCCTTGGCAGCGGCATTCGCCACTCTGTCCAAGGCGCGTTGTATGAGCGGATGATCGCGCTGCATGGGAATACCATAGCTGATCGTCAAATCTCCGGGACCGACGAACATCAAATCTACGCCTTCGACTGCGGCAATTCCCTCTACACAATCGACCGCTTCGCGGTCTTCGATTTGGACCATGAGAAAAGTTTCTTTATTCCGTTCATTCAGGAATTCGACAGCGTTCGTGAGAGCGTAGCCCCCATCCGCTCCCGCGTTGTCGAAACCTCTCGTTCCCTCCGGAGGGAATCGCGTCCATGAGGCCCACTGGCGCGCTTCTTCGACGCTGCGGCAGTGTGGAAGCATAATTCCATTTGCACCGAATTCCAAAGGACGTTGGGCGCTCGTGTATCCCGTCTTGCGGATTCGGACCATCAGGTCCGCGCCAGTCAAACGGCAGGCCAGCGACAATCGATCGATGACTTCGTAACCGTGAGCACGATGTTCCATGTCGAACCAGATCACATCGAAGCCCAGATTGCCCGCCACTTCTGTGAGCCATGGCTCGGGTACGCGGTTAATGTTCACAACCCTTACAAAATCTCCCGCGCGCAATTTCTCCAGCGTCCTGCTCTTCTTCACGGTAGCCCTCGCTTTCGTTTCAGTTCGGCGGAATCTAACTGGCGCCCCATCATCGCATCGCGGGATAATAACGGCGATGCGCGAAATAAGTCAATATTAAACATCTGTCCGTAATACGGAATAGCAAAACTGTTGCTCCATTCTTGCTTGTTATTAATAAAATCGACAGTCTTAATCTATATATCCCGCCTGACGGACTTAATACCGCCACCAAGAAATGCGATTGCTGTTGACACCGCATGCTCGGCGACTATACTGCTCCGCATGATACGAGCTACGGAGCCGGTCGGGAAGTCTACTTCCGCGATAGAGGGTCGGTCACACGCCTCTCGGCGAAGCTTCATAGTGATTACCTCCATCACGGTCGCGATCGGCGGATTCCTCTTCGGATACGACACTGCCGTTATCTCGGGAGCGATCCTGTTTGTACGCAATCAGTTTCATCTAACCTCGTTTCAAACCGAGATCGCCGTTAGCGTTGTTCTTGCAGGCGCTCTCGCCGGGACCGCCTTTGGCGGATATCTCGGAGATCGATTCGGGCGCAAGCCGACCCTACTCATAACCGCGGTGGTCTATGGAATTTTTGCGATTACGACTGGCCTCGCAACCGGCACCGTTGTCTTTGTGTTATCTCGTCTGTTTGTCGGAGCTGCGGTAGGCATAAGCTCTATGCTGGTGCCCCTCTATATCGCCGAACTCGCGCCCGAGAATATTCGAGGAGCGCTCGTAACCCTTAACCAGATGGCCATTTCGACCGGCGTGGTCGTCGCATATTATGTCGACTACCGCTTAGCCGGCTCCGGTAACTGGCGATTGATGTTCATGAGTGCGGTGGTGCCCTCGCTGATTCTTCTCATTGGGCTGGTGTTTCTGCCCGAAACTCCCCGCTGGCTCGCGGCCCATGGCGACTTCGCCGCTGCCTCCAGAGTTCTCGCGCGCATTGAGACTCCGGAGAAGGCAGCGCGAGATTTGGAAGAACTCCGACACGTAACCGAGACCGATCAGCTAAAGTTTCGCGATCTGCTCGTGCGCCGTTTTCGCAAACCCCTTATCGCCGGCATAGGATTGGCGATCTTCCAGCAAATAACCGGCGTCAACACAATCGTCTACTACGCTCCAACCATTTTCCAGATGGTGGGCTTCGGCAGCGCAGGCAACGCAATCCTCGCCACTTTCCTCATTGGATCGGTCGGCCTGGCTTTTACAATCATCTCCATGTTTCTGGTCGACAAAGTCGGCCGTAGGCCGCTGCTTCTGGTAAGCCTCTGTGGAATGTGCGTGGCACTACTTCACCTCGCTTTTATTCTCGGCGATCCGCACCCCAAGAAATGGCTGGTGGTGACCGATGTTCTCGTTTATCTCGCCGCCTTTGATATTGGCCTCGGCCCCATCTTCTGGCTTCTCATCTCCGAGATTTATCCCACGACGGTTCGCGCTCAAGCCATGTCGCTCGCAACCATGACCATCTGGGCCGGCGACTTTCTCGTCACCGCTACCTTTCTAACCATAGTCGAGCATCTCGGAATGAGGGGATGCTTCCTTTTATTTGCCGGCCTCTGCGTAGTCGCATTCGTGTTCTCGCTGCGCATGGTGCCGGAAACTCGGGGTCGCACTCTCGAACAGATCGAAAATTCGTGGAACCCTATGGGAACGCAGTAAGGTTCGTTTCCCGGCTGGCTATGAGCGTGGATATCAAGCCCCGCCCAGTGAGGTCAGTTATCCTGATTCGGCGTTTGAGAACTAGACCCACAAGCAATCGAACGTTGGCTACAATCAGTACCGGGCTAATGAGGAAGCTTGACGTGGCAAAAAAATCGAACAAGCCGCAGCGTGTGCAAGCCGACAAGAATTACATCGAGGTGATGGGCAAGATTTTCGCCATCCTCGAATACTTCGTAGAGGCCGGCGGCAAGCAAAAGTCCGTGGCGTTTGTCGAAGTGGCCAGCGCGGTCCCCTTTGCCAGAACCACTGTCCATCGCATCTTGTATTCGCTGGAAAAACTCGGCTACGTCGAGAAGGACGACGTCAAGTCGCATTACCAATTGGCCCCCAAGTTTTTTGAATTGACTGGCCCCGCCATCCATTTCCGCCGCCTGCAGCGGGCCGCCAAAAGCGTCATGCAGAATCTGCTGCTCCGTTTCGGCGAAACCATCAACTTAGGCGTCCTTGATGAGGGCCAGGTCGCCTACATTGAAGTGCTGCAAAGCCCCAGCGTGCTGCGCGCGGCCGCCATTCCCGGACAGCGGAATCCTGTTCACAGCACCGCCTTGGGAAAGGTCATGCTTGCGTTTCTTCCCGAGAGCGAAGTCGAGTCCATCATCGGGCGCCACCCAATGATTCGCCGGACGCCTAAGACAATTACGCAGAAGAAGCATCTTCTCGAACATCTGGCATCGGTACGCGAGAGGTCTGTAGCGCTCGACATGGAAGAAAATCTCACCGGAGTGGTTTGCGTCGCCGCTCCCATCTTCGACCACGTGGGCCGCGTGGTTGCCAGCCTCAGCATTTCCGGCCCGGCCGCCCGCATGGAGCCGAAACTCCCCCAGATTCAGGAAGAGATCCGCAGCTCAGCGCTAACTCTCTCGCAGATGTTGTCGCCGAGTACGCTGGCAACCGATGGTTCTGCTTCCCACCCGCAATAACGCGAATTCATATTTCGTCTACATTTTTTTGAATTCACGGCTCGCTTCCGTGGTTGCAATTCCGTAATACGGACTGAATTCCAAATTTTTGCATTTTGTTGTTGACGCTGGTGGAAGGATTTTGTACCATTGGCCCGTTTTGTTCCGTACATCTAAGCGCTTTGAGAAAAATTTAAGAATCTCGGGAAATCGTCGGCTCGTGGAGGAAACTGTGACCGCACATAGCAAAACTATCCGCGTTGTGGTTTGTTTATTAGCTCTATTTCTCACCGCCGCCACCCTTGAGGCGCAGATCGATCGCGGAACCATTTCCGGCACCGTCACCGACCCCTCAGGCGCCGCTGTACAAGGCGCCACCGTAACCGTCACCAACCTCGGCACCAACCAGGTCGTGAATCTCACCACCGATAGCGCCGGAATTTACAACGCTCGCATTCTTCAGATTGGCACTTACTCGGTTGAAGCCACTTCCAAGGGTTTTCAAAAGACGCTGCAAACCGGCATACAACTCAACGTCAACCAGGTAGCGCAAGTCGACTTGCAGCTCAAGGTAGGTTCAGAAAGTCAGACAACCGAAGTGACTGCCGCGAGCCCGCTTTTGGCCACGGAAACGTCGTCACTTGGAACCGTCGAAACCCAGGAAAGAATCGTCGATCTGCCACTGAACGGCCGAATGTTTACCCAACTCGCCTGGCTGGGGCCGGGAACTACTCCAGGATCGGCTTCGGGCATCGGACTGAGCGGTTCGACCGACGACAATCGTCCCGGCATTCAGCTAGCCGTCAATGGCTTGTGGGCCTTCGACAATAACTTCCTCCTTGATGGAGTAGACAACAATGGCATCGGCGATGGCACCATTGCCGTAAATCCGGCTCCCGACGCGATTGGCGAATTCCGCGTAGAAGAAAGCGCCATGAAAGCGGAGTTCGGCCGCGGCGGCGCAGCGGTGAATGCGGCGCTCAAGTCAGGAACCAATCAGTTCCATGGCGGGCTCTATGAATACATGCGCAACGACGCTCTCGATGCGAGGAATTATTTCAATCCGGATAGCAATGGCCCGAAGGCGCCGTTGCACCGCAATCAGTTCGGCGCCCTCATTGGCGGCCCGATCATCAGGAACCGCACCTTCTTCTTCGCCGACTTCCAGGGATCGCGCCTGCATGAGGCGGGCATCGACAAAGGCACCGTTCCCACTGTGGCGGAACGCGGAGGAGACTTCACCGACATCGGACTTCAGATTTATGACCCGCTCACAACTTGTGTTGTCGGACCACCAACTTGCACACTGGGCACACGTCAACTGATGAACCCGTCCAACCCTACGGTAATCCCAGCGAACCGCATTGATACGATTGGACAAAACATCGTCAACCTTTACCCGCTCCCCAACGTTACCTGCCCGACACCGTTCCCCTGCCAGAACTTCGTTTATTTCCCGGTAGCCATCACCGACGGCAACCAGGGCGATATCCGCATAGACCACAGGCTCACCGACCACGATCAGCTTTTTGGCCACGCTTCGGTTGAAGATCATCCCCAGTACAATCCGCCACCATTGCCGGGTTTGGCCGAGGGATGCTGCGGCGGCAACTATAATATGCGCGAACAAAACCATGCCGTTGGTTGGAGCCACACCTTCGGCACCAACGTGCTCAATGATCTGCGCTTTTCTTTTCTTCGCTACGCGGTGAATTCCACGCCAGATGACTTCGGCCAAAACATTTCAGACCAGGTCGGTATTCCAAATGCCAATCGCGGCAACGAAGAGACTTCGGGTCTGGCTAATATCGGTGTTAACACCTACTCAGACCTGGGCAACTCCTACTGGATTCCCGAACTCTCGGCCGACAACACTTATCAAATCGCGGACTCGGTGAGCTGGGTGCGAGGAAAGCACACGATCAAGCTGGGAGTTGATTACCGGAAATATCAGCGCAACTTCTACCAATCGGAAGCTGCGTTCGGACAATTCAATTTCAATGGTCAGTTCACCGTGGCAACCACGGGAACCTCACCCCAGTATGGTTTGCCGGATCTCTTGCTCGGTGTGCCCGACTACCGAGAGCAGGACGGTCTAGCCTACAAAGATCACACCCGATTTTTTGAGTTTGGTGGGTTCGTCCAGGACGACTTCCGAGTTACACCAAGGCTAACTTTGAATCTCGGTTTGCGGTATGACCTGATGTCTCCCGTGGGCGGACAGGTCGGCAATTTTAATCTGGCAACGAACGTCGTCGACCTCAACTTCGGGCCGGGATCAAAACCGAATGCCGGGGTAGGCTACGACGAGAAAGACTTTGGCCCCCGCATTGGCTTTGCCTGGATGCCTTTCTCGGATCTCAAGACTGTGGTGAGCAGTGCCTTCGGAATTTTCTATGCCCCGGAAGGCAATCAGTTCAACGATATCGGCGAGAATCCGCCAAGCCTTCAGTATTACCAGGTGCCTGAGCCGGCCACTACGATTCCCAACACGACTGCCTTGCTGATCGATTCGGGCTTTCCCTCTCAGCTTCCCACCAGCAAGCCCGCTTCCCCGTCTGGTCAGGTCAAAACCACCGGCTCGGAGCGCAAGCCTCCCCGAGTTATCGAGTGGAACCTGTCTGTCCAGCGCGAATTGACGCGCGATATTGTCCTCCATGTTTCGTACGTGGGGACGCATGCGACCGGCATCTGGAACAATGAAGACAGCAACCTGGACCAGCCGCTCCAGCCGCTCGACAACAACTTCAGCAGCAACCCCATGGTTGATCCTCTATTGTCAGGGAACTACGGACGTCCCTATTACAACGTTTTGCCTTACCTTTCGGTGATCAACCCCATCGATTATCCAAACTTTAGCGTCGGCTTTCACGGCTTAGAGACAAAGTTGGAAAAGCGATTCTCCAAGGGACTAACTCTGCTCGCCTCCTACACGTGGTCGCACGACATCGGCAGCTTCCAGGGCGCTCACACAGGGCAGACGCAGATTGCCGATTTCCCCAACGCTCAAAGAGGGAATGTCGATCCTGATTTTCGTCACCGTCTTACTGTCAGCTACACCTATGAATTGCCATTCGGCCGCGGCAAGCCCTATGGCGCAGGTATGAATGCGTTTGAGAATTCCGTTGCTGGCGGCTGGCAGGTTGCGGGAATTACCACCATACGGAGCGGGGAGCACTACACCGCTTTTTGGTCATCCGATGACACCAATACCGGTACATCCGCGCTTCCCGATAAAATCCATGATCCAACCGATTTCTCCTTCAATATTCCACAGCAAACGCTCGATGGGTGCGACAATCCGGGCCACCGAACGCTCCTCTGCTGGTACAACCCGGCTGCCTTTGTCCAGCCGCCCTTGGCGCCCGGTCAACTCTCCGCCCACGACTTTGGCACGGCTGGGGATGGCGATCTTGTGGGGCCGCATCAGGTGAACTTTGATTTCTCGGCGTTCAAGAATTTCAAAATCACCGAGCGGCAAAATCTTCAATTCCGCGCGGAGATGTTTAACGTCTTCAACCATCCACAGTTTTCTCGGTCAAACAACAATCCCGACCAGGGAGGCGCGCACGAGGGCGCAGCAGTCACCAGTACGCTGGGCGACAACCAGCGCGAAATTCAATTCGCGCTGCGCTACACCTTCTAAAGTGAGGGGGCGGGGGCTTGCTCAGCGCAGGTCTCCCGCTCCGCTACCTTCAAGAAAACGCCTGAGCAAACCTTCGTGTACCTTTGTGTCCTTTGTGGTTCAAGCTTTCTTCGGTCAACAATCGAGAACTCTGAAGGCGTCCTTCCTACCCGCCCAAGCACAGATGGTTTAAGCTTGCCTCTTTATGGATAGAAGAAAGTTCCTCGGCAAAGCTGCGGGCGCGGGACTCCTGTGCATGTGGCCGCAGAATTTGTTGCGCGCCAGCGCAGAACAAGCCTCCACAGCCACCGCAGCCAGCCCAATTCGATTCGAAGAAATCGCGGCGAAGAGCGGCCTGCATTTCATAACCGCCAACTGTCCCACTACCAATAAAAACCAGATCGAGACGCTAGTTGCCGGAGTCGCCCTCTTCGACTATGACCACGACGGCTACCTCGACATCTACCTCGTCAATGGCGCCGCGATCCCGTCGCTGCAAAAAGACTCGCCTCAATATTGGAATCGCCTCTTTCACAACAATCACGATGGCACCTTCACCGACGTAACCGAGAAGGCAGGAGTTGCCGGAACGGGCTACGGCATGGGCGTGGCAGTCGGCGACTACGATAACGATGGATGGCCCGATCTGTTCGTCGCCAACGTCACCGGCAATCAGTTATTCCACAACAACGGCGACGGCACCTTCACCGACGTCACCGCAAAAGCCGGACTGGGCGGGGCATTCCTCGACGGTAAAAAAATGTGGTCGGTCAGCGCCGGCTGGTTTGACTATAACAATGATGGCCTCCTCGATCTCTTCGTTGTGAATTACTGCAAGTGGGAAGTTAATAAAGATCCCGTCTGCGCGCTCAACAGCGATGTGCGTGGTTACTGCCATCCCAAGTTCTACGCGCCGCTGCACAACACGCTCTATCGCAATAACGGCGACGGAACCTTCACCGATGTTTCCGAAGCGACCGGAATCGCCGAGCACATGGGGAAGGGAATGAGCGTCGCTTTCGCCGATTATGACGGCGACGGCTTCCTCGACATTTTCGTTGCCAATGACACCACTCGCAATTTCCTCTTCCACAATATCGGCGGAAAGAAATTCGAAGAGATCGGCGTCGAGGCAGGCGTGGCTTATGGCGCACACGGCACGGCGCTCTCCGGCATGGGGTTGGATTTTCGCGATGTGAATAACGACGGCCGCCCCGACCTCTGGCACACCGCAATCGAACACGAGACTTTCCCGCTATACATAAACCGGGGCGCTGGAAATTTCTACGATATGACCGCCTCCAGCGGCTTGGCTCTGGCAACGGGAAATATGTCGGGCTGGGGCAATGGCATTTACGACCTCGATAACGACGGCTGGAAAGATTTGTTTGTCGCCCGCTCGAATGTAGTGGACAATATTAATATCCCCTTCCCCAACCGCCGTTATCCGGAACCAAATTCAATCTTCCGAAATCTCCACAACGGAAAATTTGAAGATGTAAGTACTGCGGCGGGGCCAGACTTTCAACTCGAAGCTCCGCATCGTGGCGTGGCCTTCGGAGATTTCAACAATGACGGCCGCGTAGACATGGTGGTCTCCGTGCTAGGCGGCTCCGCGAAATTATTTCGCAACATTTCCGATAATAATCATCACTGGATTCTGCTGAATCTGGTTGGCACAAAGAGTAATCGCATGGCAATTGGCGCGCAGATACGCATCACCACCGAGGATGGCAACCGCCAGTGGAATCACGTGACAACGGCCGTCGGCTACGCGTCTTCGAGCGATAGCCGAGTGCACTTCGGATTAGGTGCGAACCGGCGCATCAAAGAGATACAGATTCACTGGCCGAGCGGCATCAGACAAGAAATTCACAACGCAGAGGTCGACCGCGCGATGACCATCGAGGAGCCACGACAGTAAACTTCTTACTTGACTGGGTAATTCACCCGCACCGAAACGATCGCGTAAGCGTGAACCGGCACGGTGATCTCATTCGTGCCCAGAATTGGCAGCGTCCCAACCTCTGACTGCTCCATCAGATTTGTGAGTCTGGCTTCCGTAGCACCTGGTGGAACGGAGATCTGCACCTCGCCGCTTTTGCCCGCCCACTCATAAAAGCGAAACAATAATGAGTTCCCATCTTCCGTCTTCTTCATCGCCGTCAGGATGACGTTGTCCTGTTTAATCTCCACGAACGAGTGAGCCGGAGGAAGAATTCCTTCGTGAGACTCGACCGGAATCGCCGCGAGCTTGTAGTTGAATTCATATCCGCGGCGCACGCTCAGCCCCTGTTTCCAGTCTCCGCTGTGAGCGTAGAGCGAGTAACTGAAGCTATGGTGGCCGCGATCGGCGTCAGGATCAGGCCATGTGGGCGAGCGAAGCAAAGAAATTCGCAATACGTTCCCCTTGGCGTCATACCCATATTTAGATTCATTGATCAAGCTGAAACCATGATTCGCGTCGCCGAGGTCGGCCCAGCGCAGCGCGGGCACTTCAAACTTCGCCGCCTCAAAACGATTGTTGCGCGTGGTCGGACGCTCGATCGTGCCATACGGAATCTCGTATGTAGCTTCATTCCCTGAGGCCGCTACGGGGAACGCAGCCTTCAATAAAATGTGCGTCTCGTGCCAGTCGATTTCATTGCCAACGTCGACTCGATTGAGGCCGGCGTAGATAGAAATATTTTGAACGAACTTAGACTTTTGCCAACTGCGAGTCACGCGGATAGTGGCGCGCAGTGGGCCCGTTTCGGTGACATCGACCGAATCCACCATATCGAGTCTGGTGAATTGTTGCTCGAAATCAGCGTCGATATTCCAGGCGTCAAAATCTTTGGGAGTGTCCTTGAAAGCAATCAATTCGTTTCCGCAAGCGTTAGCTGCGATTGACTCAAACTTGGAAACTTTGTCGTAAAGGCTCGTAATGCAACCAGTCTTCGAATCGACGGTTACCCGCAGCGCTTCATTTTCCAGCGTGAGACCGTGGACCTTTATATCGGTCTCCGTGCGGCCCGCGCCGGGAACAACATGAAGCACCTCGTATCCGAGCGACGGCACTTTCTTGACTTCGGTCAACAGTTGATAGGTATGTAAAGTTGAATCATGCGAAAGCACTTGAAACGGTAGCGCCTCGCCTTTAGCACTGAGAACTGACAGTTCGCCTTTCTCGGCCTCCGGCATTTCTACATGAATCGAAACTAGATCTGTTCTCTCCCACGCGAGAGGATTCACCACCAGCACCGGCACTCCGCGCCCTCTAGTGTCGATCTGGCTTGCAACCTTGCCAAGAGCTGTATTCGTCACATGCTCAGCTTGCAGTCGCACAAAATCGTAATCCCGCTGCGCATCCTTATATATATCCGCAATCCCTGAACCTGCGGCGAGATCGTGAAATTGATTGAACAGCACTTTTTTCCATGCTTCATTTAATTCAATCTGCGGATACTGCAATCCGGAAAGCCACGCCAGTGACGAATATTTCTCGGCATTCAGCAATTGTTCTTCGCTCTCGCGCATGTTCCGCTTGTGATTCGCCTGCGTAGTGAAAACGCCGCGATGATATTCCAAATACAATTCGTCATTCCAAACCGGCAGGCTGAACTTGCCTGCTGGCGGCGCCGGCAGTTGCATGTTTCCCGCGGCTAGCGTTTTGTAATTCCATAGCGGCATGTGCGCAGTATCGGCTTTGCCTTCGACATCAGAGAAAAATCCTTGCGCAACGCCGAAGCTGGTCTTCGGAAAAATTACGGTCGGGCTCGACAGATGCACGCCGTCCTCTAGCATCACACGCGTCGGACCCCCTCCATGATCGCCAATTCCGAAGAGATGCATCATCTCAGGCACGCCGGGAGCGGCCGTTTGAAGCGCCGCTACATCAGAGGCAATTCTTAACGGCTCAACATCGTTGACATAATCGTGCGGAAAATACGTGAGGACGCGGCTGCCATCCGGTGATTGCCACCAAAATAATTTCATTGGCAATTGGTTGGCATCATTCCATGTCAGCTTCTGTGTGACAAAATAATCAACCCCAGATTTCTTGTAGATTTGCGGCAACTGCCAGTTGTATCCAAACGAATCGGGGTTCCATCCGATGCGCACATCGGTGCCAAACTTTTCCTTGAAGAACCTTTTGCCAAGGAGAAGCTGTCGCACCAGCGATTCTCCATCTGGCATATTCAAGTCGGGCTCTACCCACATTCCACCCACCATCTCCCATCGCCCCTGCTTCACGCGATTGACAATTTGCTCGTGGATGGATGGATATTTTTCAAATATCCATTCGTTATAGGCGGCGGCCGACTGCGTGTAGGTGTATTGCGGATATTCATCCATCAACTGGAGCGCGGTCCCGAATGTCCTTCTCACCACATCCACCGTTTCCGTCCATGGCCAAAGCCAGGCGGCGTCGATGTGTGAATTGCCAGTCAATCGGACCGAGGTTTGCTGTAAATCTGCGTTGACCGGTTCGAGCAGCGCTCGTGCTTTCCTGAGCGACGCGTCAAACGCCGCCTGATCGGCGCGTGCCAAGGCATCCAGATCAACTGCGTCCGCGCAACTGGCGAGAGCGGCGTGCATCTTCGAAGCAGACGCACCCGCATTGGGCGCCAGAATTGAAACACTTCCCATCTCTTGAAAAAGGTAGGCTGGATCTGGACGCGTTTTTGCAAATGCGATTCGCAGGTCGGCGCCCGTGAAATGTTTTTCGTCCACCGTTTGCAGAAGCTTTACCGCAACCAGAATCTTGTCGCCCGGTTTCGCAGGATCAAAAAGAATGATGGGCTCAAGATCGTCGCCCATCGCCACACGCCTCCCATTGAAATAAACGATCTGCGTAGCCGGACCATTCGCATCGTCCTGAAAGTTGAACCACACTCTGGCTCCCGTGAGATCGTAGCCATTCAAAGTTTTCGGAATTTCAATCCATCGCCGGTACCAAAGCGCCTCGTGCGGCCCCGTGCTATTCGGCCCCACGATCTTCCACGAACTGTCGTCGAGATCGACTGCTTCACCATTCGCAATATCGCCCGAGTGAATTTTCCATTCTTCCTCGGGAAGGTGCATGAGCGATTGCAGCTTGATCGCGACAGCTTCAATGCGGCTACCAGGGCCCGAACCGGCGCGCTGCCATGTGACACTTTGCTTTTCCGTGCCTACCGACCAAGTCCCTTGAACCGATTGCCCGTCGGGCGAAAGCTTGCCTTCATAGGACGCCTGGCCGGCGCGAAATTTCAGAATCGAACTATCAAAAATGATCGAGTCGACGGAATCGGCGAAATCAAAACGCTCAGGAACGTCAAAAGTGGCCGCCAGTGCGCCATTCGCGCGCGAGATATGGATAACATAACGCACTGGTTTCCCATGCTCTTGAACAGAAGTTTGCCACGCCCCGGTAATTTCCTGTGCAGAACACGACATCGCGATCGCCAGAAACGCGGCGAAACAGAGACATCCTATTTTCATGTAAGCTCCAGTAAGTAGCGAAATCGCCAGGCGACGCGGCCTATGCTCGCGCTAGCCTATGCTCGCGACAATCGATTATCCCAGATGCAATTCTGTGGCGGGAGCATTCCATGCCGATACCCGAATCCGCAGATCTCCGCGGCTCGCGACCGGCGGCTTCGTGATCGGATCTAGGCCTTTCATATCCACGCGCACTGTGCCTCGAATCGTAGCTTTCTCCCCGGCGGCCAGCCAAAAATAGTTGTCGCTCCAAAGCACTGAATAGAAATCAGGCAACAGATGCAAGCGCACTGGATAAGCAGGAATTTTCCCCTGATTCTCGATGGTGACACTGACCTCAATTTCCTTTTGCGAGAGATGGTCAACCTTTGCCGCGGCCTGCAGCGCAGTAGCCGACGCCTCAATCTGCGGTCTCAACCAAGGTCCGGTCTGCGTCAGCGGTTCGGCCACGGGCGCGGCTTGCCAGCGTTTTCTAGCTTCCGGATCCGCCAGCATTGGCACAATGCGCAACCAATACGCGCGACGAGAAAGTCTTGAACCTCCGCCATCGCTCAGAGTCAGTTCAAGAAATAAGTATCCTTCCCGCGTGTTAGCCGGTATCGGCCAACGCACCTCGTGGCTCTCACTCGCGTAGCCATTAGGCGGAACGTCGCTCACCCACTCATCCTCATGCGCGACGCGCATCGCCTGATCATAAATACGCGCACGGAAACGACCTCCCTTGAGCCCCTGCTCGCGGTCATTCAAAGCAAATACCGACGCGTGGAATGTATCTCCCGGCCCCCACGAAAAGAATCCTGTGTCCGCCATCACGTGAATCGGCTCATTTGCGCGCAGCGTCGCGTAGAACGGAATCTGCGGCTGTCCGCACCAATCAATCAGGTGCCAGCTATTCGCAATCGGCCCCAGCGAATTGTAGGTCCAAAGTGTTTCGCCGCCGGTATAAGGAAACTGCGCGCGCCACTGCTCGAGCACGCAGCCAATATTATGTTCGTACGCCATTTGGCTGCACTCGATCAATTGCTCCAGATCCAGCTTAGCGAAATCGTCATACCAAGACGCTCGTTGCCAACTCTTAACGAACGTGTAATTGAGCTCAGCGCTGCGATCTCGAATCGTGGTGTGTCGCCGCTTGAACTTCTCCACATCGTAGCCAACCGGTTTCATCTCCAGTTCAGCCGCCGGAATCATCCGCTTTAGCAAAGAAAGATTTGCAAAACTGCTGAACGACCACTCAGAAATGAAATAGTGTCCTCGATCGAAAAGTTTGTGATACCAGTTTTCGTCAGCCGTATAAATATCTTGCGGCTCGTAGGCGTGATAATCACCGCCGCACGGCGAATTCATGCGAAACGGCCGGCTGCCATCGTACCCCGCGAAGACCTCTCGCACCAGCCCGAGAAACGGCTCGATCGTATCTTGAAAAGGATCGTATTCATTGCCTCCGCAGTAGATCCCGATCGATGGATGTTGCCGTATGCGCAGAACACTTTGCGTTAACTGTTCCCGCCACACAGCCAACGTCGTCGTCCCAGGCGTGTCCGCCCAATTGAGCGGGACCTCCTGCCACACGATCAATCCGTGCTCGTCGCAGAGGTTATAAAACTGTTCCGTCTCAATAATCGAGGTGCCGCCGTTCAACCGAAGAAGGTTGTGCCCGCTGAGCTTCGCCGCCCGGATCATCCATTCCTCGCGCTCCGGCGAAAGTTGCAGCACGTCGTCGCTCGTCATCCAGCAAGCGCCCTTGGCATAAAACGGGCGCCCATTAGCAACCCACAAATACATGTAGGCTTCATCCTCAAGCGTCTTGTCGGCAGGAACTGCTCGAGGCGCGTCAGCATACGACGGATTACGCTTCAACTGCAGCGTTCGAACGCCAAATCGGCTGCTAATAAAATCCAGCTGCGTGTCGTTTTTTGTGAGTTTCAATTCCAGCCGGTAGAGAGGCTGCTTGCCCATACCGTTCGGCCACCACAATTTCGGATGGCCCAGTTCGATTTCCCGCTCCCAAAACGAATTGCCCGCGGGCACCTTCTGGCGTGACTTCGCTTGCCATACCACCTGATCGCTCGCAACGTCGACAATCTGCGCATCGATCACGCCGTCAAAAGTAGTAGTCCCCGTGTTGCTTAACATTGCCTGCGCCCATAACGTCGCCGATTCCGCGCCGATCGCATCGGTTCGCACGAACGGCGCTTCGATATACGCTTCGCCAGTGGCCACGATTCGAATCGGTTGATAAAGGCCAAAAGTCCGATATCGATTTCCCCACTGATAGCTTTCCGCATCCTGCGCGTCCGGCTTCACCACTCTCGGATTCCGGTTCTCACTGGAATTGTCATAGTTCGGCAATTGATCGTGCGGTTCGTGCACCAATCGCACCAGCAACTCATGCTCTTTGCCAGGAACGATTCTCGTACTGATATCAAATGTTGGACCACCGAACGAACCTTCATGTCCTCCCAGGAATTCCCCGTCCAGCCAGACCATGCCGAGATAATCCATTCCGTCGAATCTCAGCCGGATCACCGAATCGCGCCACATCTCCGGAATCACGAAGCGACGCCGCAGATACCAATCGCGTTGCTGAATCCACTGCAATTTTTTGAAGTTTTCGCCGTACCAGAGGTTTGGGACTTCGCCGGCCTCCATCAGCGCATATTGCACCGGCCGTGGCATCTGAGTTTTAACCCATGGACGATCAGATGCGTATTGGCCCGGAGGTAGCGCTTCATCGGCAGCCTGCAATTCCCAGCCGTCGTGAAAATCCATCTGCACGCCGCTCGCAACATACTGGGCCCCGGTGATGTACTCTGGTCTCGGCTGGACCGGCGTAGGCGCAAAAACCCGCTGAGCGCTTAGCTCTTTTATCTCTTCGAGCAGGCTCTGCACCGCTACCGTACCGCTCTGGCGATTGGAATCGGACGCCGCAGCTTTGGGCGCAATTTGTGCTGCTTCGGAAACGCCTGGCGTCAAAACCGCCGTCGCGCCTCCGCCCAGTAGCGCTAAACAATCCCGCCGTGAGATTCTCGCCTTGCTCATGGTTGTTTTGTCCCCTTGTCTCGCTAAAGGCCGAGAAAACCCAAGCTCAACCGAACCATCAAAACGTCGCAGTCAGAAGCCCGCTCATCCTACAAAACTCTTCCCGTCAGCGTCAATATAAAACAAAGCGGAACTTAGTCCGTATTACGGGATAACGTATACAATGTGGTACGATCCTGCGTTCGCGGCCTGCAAGCACCTACGAAAACCGCGAATGTAGCGATAAAATCAGTTTTGTTTGGGTTGAGATTCTCGAGATGAGTTGGGTCTTCCCCAATCCGCCAAAGCCCGCGTTTTCCGTCCTATTTCAGCTTATTTTCGCTGCGGTAATCGCGCTCGTCGGAATGGCGCTTAACGCGCCTCCAGCAATTGCCGCCCAAGATAAAGAGGTCTCGGCGACGGCCCGAGCAAATCAACTGGCGCACTCCGGGCATACCGAACAGGCAGTCGAGTTGTTGCAGTCGACGCTGGCGGCCCATCCATCCGATCTGCAGGCGAGGCTGGCATTAGCGGATATTTATGCCAGAAACGGCCAACGCGACAAGGCAGAAGCAGAATTCCACGAAGCGCTTAGCCTCCATCCCGGTTCGCCATCCGCGGAAATTGCCTTGGGTACCTTTTACCTGAATGCCGGCTCTTTAGCTTCTGCAGAACAGGTGCTTGGCGAAGCCGTGCGTCGCCATCCCAAACTCACCGAAGCTCGTGCCCAGCTATCGCTGGTTCTGGCCAGAGAGCGCAAATACGCCGAGGCGGAATCCAACTTGCGAACAGTTCCGCCGCCCACAGAAAAAGATGCCCGCGTCCGCTATTTTCGGCTTCAAGCCTCGATTCACTCTGGCCTAGGCGACTCTCGTGCTGCCGCTCAAGCCATGGAGGAAGCATGGCAAGTGATGCCGGACAATGAAGAACTACAACTGGTTGCCTCAATTGCGGAGGCAGAAGCTGGAGCGTGGAAAACTTGCATCCGAGACGTTACTCCTTTGTATAAACGGCACCCAACCGTCGATAGCGGGCTTATTTTGTTGCGGGCGAAGTTAGCCAGCCATGCGGATTTCATGCCGACGCTTCAAAGTCTTCAGGCATTGAATTTGCCTGAGAATCAAAAGCTCGATCTTACCGTCCGATCTGCCGAACTGCTCGCCTCCGCCGGCCAGCCCGCGGCAGCCGCGGAAGAATTTCAAGCGGCGTTGAAAATTACCGGCGGAGCAGATGATATCCTGCTTTACAATCTCGCCGTCGAAGAATTCGACGCCCGGCAATTAGACTCGGCTCTTGCCACGCTGGCTACGCTCCGCGCTCAAAACGATTCTGCCGAAGTCGAGGACCTCATCGGAGATGTAAATGAGCAGAAGGGCGATCGATCAGCCGCGATTCAGAGCCATGAGAAGGCAATCGCCCTCGCTCCTTCAGAGGAACGATATCGCCTGTCGCTGGGTGCGGAACTCCTGAAGTTCGATTCCTACGCGCCCGCCGCTTCCGTATTCCAACAAGCCACCGAACTCTTCCCTAACTCCGCTCGAATTTATGTCGGACTAGGAATGGCCGATTACTTCCTGGAAAAATACGACGATAGCGTCTCCGCTTTCCTGCGCGCCGACAAACTCGATAACGGATCGGGGCGACCACTTGGCTACCTCGGCGCAACCCAGATGGAAAATTCGGCGGGACCCAGTCAGGCCGCCGTGGATACAATCTGTGCCCGTGCCGATTCCGACGCCCAACAATCCAATGCGGTCATCTGGTGCAGCGCTTTACTTTTTCGAAAAGCCTATCTCGCGGGCGACCGTTCGGCTGCCCCAGGAATAGTCGCGCGTCTGCGCCGCGCAGCCAAACTGGTGCCTAACGATCCGGTGACGAATTGCTCTCTGGGCGAGGCGCTCCAGTGGACGGAGCAATCGACTGAGGCACGCCACTGGCTTGAAATCTGCGTGAAGCTGCGCCCCAACTCCGCCGAAGATCACTATCGCCTCAGCCGCGTCTACCGAGGGCTCGGGCTGAAGCAAGCGGCCGCCGAGCAAGCCAAATTTACCGAGAGGAACAACGCGGAACCGGATCAACATCAAGCCATCACCGATAAGTTCGCTCAGGAAATGCTTGGTCATTCAAAAACGGCTGTCGATCCCCAAACTGCGCATCCGAAATAAGAGTCGTGCTCTTTACTTTTTTATGACTTCGCGCTTTCACGAATCGAGGAAAGAAGAGTTGCAAATGCCGAGATGGAAACGATCAACCGCTAATGGGAGTGGAGCGATGCGCGCGAAACTCTTCAGTCTCCTGGTCTTGCTCGCGGCGTTCTGGCCGGCGATAGCCAAGGCTCAGCAGCAGCATCCGGATGCAAATGAAATTTACGTGGTACCTTTTTCCCACCTCGACCTCTACTGGGCCTGCACCCAGGAAGAATGCCTGAGTCGCGGAAACTTCGTCATCAGCCGAGCGATCGAACTCGCCAAGCGTTACCCGCAATATCGCTATCTGCTCGAAACCGAGGTCTTCGTCGCGAATTTTGTTGATAGCCATCGTGGTACGAAAGAACTCGAAGATCTCAAACAGTTAGTGAAGGAAGGTCGCATCGAGATTGCGCCACTGTGGGCCGCCATTTATCAGAATCAAACCCGTGGCGAAGCACTCGCACGCAATGTGATTTATGGAAAACGCTATGCCCACGATGTTTTCGGAGTCGATCCGATGGTTGCGCATCTCGCCGATATCCCCGGATTCACGCGCCAGTATCCGCAAATCCTAAGCAAGGCTGCGATCCCCTTCATGGTCATGACCCGCATGGGGCCCCGGGATTTGTCGCTTTTTCATTGGAAAGCTCCAGACGGTTCGTCCGTTCTCGTATGGAACACAATCAATGGTTATGGGTGGGGCATCGGTTCGGGTTTACACCTCGATCTGGACAAAGATCGCCTGGCGACACTTTCGCTTGAAATCAAGAATGTACAGGCGACGACCAACGGGCCCGTGTATCTGGGCTGGGGCACCGACCTTTTTGCGCCCTCCGAGAAGCTGATCGAAAATATCAGCGTACTGAATGAGAAGCTTTCTCCATTGCATTTTCATTTATCTACCGCCGAAGAATTTTTTCGTGCAGCTTCTGCGAGTCCGCGCATCCCCAATTTAGCAGGTGAAATCCCCTCGTCATGGGCCAATTTGACGACCTCGCTGGTGCCGCTGTGGCCACCCGCTATCTCCGCCGCCGACACGCTGGTGACTGCGGAAAAATTTGCTGCCATCAATTACGCACTGGGATATGCACCTTATCCTGACAAAACTTTCGAAGCATTGTGGAAAGATAATCTCAAGTCGCTCGATCACAACAACGACGGCCAGGGCGGACAAATTGGAGACGAACGCAAGTTGGGATACGCTCAGGAGGCCTCGTTGGGCGCAGGCCAAATCCTCCGCGACTCGTTGCGCAACATCGCCGAGCGCGTACAACAGCCCTTCTCGCGCAGTACGCCCATCGTAGTATTCAATCCCCTAAGTTGGACAAGAGATGACTTAGTCGAAGCCCACGTCACCCTGTTCGGCAAAGTAGCGACTAATGACAATGAAGATTACGAAAAAGGAATGCGGTTAGTCGACGCGAGCGGAACCCCTGTTCCGTTTCAAGTGGAACAGTATGCGGAGGGAAGTTCACGTTCGTTGGATTTGTCCTTCATCGCGCGCGGAGTGCCCTCTGTTGGCTATAAGACGTATTACCTTGTTCCTGCTAACAATCCCGGCAGTTACTCGAACGCATGCGAAGTGAAGTTAAAAACTGATAACAATGTAAAACAAGCCAACGATGCTATCGGTTCAGATGTACTGGACAACGAATATTACCGTGTCTCTGTAGATAGAGCCACCGGAAGGATTGAGGTTTTCGACAAAGATCTAAACCAGATAGTAAGCAAAGGAATTGAGATAGCCGCGTCGGAAGAGCGCGGCGGCGATGACCAGAATATTATTCTGCCAAGTGGTCGAACCATAATTAATGTGATCGATTCAGTTGAACTTGAGGAAAACAGCCCGGTCCGAGCCGTTTTACGGATCAACGGTAATGTCGGTGGCGCTCCCATTAGTCAGCGACTCACCTTATATCGCGGCATAAAGAAAATCGACTTAGATAACACCATTGTTTGGGAGCCAGGGCGATCCATGAATATTGAACAGGTCTTTCCGATCATGCGACAGGGCGCGGAAATAACAAATGGAATCCCATACGGGACGGCCTCTGCTGCGGACATGATGACAAAGGCCGGCCCGCACGGCGATGACGAGGTGGCGCCCGATATATGGAAAGGGTGGCGGCAGATTCAAGACTGGATATTTGCTGGTAACAATGACTGGGGCCTTACGGTAAGTGCGGATCATAACTTGATTGAAGTTAGTAATACAGAGATAAGAGCCGACATGTTACGCGGCACTCGCTTTAGTCCGGTAACAGTCACTAAGAACGGTCAGCCAGTCTTGGACGCACGGCCGCCGGCGGGAACTTACGTGTTCCGGTTCTCTCTTACTTCCGGGAAAGGTAATTGGTCAACCAGCAAATCGTGGCGCGCCGGAATGGCGTTCAGCACACCATTGATTCCCGTGACCTCGGCAAACAAACTTTCCGAGAAACCCTTGCCGCCAGAAAAATCTTTCTTTTCGATCAACGCAGACAACGTTGTGCTCACCGCGATGAAGAGGGCCGATGCCGGAGAATCCATCATCATCCGAACCTTCGAAATTATGGGTATGCCTACCGAAAGTCCCGTACTGTTTATGGGACAACAACGCAATTTCAAACAAGTCAATCTGTTGGAGGACGATCTGCCAGCCGGAGAGCAGAAGATCCTCCACATGCAACCGTTCGACATTGACACGATAATGCTACCGATTCGTTAGGTCGCACCGATCCGACAGGTGGTGCCGGTTTCATCCAGGAGAAACACAAAATGCGAAAGCGTTCCACACGACGTGATTTCCTGAAAGCAGCTGGAGTAGGGGCCGCTGCAATTGCACACTCCGCTTCTTCCCCGGGTTTGGCTTTGCTGAGCGCATCCACCATGTCGGCCTCGCCAACAGGTGAATTGAAGATGTGGGTGACCGACGAAGATCGCCGTCTAGCGGCCGCTCCATCCATCGCATGGAACAATCCAATCAACGAAGTTGCGCAGGATTCGATCCTCATCAAGCCGGAAAATAAATTTCAGCCCATCCTCGGATTCGGCGCAGCCCTCACCGACGGATCCTGCTATCTGTTCAATCAACTTTCGGCTGCGGCTCGCGAAGCGTTATTTCATACCTTGTTTCACCCCTCGCAAATGGCTCTCAACGTCTGCCGAACCTGCATCGGTTCTTCCGATCATTCCACCTCGGTCTATAGCTTTGATGATGGTGAGCCTGATCCAGACCTGAAGCGTTTTTCGATCGAGCACGACCGTGCCTACATTCTGCCGATTCTTCGCCAGGCAAGACAAGTGAACCCGGATCTGTTTTTATTTTCGTCGCCGTGGAGTCCGCCGGGATGGATGAAAGACAACGGCTCGATGCTCGGCGGCTGCATGCGCCACACTTACATGCCTTCTTACGCCAACTATTTTGTGAAGTTTTTGCAGGCATACGCCGCCGAGGGCGTGCCGGTGCAGGCGGTCACAGTGCAGAACGAAGTCGATGCCGACCAGCAAGGGCTGATGCCGCAATGTTTCTGGCCGCAAGACTATGAAGCCGATTTTGTTGGTCTTCATTTAGGTCCGCAGTTTGAGCGCAGCGGCGTTCAAACAGAAATTTGGATTATCGATCACAACTACAACCTGTGGGGACGCGCCATCGCTGAGCTAGAAACGCCAGGCGTGCACAAATATACGAATGCCATCGCGTGGCACGGCTATACCGGCAAGCCGGAGTGGATGCAGCGTGTGCAAGCCGTGTTTCCAGAAATCGAAATGTATTGGACAGAAGGTACCCCCGACTACAACGATCCGGATTATTTTAAGTGGGGGTCGTGGGCTCAAAATTTTACCGCCATTTTGCAAAATGGTTGCCGGGCGATCACCGCTTGGTGCTTTGCCACCGACGAACGTGGCCATCCCAATGTCGGCCCCTACTCGTTGGGCGGCCTGCTGACCATCGACTCGAAGTCAAAAGCGTTTTACCACAGCGGAGAGTACTGGGCCCTTGGGCATTTTTCGCGATTCATCAAGCGTGGCGCAGTGCGAATCGATTCGCAAAGTTCGGCAAAAGATCTTTCTTACTGCGCGTTTGAGAACCCCGATCAATCTCTCGTCGTCGTGATCACGAATCCCGGCCATCAACGCACCTGCGAAGTTCAACTGAAGGGCAAAGTCGCAAGCGTCACGCTGCCGTCAGATTCCGTGATGACGCTTACACATTCGAACGCATAAAACCGCAGCAAAGAAATAGGAGCCAAAGTGGCCAACACAACCAGGCGTGACTTCTTAAGAATTCCAACTGAAAAAGCGTCATTCATAGGCGCTGCAACCGCTCCGCGCGAAATCGCGACGGAGACGGCGACGGACACGTCGAGCAATTACTCTCCAACCGGCAACCTCAAGGTGTGGGTGACCGATGAGCAGCGCAGAGTTTCCGCGGCGCCGCCGTTGGAATGGACCGAAGCGCGCACTGCGCCGAACCGCGATTCTATCCTCCTCGCTCCTGAAAAAAAGTATCAGGAAATCCTTGGCTTCGGTGGCGCGTTCTCCGGTGCTTCCTGCTACATGTTCAACCAGCTTTCGCCGGCCGCGCGATCCGAGTTATTTCATACATTGTTTGATCCCTCAGAAATGTCCCTTAATGTCTGCCGCACCTGCATCGGCTCGGCAGACTCCGCCGCCGCGATCTACAGCTACGATGATGGCGATGTCGATCCTGACTTAAATCGATTTTCAATCGAGCGCGATCGCGAATACATTTTGCCGATGCTTCGTCAGGCGCGTGGCGTCAATCCCGATCTATTTCTTTTTGCCTCTCCCTGGAGCCCTCCCGGCTGGATGAAGTCGAACGGATCGATGTTGGGCGGCTGCATGCGCCACACTTACATGCCATCCTATGCCGACTACTTCTTGAAATTTCTGCGCGCCTACGAATCCGCCGGCGTGCCCATCCAGGCTGTCACCGTCCAAAATGAAGTCGATACCGATGAGGAAGGAACCATGCCCGCCTGCGCCTGGCCGCAGGACTACGAGGCCGATTTCGTGATTCTGCATCTTGGGCCACTCTTCGAACGCAGCGGCGTCGCAACAAAAATTTGGATTATCGATCACAACTACAATCTCTGGGGACGCGCGATGGGCGAACTGGAAACGCCGGATCTGCGCAAATTCACGAATGCGGTCGCATGGCATGGCTATGAAGGCAAACCGGAATGGATCAATCGCGTGCAGAACGCCTTCCCCGACGTGGAAATGTATTGGGCCGAAGGCGGCCCCGATTACACGGCCCCCGGCTATCAGCGAGAATGGGCCAACTGGGGGAAGGCCTTTACGTCGATCCTGCGGAATTGTTGCCGGTCGATCACGGTCTGGAACCTAGCGACTAACGAACACGGCCGCCCTTACGTTGGCACCGGCGCTTCGGGAGTCGGCGGAGCCATGCTCATCGACTCAACTACGAAGAAGATTACCTACAGCGGCATGTTCTGGGCTCTCGGACATTTTTCCCGGTTTGTCAAAAGGAGTGCCCGACGCATCGATTCGCAGAGCGAGGCGGAAGGCCTTTACCACTGCGCGTTTCAGAATCCCGATGGTTCGCTCGTAATCGTCGTAACCAATCCTGGCATCGAGCGGAAATGCCAGCTTCAATTGGCCGACAAAGTAGCGGATGTGAACTTACCTGCCAATTCCGTGATGACGCTGCAATCTGCGCCGCTTCAGCGTGGCTGAACTGGCTACGCGTGTGGAACGGACGAGCCTATCTTCACGCCCGTCCCGCGAACTCCCGCGTCTCCGTCGACACCTTTACGGTTTCGCCCTCCTTAATAAAGAGAGGAACGCGGATTTCGATCCCGGTCTCCAACTTCGCCGGTTTGGTTACACTCCCGCTTGACGTGTCGCCGCGGACGCCGGGTTCGGTGTAAGTGACATTCAGTTCCACATGAGGCGGCAGCTCCAACCCGATCGGATTGCCGTTGTACTTATGCAACTGAACGATCGATCCCTCCACCATAAAGTCAGGAGCGTCCCCGATCATCTCGCGCGACAGGGTCAGCGTCTCGAAGCTCTCCTGATCAAGAAAATAGAAACCACCTCCGTCGCTATAGAGGTAGGACGCCTCGACCATTTGCAGATCAGGCTCTTTGAACCGGTCACTCGCCTTGAATGTCTTGTCAAACACCGCATGCGTGAGCAGATTGCGCATCTTCAAGCGGACCAGCGTCTGAGCGCCTCGGGCAGTTGGTGTGGAAACCTCGGCTTCAAGGCACAGAAACGGAGTGTTCTCGAACTCGAAAAACGTTTTGCGCTTTACGTCGATAGCATCGATCAGTGCGGCCATAATTGTCCCTAGAATATCAGGCGAGCGTTATCAGGCGAGCGATACGAGGAATCGGTTTTATCATAGGCTATTCCGCAGGTCATGCTAGTCTGCGATGGGCGCGAGTTCTGAGGCTTCCGCAAGTCAAATCGATCCATGAAGATTCTGCTGGTGCATCCCGAGGATTCTGTTGAGGCAGGACCATGGGCCGCGACGCAGTGGAATTTGGCGGTCGATCTGGGTTGGTCCGGACGCGCCGTCTATGCGCGACAAAGCGAAAAGCTGGGATTCCGCATCGTCAGCATGAGTGGTCTGCTCGATCATGAGCAGCATCGTTGCCGCATTCGCGACCTCCTAGCCCTCGGCCTCGATCAATTACTGGATTCGGAATCAATAGACTGGTGGGATGCTTATTCCGTCCACCCTTATCCGCAAATCGAGCAACTTCTGCTGGTCTCGGTATTAGCGGAGCAGATTCCGCAGCACGCCGAAATTTTCGCAACCCGTCCGCATTTCACCGTCTCGGCGCTGGAGATCTTGCTCAGGGAAACAAACGTCATCGAAACGAACGCCGCGAAGATTAAAATCTTCCAGCCGGGCCACGATACAGCAAACCGCGATACGAGCTTGCGCGCGCTATTCCGCCGCTATTGGAAAGCCGCATCAGCGTTACGCCCTTCGCAACTCGCCGAAATAGCATTCGATAAGTGGGATGCCGGCTACCAGCTTCGACGTCATTTCACGCCCTCGCCAAAAATAACGTCAACTCCGGCAATCCTTCTCCCATCCTCTTATGGCAACGTGACTCGCGCGCAGGTCGCCTACGCGCGGATGCTTCCGCACCGCCGTTTTCTTCTCGTAGTCACGCGCCCCAGCGGCCGTCTCCCTCTCCTTCCGGATAACGTCCCGGATAACGTCGAAGCCCGCTCGCTCGCTTCCTACGCCCCGCCGCCTGTGCCCGCGACCGACGCCGAACGTGCCCGCCTGCAAGCGCGATGGCAGGAGGTGCAGCACGATTTATTCGAGCAAAACGCCGTCCTTCGCCTCGCCAATCGACTGCACGTTTTCGACGGATTCGCGGATTTCCTGAACAGCGGGCTGCGCGTTCGCGACGCCTGGCGCGCGGTGTTTGCGCGGGAGCCCATAACAGCCGTTCTTTCCGCTGACGAATACAATCCCTACACCCGCCTGCCCACCTTGCTCGCCAGATCCAGAAAACTCCGCACCGTTTTCTGCGATCACGGCGCCCTCAACATGAGCTTTGGAATTCGTCGCGGCGTTTCCGACTGCTTTCTCCTGCGAGGCGAAATGGCCCGCGATTATTGCGTCAGCCGCGGCCTTCCCGCCGAGAAAATCGTCGTCGGCAGTCCAGCGCACTCCGTCAGTCCCTTGCCCTCATCGAATCCGAACCAGCGAGACTGGATTGTTTTTTATTCCGAGCCCTTCGAACTATCCTCAAGCCGGACTACAACTTTCTATCGGGAACTGCTTCCCGAATTGTGCTCGCTGGCCGCTCGCGCGAATCGCAAAGTCATCGTCAAGCTGCATCCTTTCGAGAGTCTGAAAACTAGGCGGGCGCTCATAGCCCGTGTGCTTTCGCCCGACCAGCGCCGCCTGGTTGAAGTGCGTGAAGGGCCGATGACTCCAGATCTTTTTTCGCGTGCCTGGTGCAGCCTGACCGTCGAATCCAGCGTGGCCGTCGAGAGCACCATCAATGGCGTACCTTGTTTCTTATGCCATTGGTTCGACAGATCCTGGTACGACTATGGCAAGCAGTTCGCAAAATTCTCCGCCGGATATCCCCTCGATTCGCCCCAGCGCATTCGCGAAATTCCGCAGTTGATAGAGCAAATTCAAATCACCGAACCGATCCGCCAACGCCTTCAGACCTCGATCACCCCGGAACATCTAGAGTCCGTCTTGTCGGGAAATTGACTTGACCTGCCCATCGCACCTGAGGGGCTATGCCCTTGGTGATCTCCTCTGCAAACTGAAACCATTTTAGGATAAGAGTTCAGTTTGGCACTCTCGCCGCTCCCCTCCGTACACCATCGGCGCGAAGTTGTGCAGTCCGCAACATCGTTGTGAACTTATTTCTTAGAGAGAGGCGATGCTATGGCTACTGGTGCTGTTACTGCCCGCGATCCCAAGGCGGATGCGACAACCGCGACTGTTGAAGTAAAAACTGAAGCTGCTGAGACGAAAAAGCCGCTTACCCTGAAACAGCGCTTCCATCAGATGCTTAGCGAGATTTTCGAAGGACGCGAGGAGCATCTGGGGTGGCGCCAATAGGCAGGGTGCCGCGTGAGATCGAGACTGTAGGCTTCTCGGTAATCCGCTTCATCTTCCGTACATTTTGAATTTGGCTGCGCCTGAGGTCTCGCTCCACTCAGCAGTCGTCCTATTCATCCGGCATACTTTGCTAGCAGATTCATCGCCGCGCTGGCGAGCTGCTCCAACGGCACAATCACACTGACTGCCCCGCGCGCGATTGCCTCTTTCGGCATCCCAAAAACAACGCAGCTCGCTTCGTCCTGCGCAACCGTAACCGCACCAGCGTCCTTCATCTCGCAGAGGCCCTGCGCCCCATCGTCCCCCATACCGGTCATGATGACGCCAACTGCCTTCGGCCCAACCGACAGAGCAACCGAACGAAAAAGCACATCCACACTGGGGCGGTGCCGCGACACCAGCGGTCCATCGACAATCTCAACGACCAGCTCTTCGCCATGCCGTTTGACGAGCATATGCCGGTTGCCCGGTGCAATCAGCGCCCGGCCGTTCCGCAGGCGATCGCCATTGCTAGCCTCCGCAACTTCAATTCCGCATTCCTTGTTCAAGCGGTCAGCGAAGGCCCGCGTGAAGACCTCGGGCATATGCTGCACAATCGCTACCGGCGGGCAATCCAGGGGCAAGGCGGCCAGAAAAACGCGCAACGCCTCGGTCCCGCCAGTGGAAGCGCCCACCGCAATCACTCCTTGAGGCGCGGCTGCGGCGCACGATTGGCGTTGGCGCGGCAAGATAGCATCGGCCGTTAGACGAGGAATGGCGGCCATCGGACGAGGCCGCAGCTGCGCCTGCGAAGCGCTCCATACCGCATCCAGCAACGTGACCGCCGACTCGTGCAGAAAATCCCGTACGCCCACCTTGGGCTTCGTGATGACCTCAACCGCTCCCTCTTCAAGCGCGCGCAAAGCAAGCTCTGTCCCGCGAGCAGCGAGGCCCGAGCACACCACGACCGGCGTGGGCATCTCTTGCATTATTTTTCGTATGAATGTGAGGCCGTCCATGCGCGGCATTTCCAGATCTGAAATGACCACATCGGGACGTTCCTTTTGCATCTTCGCCCAGGCAATCAGCGGATCGGCCGCAGCCTTCACGCTGATCCTCCGATCCATGCCGAGAATGGATTGCATGACCTGGCGCACCATCGCCGAGTCGTCCACCACCAGCACCTGCAAGCCATTTTCCTTACTACCGGGCACGCTCTCAACCTTCCTTGAGATTCATCAGGTCAGAGAAATAATCTCTTAATTTTCGATGTCAGAACGAGTTGTCCTTATGCTCTGTTTTGGCGTAGATGCTGGGATCGATGCAACGCAGCTGCAACGACATGCTGCTCAAATTCTCGGCGTGCCCCACGAAGAGCAGGCCAGAGGGCATAAGCCGGCCGTAGAGGTTCGTGATCACCCTGTGTTTCGAAGCCGTATCAAAATAGATCAGAACATTGCGGCAAAAAATCGCATCGAACGGACCTTCCACCAAATCGGCCTCGCGATCCAGATTCAACCTCTGGAATGTGATCATCTGCTGGATCTCGACTTTTACTTTCATCTCGCCTTGCCGCTCCGCCACGCCGCGCAGCATAAAAGTGTGCAGCAAATCCGCCGGCAACTCGGACAATCGATTGATGGGATAAACACCCTTGATCGCTTTGTTCAGCACGCGATTCGAAATGTCTGTCGCCAGAATCCGCACGTCCCAGCCCGCTTCCGCCGGAAGGTGCCGCGCAAGCAGCATGGCAATCGTGTAAGGCTCCTCCCCCGACGAACAGCCTGCGCTCCATATTCGCAATCGTCGTGGGCGCACTCCGCTTTCCGCTTCCCGTTGCCAGCGCGGAATCACTTTTTGCACCAGAAAATCGAACTGCCTCGGCTCGCGAAAAAATCGAGTTTCGTTGGTTGTGATGGCGTCGATCATGCGTGCGCGCTCGTCATCAGCTTCCGGTGCCGAAACGCACTCGTAATAACTCTCCAGTGAATCCATCTGCAGCGCCCGCAGCCGTCGAAACAGCCGTCCGCACAACAGCGCAGTCTTCGCGCTGCCCAGCCAAATGCCGGTTTCCGCATAAATCAGCTTCTGGAATTTTTGAAACAGCGCCGGACTCACCGAAAGATTAGCCGGTTGCTCGAGAGAAAGGTCAGCATCAATGCGGCGAGGCTTTCCGAAATCCTTGCCTGGAGCGGTTCCAGCTTGCACAGCTAGGCTCCCGCTTCGGCATGCCTGGCGAACGCGGACGCGGCCTTAGATCGGCAGCCAATCGCCGCGTCATCCGTAACCGACTCCGTCATGGCCAGCAATTCGTCGGCTGATAGTACTCTGTCGATATCAAGAATCAGACAAAATTTCTTGCCCAGCGCTCCCATGCCCAGCAGGTATTCGGTCTTCACCCGGGTGCCAAACGGCGGAGTCGGCTCGATCTCATCCGCGGAAAGATCCATCACCTGACTTACCGAGTCCGCCAGAACGCCCATGGTCATCATCTCGCCCTGAAACATTATTTCGGTGATGATGATGCACGAAAATTTTGAAATGCCGCTCGCCGGCAAGCCAAACTTCACCGCCAGGTCAACCACCGGCACCACTTTGCCCCGCAGGTTGGTCACGCCGCGAATCCAGATCGGAGTGTTGGGCACAACGGTGACCGCCTCATACTCAACAATCTCACTTACCTTAACAATGCTGATCGCATACTCCTCGCCCGCCGTTAGAAAGGTAAGGTACTGCTCGGTGCTCCGAGGGAGTTGGTTCTTCCCTTGATTCGACGCTCCCATAATTTCACTCCTGAGTTTTTACTCCTCGCATTCGTTGTCATCAAGACTATCGTTCTCACCAAAACTATCGTGCCACCAAAAATATTGTTGTCATCCTGAGCGAAGCGAAGGGCCTATGTATTTTGTCCGACAACCAACGCGACTAGAACGCAGAGAAGTTAGCCTCTTCCACCACTTTGCCGCTCACCGGCTGAAAGCGCCCAAGGTGCGCATATCCACTGCTCCCTGTCGGCTTTTGCGGAACCGCGGCGTGTTGTTTGCCGCCCCCATTGCGCTGCCCCGGCTGTTCTCCCGCGACTCGGAAGTACGTCATCAACTGCTGCAGTTGCTCCGACTGCGCCGCCAATTCTTCCGCCGTGCTCGAAAGTTCTTCGGCAGACGATGCGTTGCGTTGCGTGACCGTGTCCACCTGCGACATGGCCTTGTTGATCTGCGTTACTCCGCCCGATTGCTCGGTCGATGCCGCCGCCACATCCTGCACCAGCTCCGCTGTCTTCTTGATCGACGGAACCAAGTCGGACAGCAACTGGCCCGATCGTTCGGCTACGCTGACGCTCTTTCCCGCCAGTCCGCCGATTTCCTGCGCCGCCAACTGGCTGCGCTCCGCCAGTTTTCGCACCTCCACCGCCACCACCGCAAAGCCTCGGCCCTGATCGCCCGCGCGTGCGGCTTCAATCGCAGCATTCAGCGCCAGCAGATTGGTCTGGTAGGCGATCTCTTCGATCACCGAAGTCTTCGCCGCGATTTGCTTCATCGCGTCGACTGTCTCCTTGACCGCGTCGCCACTTTCTTCCGCGGCCGATGCGCCCTTGGCTGCCGCCTGCTCCACTTGCCGGCTGTTGTCGGCATTCTGCGTAATCGAAGCATTCATCTGTTCGAGGCTGGCGCTCATTTCTTCCACCGAAGCCGCCTGCTCGCTCGTCCCCTGCGAAAGGCTCTGCGACGAAGAAGAAACCTGCTGCGCCGCCGACGCCACCGCCGCCGAACCTTCACGAACGTCCCGTATAATGCTCGACAGTTTGCTGCTCATGTCCTGCATAGCCTGCTGCAATTGGCCAGTCTCCGAGCGGTTGGTGACCACAATCTCCTTAGTCAAATCGCCGCTCGCGATGCGCTCCGCATGCGCGACAGCCTGCTGAATCGGCACAGTAATACTTTTCGTCACGCTGATCGCCACGATCGTAGTCACAACGAAAGCACAGACCAGAATCAACAATGCCATCTTGCGGCCCAACGCATAAGCATCCTGACTTTCCTTCATGCTCTGCGCCATGGCAGTCGCCTGAATGTCGATGAACTTCTGCCACGAAGCGCGATACCTGTCGAGCGCCGGGATCACCTCCCCGCTCAACGCTGCAAGCGCCTGGTCGCGTTTCTTATCCGCCAACAACCCCTTGGCTCTCTGGCGAGCCGCAATGTAGGCCTGCCGGTCCTGAGTTACGACCGCAAACTGGTCGCGCTCCTGAGAAGAGCTGAGATTCTTTTCGATATCCGCAACCTGCGCGCTGATTTCTCGGCTGATCGCATCGTTTTCCTGGTTCAGCTTTTTCTCTTCGTCGGCGCTCCCCGTCTCGAACAGCTGTATAGTGATCCGCGCGTTGGTGATCGAGTTCTCAATCGTCTTATGCGTCGCTTCCACCGTGTTGTAGCGCTTTTGCAGCGAGGCCGACATCTCAGAATTCAGCCGCCCCAGCCACGTGAGTCCGAATCCGCCAACTGAAACCACGCCCAGCAGCATGGCACCGAAGACAACCCCCAGCCGCGTCCCTATTTTTTGATCCTGCCAATTTTTCATGATTCTCACCCGCTCTACGTTCTCACCCTCTCTACGCTCACTGCTCAATATGACTGCGTTCTATCAAACTGCTTTATTCACTATTTGCTTGCCATTCGCTAAAGACCCGCTCCTTCGCGTTTAAGCCTGGGCCTGCAAACTTGCCTGCATCACTCCGCGCAGCAGGCTTGGAACGTCGATGATCAACCCCACCCGCCCATCTCCCAGCACCGTTGAACCCGCAATCCCCGGAATCCCGCGCAACGCCTTGCCCAGCGGCTTTACCACCGTCTGCATTCCGCCCAGCAGTTCATCCACTGCGATCCCCGCATGAAACTCATTCATCTTCACGACTACGATGTTCTCCCGCTTCGGCGCCGCCCCCGTGAGGCTGAACATGCGCCGCAAACGTACATACGGGATTGCATTGCCGCGCACGCTGAAAATTCCCGTCTCCTCCGAGTTGCGCTGCTCCTCGGGCAATTCCATGCACTCCGTCACATGTTCCAGCGGCACCACAAAAGTTTCATTTCCCACCTTCACCGAGAATCCTTCAATGATCGCCAGCGTCAAAGGCAGTCGAATGGTGATGGTCGTTCCTTTGCCCTGCGTGCTCGCAATGTCGACCGTCCCGCGCAGCCCGTCGATGTTGCGCCGCACCACATCCAGCCCAACTCCGCGCCCCGACAGATCGGTGACCGATTCAGCTGTTGTGAATCCAGCATGAAATACGAGTCCAAAAAGTTCCTCATCGCGAATGTCGTCTTTGCCAGAGACGAGCCCGAGCCGCCGCGCCTTCTCCAGAATGCGCGCGCGATCGAATCCTGCTCCATCATCCTGCAACGTCACGATAATGTTTCCGCCGCTATGAGCCGCCGATAGCCGGATCAGCCCGCTCGGATTCTTGCCTTGACTCTTGCGCACCACCGGTTTCTCAAGGCCGTGATCGACCGCGTTGCGCACCAGATGCAGCAGCGGATCTTTCAACTGTTCGAGCACCGTCGTATCGACCTCGACGTCTTCTCCTATCACCTCAAGACGGGCCAGTTTCCCATGGCTCTTAGCCATGTCCCTCACCGAACGAATAAACTGCCGAAACAGCGGCCCGATCGGCACCATCCGAATACTCATCACCTCGCTCTGCAGATCCATATACAGCCGCTCTGCCTCGCGGTGCATCTCCAGAATCGCGCTCCCCTGCTCGGTGCCGAGCTTCTCGATCATCCGCCGCAACCGGCCCTGCGCGATCACAATCTCGCCAGTCAGATTCAGCATGTGGTCGAGCTTCTCGACATCCGCGCGCAGCGTGCGGTGATTGGCATTCGGAAGTCCGTCCACCTTCACCGCCGCACCCGAACTCGCTGCAACTTCCCCGGCCACAACTGCCGTCTTCGACCGCTTCTCCGCCTCGAGCGCGATTTCTTTCTTGAGCTCCTGCTGTGCCGGCGTAAGTTCACGCGCTCCTGCCGTTGCGCCCGCAATCATGCTGCGAAGTTCATCCACAGCTTCCAGCAAAAGTGAAATCAAGTCCGCGGTCGGCAACGCTTGCTGCTCGCGAAAAACATCCAGCAGATCCTCAACCACATGAGCAAACCCCGCCAGATCGTTGAACCCCAGCGAAGTAGCATTCCCCTTGATGGTGTGGGCAACACGGAAAATGCTGTGCAGAAGCTCGGGATCCGATGGACTCGATTCCATTTGCACCAGCACCTGCTCCATCAGGTCGAGGCCCTCTTCCGACTCGACGACGAACGACGCGAGGACTGCATCCCGGTCAAAGTCCGCTAGATCCACTGTTTCTCCTAAACCTGATCGAAATTCTTGATTGCGGTCGCACCATCAAAGATCTGAAACGCCAATCTGCGCCCGCGTTTGCCTGATATATCCCGTTCCACAATCGAAATCCCGGCCGAGTGCAGAAATTCTTCCGCCAGCTCTACATTCCGTGATCCCACTGACTGCGATGGGTCCGCGCTGAAAGCGCTCGAACCGCCGAAAAGTTTGGCCTGCAAAAACCGTACCTCGCATCCCAGTGCCAACACCCCTTGCAACAACTCTGGATTGGCGATATTGCCGTAGCGCAGCCGGTTCGATCCTTCGTTCGGCCCCTCCGGCAACAGATAGTGATTCATTCCTCCCGCTTTCCTGTGCCGGTCCCAAAGGCAAACCGCCGCGCACGATCCGAGTATGGTCGAGATCGTAATTGGATCGCGCGTTACGAAAATTTGCCCGGGATAAAGAAAATGGCGGAGTTCGCTTGACTCCTTATGCTCGAACCGTTTCATGAACTCCGCCGGCAGAACCGCCGGATTAAATTTTGAGGACTTCTCGCTCATGCTCTGATTCCAGACTCATCAATCTCAGTCTTCGAGTGCCCGCTCCCGCCAAACAAAGGCATCGCCGCTTCGTCGGAGAGAAGCTTGAATAACTCCATGTCCGCTTTGTCAAACGCGATCTTCTGCGGCAGCAGCCGTAATACGGCCAGAATGGCCATCGTTTGATTAGCCCGGCGGATCGGAATAAACGCCTGCGCCTTGTCGGCCGCGCCAACTCGGTCGCGGGTTCCAAATTCAACGTGGCACTCGCCGCGCATCAAACGCTCAAGGCCCAGTTTTCCGATCGCCTGCGGCAGATCGTATGCCGCTGGATCGATCCCGAAAGACCCAATCACTTCAAAACTTGCCGCGTCGCGATCCACCCGGAACAAACCAATTTCTTCCGAGCCCAGGAACGTGGCCGCAATCTCGCGTAGCCCTTCGATCGCATCTTCCTGGTCGCGGCTTTCCTCCAGCCTTTTCCGCGCCGCTCGCAACCGAGCCTCATTCATTGTGTCGGCCCCAGAAAGCTTGGCTCCAGCGGCATGACTCTTGTTATCGTTCATCGCGATCCTGGCCGCACCAATTCAAAGCCCCACCGATCAAGTTGCATCGATAACCTTCACGTCCACTCAATCCAGAAATAAAAATTCCAGCGATCACCGTCCTACTTGCCCAGGTAGCTCTCGACCAGCGCCACCGGTTCGGCGCCGTCCACCGGCTTCGTAATATAGTCGTTGCATCCACTCTGGAATCCCGCCTCAATGTAAGATTCTTCGCCGCGAGTTGTTACCAGAACGATGGGAGTCTCGCGCGTGCCCACTTGCTGGCGCATTATCTTGCAAGCTTCAAATCCATTCATTCGCGGCATCACCACATCCATCAACACCAGGTCAGGCCGCTCCACTTGCGCCTTTTCGACCGCCTCTTGTCCATCGCACGCGGTCACACACTGATAGCTGGTGCGCTTTTCTAGAATGTCGCGCTCCATCATCAAAGCTGTCTTGGAATCGTCAACCACCAGAATTTTCTTGGCCATGAGTTCCCCTCGAACTGCAATGCCAGCACGGCAATCGCTACGAGGAGGCCCAAATCGGGCCATTTCCCGAAGCTGTTCTATTAGTCATCTCTAACACAGTGGAACGTTACGTCGTAATTACGTCGGTAATTGGCGGGATGCGCGCGCTTACTGCGGAATTACCCTTGGTTTGAGCGCAATTGTTCGGGGAACATCGCTGGAAGCGGTCGACCGACGTGCTCAATGCCCTGTCCCGCAAGTCCGCATCAAAACTCTGATTGTCATCCTGAGCGAAGCGAAGGACCTATGTATTTTGTTTGCACTACCAACGCGCTCCAAGTGAGTAATAATCGCCCCGTTTTTATGCCACGAATCTCCGGGACACGACACTGGCCGCCAAAAAAGAATGGCACGACCGGAATCGTGCCATCGTCAGTTTTCTGATTTGAAAAGGCCCGGCCTCAGCCGCCGCCCCATAACCCACGCAAAAGAAAAGCTGGCTTCACTCGCGAGCTCGATTGCATCATCTTCTTACTTCTGTTTCTTGTCCCAATCCTCGCGCGAGGTCACTTTGAGCGGCTCAACGCTCTTACCCTGCAAAGCCGCGTTCAGCGCCGGAACCTGCGCCGTCACAATCGTCTTAAACTGTGTTCCTGCGTCGTCCAATTTCTTCGCGAGCACTGTCGTCTCTTCAACCTGCGATTGCGTCGGACGGCCCGAATAAGCATTCACCCCGCCATATAACTCACCCAGATGTTCGCGCAGCTTTTTCTCTCCCGTAATCATGCCGCCTTCCTTCACCGACACCAGCGATGATCGGAACTCCTCCAGTTTCTGCGCCAGGTCGTTAAGCTGCTCCTTCAACTTACTGTCCGACGCTGCCCCAGCCCGTTGCTTCATCTGCCCGCTCAGCTCGTTGGTAGCGTCGACGATGTAAGTCAACTGTGCCAGCATGTCGTAAAGCTGAGTTACCGTCTTATGCTGCAAAGCGCGGTCGGCCGCCGTGCTCTTAGTTCGCGGATCAGGCACCAGCTTAACTTCGGATGTGTAAGTATCCTTTCCCTTAGTTAGCGTGACCTTGTAAGTCCCTTCCTGCACCTGCGGACCATAGAAGACAAATTCGTTTTCCACCAATCCAGCCGCGGGCGGCATCTTAGGCGGCTTGCCGCGCTCCGGCCATTGCAACCGGTTCAATCCCCTCCGCTTCTCGCCCTGTAGAGATGTTAGTAACTCGCCATTGGCATCGAAAACATCCACTTTCAAATCGCCGAAGATATGCCGCTTCCTCTGGTAATAGGCGATCGCAGCCGCTTCCGGCAAAGTCCGCCCGCGAAATTCCGAATCCCCATCGAACCGCTGTTCGCCGGCCGGCAAAGCCAGCACCGACGGTCGCGACGGCAGCATCACCAGATCCTTCGCCAGAATTTCCGGAGTCAGCGCCCGGATCGGTGTTAGATCGTCCAGAATATAAATCCCACGCCCATGCGTCGCGATAAGTAAATCCGACTCCCGCGCTTGTATGGCAACATCGCGCACCGCCACGTTCGGCAACCCGCCCTTGAATTGCGCCCAGTGCGCGCCCCCGTCAATCGAAATAAAAAGTCCAAACTCCGTTCCCACAAAAAGCAGATTGGCATTCACCAGATCTTGCCGCACCACGTGAGCGTATCCGCTCAACTCGGCCGTCGACAGCGAAGTCCAAGTTTTGCCATAATCCTTTGTCTGGTAGACATAGGTCTTCATATCGCCCGCCGCGTGCCCATCAAACGTCGCATAAGCCGTAGCCGGATCGAAATGGCTCGCCTCAATCGTAGACACCCATGTACCCGCGGGCAGGCCAGTGACGTTCTTCGCGACATTCGTCCAATGCTTGCCGCCGTCACGCGTCACCTGCACGTTGCCGTCGTCCGTTCCCACCCAGATCACATCACCGTTTTTTGGAGACTCCGCAATCGTGTAAATCGTCTCGAACTTCTCGGCATCCGAATTATCAATCGTCAGCCCGCCCGACAATTCCTGGTGTTGCCGAGCCGGATCATTAGTAGTCAGGTCCGGCGAAATCCGGTCCCACGACTCTCCATGGTCCTTCGACCGAAATAAAAATTGCCCGCCCAGATAAATCGTTCCCGGATGGTTCTCGCTCATATGAATCGGCGCATTCCAGTTGAAACGAAAATCCGGCTCGTTAGCGCGCGGCAGCGGCTTGATGTCGCGCGCCTCGCCCGTCGACTTCCGAAATCGCGAAATCATTCCACCCTGATATTCCGCATACGCATAATCCGCATCCGACGGATCGGAAAACGCCCAGAAGCCATCGCCTCCGCCAATCACCCGCCAGTGTCGATTCGCGATTCCATCCACCGCGCGCGAAGGCCCCATCCACGTTCCGTTATCCTGCAGCCCGCCGTAAACGTTGTAAGGATCGGCCATATCCGCGCTCACGTGATAGAACTGCGCCACCGGCAGATTCGAGAGAAACCGCCAATGCGCGGCCCGATCGAGCGACTGATAGACGCCGCCGTCCGTGCCAAGCAACATCTGCTCGGGATTATCGGGATTGATCCACAACGCATGCAGATCGCCGTGTACCGCCTCGCCAAATCCTTCACTAGTAGAAAACGCCGCGCTAAAACTCTTCCCGCCATCGTCGCTGACCGTCAGGAAAAATCCCGGCTTATATATGCGATCCGCATTCTTCGGATCAGCCGCCAGCCGCGCAAAGTAGAACGGCCGTCCGCTAACGTTAAACGAGTTATTAACCTCCGCCCAGCTATCGCCCCCATCGTCGGATCGAAACAGCGCCGTATGATTCTTCGCTTCGACCACCGCATACACGCGAGCATGATTCGTCGGAGCCACTGCAATGCCGATTCGCCCCAGATCGCCCTCCGGCAGCCCTTTTCGCAGCTCATGCCACGTTGAGCCCGCATCCGTACTCTTAAACAATCCGCTCCCCGGGCCGCCCGAGCGGAAATTATGCGGTTCGCGCCGCACGTCCCACATCGCCGCATAAAGCACATTCGAATCCTGCGGATCCATCACCATCTCCGCACAACCCGTGCTGTCATTGCGAAAGAGAAGTTTGTTCCACGTCTTCCCGCCGTCGGTAGTCTTGAAAACTCCACGCTCCGTATTCGCATTCCACAAATGACCGAGCGCACACGCATACACCGTGTTGCTGTCCTTAGGATGAACAATGACGCGACTGATGTGCTCGGAATCGGCGAGTCCCAGCGCCTCCCAATTTTCGCCGCCATCGCGCGAGCGATAAATTCCCGTGCCCACCGAGACGCTGTTGCGCACCCACGACTCACCCGTTCCCACCCAAACCGTCTGCGGATTCGAAGGATCAATCGCCAATGACCCAATCGACAGCGAAGGCTGCTTGTCAAACATCGGCTTAAACGTCGTGCCGCTATCCACCGACTTCCAAACCCCGCCGCTCGACGACCCTATGTAAATCGTAAGCCGATCCCCCACGCGCACCGCAGCGATATCCGCAATCCGCCCGCCCGTAGCCGCCGGGCCAATAGACCGTATCGGCAGTCCGCTAAGCGTGTCAGAATCCAGCGTCACATCCTGCGCACCGGCGAAAGTCGCCAGCGAGAGAATAAAAATAACCGTCCAGAAAATCCGCACACGATCAGACGTCGTTGCCTTAATCATTGTTCCCTCAATGTTGTGGTCTAGATTCTGTTTTGAAAGGGAGCGGCTTCGGCCGCGCCCCCATATCCCAACAGCCATGGGCTTTACAGTTTGCGGAAAACGCACCTTATTATTCAATGGCACCGCTGTTGTTCTTGCTTTTGGGTGGCGCAGCGGTTCACCGCTGCGATAAAAGCCCTGCTTTCAATCACGGCTTCAGCCGCTGAGGACAACTGCCGCGCGTCGCGTGAGTATCTCAGCAATTTGTTTAGCCCCTAGGCAAGTGCAGATGTTTCGCTTCGCCATTACGCTAATTCTTAGGCGCATCCATCTTCGGCGGAGCCGGCGTCGCCGCTGCCGGCATCTTGAACATCGAATCGTCCACCGGTACATTGAGCTCAATCTTCGTGATCGTCAGCTTCTGCTTCTCCTGGCTGCCCTTAACTCCGCTCTCGATCGCGAAAGGAAAAATTACCCCGCCCACTTCCTTGTAGTCGCCAATCGCCGCCTCATATACCTGCTCGCTCCCCCGCACCGTTCGCTTCGTCTCTTCTTTAATCTCAAGATACGAATCCGCATCGATGTAGACGGTCTGCACGTCGCCATTCTTCAGGATGACCTTTATCTTGTAAGCGTCCGTGCCTTCCATCTTCTCTTTGCCCAATAGCTCCACCTGATTCCCTTTGCTCTTGTAATCAACCATCGGCCCATCGATGTCCGCCATCTCTTCAACTTCCTTAGCTTCATCGGCCGCCATCAGCTCCGGATCTTTCTTGCCCATAAACGGCATCACCTGCCACGCATGGCTTCCGTCATACGCCTGTATCGCGGTCAAGCCCTGAATGGTGAACTCCAGCCGCGCCAGATTCCCACGCTTCTGGATCAGCATTCCCGGCGCTTCCATCCCCGGTCCCATCGCCAGCGTCGCCGTCGACTTCACCGATTGCACGCTCTTCAGCTTGTCCGCCCCGCCGCGCGCTGCAACATTTTTCGCAATAATTTCGTCAACCGTCTGCGCCAAAATCGCGGGAGCCAGCAACGCAACCGCAACCAGTCCGAAACACAACTTCTTCAACATAGTGATCTCCTGATTTTTTCTCTTGATACGTCAAAGCGGAGTGAATAGTTCACCATAAGAGCCTTATTCAAGGCTGTCAAATGATTCTTCCCGCGAGTGCAGTAATTGTAGCGCCGCCGTCTCGGCGGCTGTCGTGGGGGCGTCTCGTCCCCACATCCGAGGGCAAGATGCCCTCGGGACAGCCGGCANNCCCGCCGCGGCCGAACCCACACACTAAACTAAGATGTCACCTTCCGCCGGCGAACCCGAGACACTCGCACAATGTTTTGTGCTGCGGTCGACTTCCGCGACCGACCGGAGTATGCTGCCTTGGCAGAATTTGACTCTCCACGTGGAGTGCAACTCGATGCATGTCCAAACCTTGCAAACCGGGCACGGCGAAGGCGATTCCAACGCGCCCCTCACTCGAAATCAAGTTCGCGGCTTCTGGGCCTCCTGGGGAGGCTGGACTCTCGATGGCATGGATTCCGTCATCTATGCGCTCGTACTCGTGCCCTCGCTGCGCGAACTTTTGCCCCGCTCCGGCATCGCGGCCACCAAAGGAAACATTGGTTACTACGGTGGTCTCCTGTTCGCCCTCTTTCTCGTCGGCTGGGGGCTCGCCTTCCTGTGGGGTCCGATCGGAGATAAATTTGGCCGCGTTCGCACCCTGATGCTCACCGTTCTCTGCTATTCCGCATTTACCTTGCTGAGCGCCTTCGCGACCAATATCTGGCAACTCGCCATTCTGCGCCTCTTGGCCGGCATCGGCATCGGCGGCGAATGGGCCATGGGCGGCACCTTTGTCGCCGAAGAGTGGCCCGAGAATCGCCGCGTCGCTGGCGCCGGTTTCATGCACACTGGCTACTATTTCGGATTCCTCCTCGCCGCCCTCGCCAATTACAGCATCGGAAGCTATCTCGGTTGGCGCGCCATGTTCGCCTTCGGTGGATTGCCCGCTCTCCTCCTCGCCTGGGTCCGCTACGGCGTCACCGAGCCCGCACGCTGGGTGCAAAAAGAAAAAGTTGTGCAAACCTTGTCCTGGTGGCGTCCGCTGGTGACGCTCTTTAATCCAACCTTGCGCCGCCGCACCATTTTGAATTCCATCTTCATGCTGGTTTCAATCTGCGGCCTGTGGGCTGGCACCGTCTATGTTCCCACCGCCGTCACAGCCCTCGCCGAAGCTCGCGGCCACGTCGGGCCGCAAGCCGCGCAGATGGCCTCCTATGCCACCATGCTCGTCGCCGTCGCCACCATCCTCGGCTGCCTCGCCATGCCCACCCTCGCCGAACGCGTCGGTCGCCGCGGCGCCCTCGCCTTTTATTTCGCCCTGATGATGGTTTTCATCGCCCTCACCTTCGGCAAAGTTTACTACCTCGGCGCAAACGGACTCCCGTGGTTTTTTGTCTGTCTGTTTTTCCTCGGAGTTGGCGGAGCCAATTTCTCCGTTTACACCCTCTGGCTCCCCGAGCAATATCCCACCGAATGCCGAGCCAGCGCCTTCGCCTTCTCCACCTCCTTCGCGCGCTTCGCCGGAGCAGGAATCACGTTTCTAGTCGGAGCCGGCGTGCGCCACTTCGGCTCGATAGGCACGCCCGTGGCTTTAACCGCGATAGCCTTTGCCATCGGCCTCCTGCTAACTCCATTCGGCGCGGAGACTCGTGGCCGTCCCTTGCCATCGTGATTTTGCCGAATATGCGCCGATTGCCCGTGCTTTTGGGTGGCGCAGCGGTTCACCGCTGCGATAAAGGGCTTGTTTTTCGTCCCGGCTTTAGCCGCCGAGGGAATGTGGTTTGCACACTGAGTCCCTACTACTTTCGCACTATTGATCTCTCACCCCGCTTCCCTATAATCACCGCACTTCCGGCGCGGAGAAATCTCTTCGCTCCGATTTAAGCGCTTGCGGAAAAACTCGATTCACGGCAGGTTTGGGAAGGGCACGAGTTCCACTCGTGCCGCTAAGTCGCTGAAAATGTGTCCGCGCTTTAGCGCCTGAGGCATGCTTCCGGTCGCTTGCAACGACTTTTTCCGCAAGCTGTTACGCGCTCAGTGGGGAGCGCTTCAAGATTGAGATGACAAACTTAATTGATGCTCCCGCGGATACTTCGCGAACGAAGGCAAACACGCCAGCAACAATGAAGTCGCGCTTTCCCAAAAAAGTGGTGCTCACCACTGTCGCCGTGATCGCCGCCGTGTGGCTGCTGGCCTGCGCCGCACTCTACGACACCATGCGCCAGCCGCCGGAAACCTTCGCCCGCTTCATGTCCAAAATCCCCGGCCCCGTAGCCTTTCTAGTCCTCCCCTTTGAAACTCTCTGGACTCACGCCCGCGCCGGCCATCTCGAAGTCGGCGACGCCGCTCCCGACTTTTCGCTGATGAAGCTCGACAAGAGCGCCTCCGTCCAACTCTCGAACTTGACCGCGCAAGGCCGACCGGTCGCGCTGATCTTCGGAAGTTACACCTGACCGCCCTTCCGGCGGGAGGTTCCCGCCCTCAACCAGCTCTACGACCAATACCAAAACAAAGTTGCCTTCCTCGTCGTCTACATTACCGAAGCGCATCCGACCGACGTCTGGCAGATGCAGAGCAATATTAAAGACCAGGTCGTTCTCGCGAGCCCGAAAGACGAAGAAGAGCGCGCCCTCGTCGCCGGAGCCTGCGTGCGAAAACTCGGCATCAAGATTCCCGCCGTGCTCGACGAATTCGGCAACTCCACCGAGCAGGCCTACACCGGATGGCCCGACCGTCTTTATCTCATCGACGCCAACGGCCGTGTCGCCTACAAAGCCAAGCCCGGCCCCTTCGGATTCAAGTCAGACGAGCTTCGCGCTGCAATCGCGCAGCTTTCGAAAGATTAGTAAATTAAGCGGCCAGCGTTGTATTCTCGGGGCGTGCCGCGTTCGCTCGTGCCCCATTCGCCTGAGCCGCATCGTTCCCCCACGCCCGGTTTATTCTTGGGGTTGGTCATTACCCTCGCGGCCGTCGTCGCTTACTCGGCCTACATCACCCGCCAAATCTCCGGCCTCCGCGAATTGCAAAACAATCTAGTCGACCGCAACCGCAAAGATTCCCTCCAACTGCTGCGCATTCAAAACGACTTGAACTCCCTCGCCCTCGCTATGCGCGACATGCTCGACAACGACGAGCCCTACCCGCTGACCGCATGGTCGGCGCAATTTCAGCGAGTGCGCACCGATCTCGATGACGCCCTGCACCGCGAGCAACAAGTCGCGCCGGTCAACCGAACTCCCGAGCAAGAAGAATATTTAGACAACTCCGTGGTCCAATTCTGGGACGCCGCCGATCGCACCTTCGCCCTGGCGCAAGGCAACAACCAGGCCGAAGCGAGAACGCAGATTCAAGTCTCCCTCCGCGCCCGCCAGGAAGCCCTGAGCACCGCCGTCTCGCGACTCCTAGTCCAGAATAATGAGAGCGAAGAACAAGCCGCCCAGCGCATCGCGCAAATTTACAACCGTGTGCAGCGCCAGGTCTACCTCTTCCTGACCGCGACATTACTCGCGATTCTCTTCACCAGCCTTTATCTCATACGCTCCAATCGCAGACTGTTCGCGCAACTCGCCGCGCTCTCCGCCCAGCGCAGCGAGCTGGCCCAGAAGCTCATCTCCACCCAGGAATCCACGCTGCGCCACATCTCGCGCGAATTGCACGACGAGTTCGGGCAGATTCTCACCGCCGTCGGCGCCATGCTCACCCGCGCCGGAAAACAAGCGCCCGAAGGGTCCGCGTTGCGCGCCGATCTGCGCGAAGTCTGCGAGATCGCGCAAACCACACTCGACAAAGTACGCAGTCTTTCGCAGGCCTTGCACCCCGTGATGCTCGAAGAAACCGGCCTCGAGAGTACGCTCGACTGGTATCTTCCCGTGCTGGAACGGCAGGCTGGAATTCACGTATTCTATGAAAAATCGGGCCAGTCGTTTCCGGTAAACGGCAACGCCGCAATCCACGTCTACCGCGTCGTGCAGGAGGCTTTGAATAACCTCACCCGTCACTCGGGAGCAAGCGAAGCGTGGGTTCGCCTGCGCTTCCTGCCGCAAGCTTTGGAAGTCGAAGTACAAGATCACGGCAAAGGTTTCGACCCACAATCCGCGGGGCAGGGAATTGGCCTGGTAGCAATGCGGGAACGCGCCGAGCTCCTCGGAGGCACGGTCGAATTCGTAAAGCCCACGCCAGCCAATGGCCAAGACCAAGATGCAGCTCGCAGCGGAACACTAGTTAGATTAAAAGTTCCAAGAAGGAATCTAGAATCCAATGCCGCCTAAGATTTCAGTTTTACTGGTTGACGACCACAACCTCGTGCGCCGCGGATTCCGCCGCATCCTCGAAGATGAGCCCGATATCACTGTGACCGGCGAAGCGAGCGACGGCCCCGAAGCCATCAAACTCGCCGACGAGCTCAATCCAAAAGTGATTGTCATGGATTGCGCCATGCCCGGCATGAACGGCCTCGAAGCCACGCGCCAGATTCTCGACAAGCATCCGCAGGCTCTGGTGCTCATGCTCAGCATGCATCCCGAGGAAACGCTGGTCCGTCAGGCGCTCGACGCCGGAGCGCGGGGCTATGTCCTGAAAAATGCCGTCGACCTCGAGCTCGGCGCCGCGATCCGCAGAGTAGTCAACGGCGAAACCGTCCTCGATTCCCAACTCAAGCGCCCGGTTGCACTCAAAGGCAGGCGCCATGCCGGCTTAACTCCCCGCGAACTCGAAGTGCTGCAAATGATCGTAGAAGGTAAATCGAACAAAGAGATTGCGGCTGCGCTCGACCTCAGCGCCAACACCATCGCCGTCCACCGCGCCAACATGATGGACGCTCTCGGCATCCATAAATCCGCCGAGTTAGTCGTCTACGCGATCCGCAACGGTCTGGTAGATTTGCCGTGACCAGCTCCTCCACGCGAGGTCCTTCCTTGAATCGCCGCTCCTTTCTCTGGGGAATGGCGGGTCTCATCTCAGCCTCAGGCTTGCCCTTCGATGCCTTCGCGGCTCCGACCGCACCATCGATCGATCCCGGTTTCCGGCTCTCCGATGCAACTGCGCAGGCCGGAATCAACTTCCGTCACAACAGCGGAGCGTATGGAGGCAAGCTTTTGCCGGAAACTCTCGGCGCAGGCTGTGCTTTCCTCGACTACGATCGCGACGGCTGGCAGGACATTCTTTTGGTGAATGGATCAGATTGGCCCGGCCATAAACGAGACTACCCAAGCACCCTAAAGCTCTATCGCAACAACCGCAACGGCACATTTTCCGATGTAACTCACAGCGCCGGTCTCGACTTAGAAATGTACGGAATGGGTGCAGCCGTAGGCGATTATGACAACGATGGCTTTCCCGACATCCTTATTACTTGCGTAGGTCAGAACCGCCTCTTTAAGAATACCCGTAAAGGAACGTTCATCGATGTTACTAAGTCGAGTGGGTTAGCTAGCCGGCAAGCGATGAGCACATCAGCTTTGTGGTTTGATTACGACCGCGACGGGCTGCTCGATCTTTTTGTCTGCAACTATGTCAAGTGGTCGGCCGAGCACGACGTATTTTGCAGCCTCGACGGCAAGCATAAATCCTATTGCACGCCCGAAGCCTATCGCGGAGAAACCTGCTGGCTCTTTCACAATCGCGGCAATGGAACCTTCGAAGACGTAACCGCGACCAGCGGGATCTTCGACAGCAGTTCGAAGTCCCTCGGCGTAGCCATGCTCGACTACGATCACGACGGCTGGCCTGACTTACTAGTAACTAATGACACACAGCCCAACAAACTTTATCGCAACCAGCGCAACGGCACCTTCAAAGACGTAGCCGTCGATGCCGGCATCGCGTTTTCCGCCGAGGGTCGAGCCCGCGCCGGCATGGGCGTTGACGTAGCTGACTTCGACAATTCAGGCAACCCCGGCGTCGCTATAACGAATTTCGACAATGAAATGACCGGCCTCTACCGCCTCTCCGATGGTGGCGATTACGTCGACGTTGCATTGCCGAGCGGAATCGGCCAAGCGTCCAAAGATAAGCTCGGATTCGGATGCATCTTTCTCGATGCCGACCTGGACGGCGCGCTCGATCTGGCAGTTGTCAACGGCCACATCGACGATACCGTCCGCAACGTCAGCGGAGTCGGATACGCGCAGCCGCCCCAATTGTTTCTTAACCGCGGCAAGGGAACATTCGTAGACGTAGCCAGCGCTCTCGGAGGTGGTTTCAGTCAACCCAAAGTCGGCCGTGGTCTTGCCTACGGAGATTTCGATCGCGATGGCGACCTCGACCTCCTCGTCACCACCAACAACGGCCCTGCATATCTCTACCGCAACGACCAGACTGCTGGCAACCAGAGCCTCCGCATTCGTCTCATCGGAACAAAATCCAATCGCGACGCCATCGGTGCAACCGTCAGAGTCTTTCACGGCGCATCAAATGCAGCGAGCCAATCGCGCGTAGTAAAGGCTGGATCGAGTTACCTGTCGCAATCGGAATTGCCCGTGACCTTCGGGCTCGGCAAGCAAGATAAAATCGGTCGCCTGGTAATCGAATGGCCAAGCGGAAGAACCGAAGACTACAAAAACCTGTCAGCTGGCCGAGCCTATGAGTGCGTGGAAGCAAAGGGTATCACCGGGCTCCCAGGTTTTTAGACAGCGCTACGTGCGAATTCAGATACTTCTCTCCGCAGAGGGAAGGGTGCTATCCGTGAACGTTGAGGCTGCCCGAACTTCCATACACTCCCTCTAACAACGACGTAGTGCTGTCGGCGGCAGTGGAAGACGCAGTTGATGTGTCCCCATTCAGCGAGCTAAGCAATTGACTGACTAACTGCCCAGCTTCGGTTGCGGCGCTGGTCTCATTGGCTAGAAATGGCGAGTTACTGTTGCTGAGGTCATTTTTCACCGTAGCGAAGGCGGACTGTGCTGTGGATAGATCGCCCGCACTTATCGCGCTGCCGAGCGCGGTTAAGTCAGTGGACAGTTGAGAACTGCTGGATGCGCTGTTTCCGCTGGCGGTTGCAAGGTTTTGGTTCAGCGACTGCAACGTGTTGAATGCCGTTTGAGCGCCGTTCAAATCGCCCGATGCAAGACTATTTTGCAGAGTCTGTAAGGTCTGTTGCAGTTGCGTGGAGTTACTCGCCGCAAGAACCGACCGTCCTAAGCTCGCCGCTGAAATCGGACTTATTCCCATGATCTCACCTTCCGCGGGCCGTTAGCCCTATTCCCGCCTGTCTATCCCATCGGCACACCCACTGTAAAACTTTAGGACGTTGCGGTTGGCTTTGTCGGGAGCGGTGTTCGCACACTGCATATCCCAAGTGCAGCATTCTTTGCATAACGCTGTAACTCATTCTCACATAAGTTAATGACGCAAGCGATTGAGGCTCTATCCCACCCGCCACCCCGTCCCGCCACGACAAGAATTGTGCAAACAGATGACACTCCGTTGACAACCACCTCCAGCCGCGCTACTAGCATTTGATAGCCAGCAGAACGCAAAACAGAACGCAAGGAAAGGTTCGTTCCGCTCTGTCGTGCACCATCCAAGGAGGATTCTGTCATGCAGCATCGCAAGGTTTGGCTCACACTCTCTCTCGGGCTCGCAGTATTGCTCGTCTCCGGCACCGCTCTGGCGCAGTATCAACTTACAAATCTGGTGTCGAACCAGATAGCTTGGGCAAAACACATTGACCCGCTCCAGGTAAACGGCTGGGGTCTCGCCCGCAGTTCTGGCGGGCCCTTTTGGGTCAGCGATCAAGGCTCAGGCTGGTCGACAATCTACAATGGTCAAGGCGTCAAGCAGGGCTTGGAAGTCCTGATCCCAGCGGCCGGCGCAGGCCCCGGTCAACCCACTGGTATCGTCTTCAACGGTACGGGCGAATTTCCGGTGCAGGGATGGTCGGCCTTTTTTATCTTCGCGACTTTGGATGGAACCATCAGCGGCTGGGCTCCGCAGTCCAATCCCAACGCCGCGATTATCGCCGTCAATAACTCGGCGGCCGGCGCGAGTTACACCGGCCTCGCGATCACCAATCGCGCTTCAGGAAATATGATCTACGCCGCTAACCTCGCCAAGAACGTGGTCGAGGTGTACGACGGAAATTTCAACCTCGTCAATACGTTTACCGATAGCACGTTGCCCCCTGGCTACGCGCCTTTTGGTATTGCGGACATCGGCGGGTTGGTCTACGTAGCGTTTGCCCAGGCAGATGAAGCCCCCGGCGGCTATGTCGACATCTTTCAGGAGGACGGCACATTAGTCAAAACACTGGCGAGCGGCGCGCCCTTGAACCAGCCCTGGGGCTTCGCCGTGGCGCCCAGTAATTTTGGACCGCTCAGCAACGCTCTGCTTGTCTCGAACAATACAAACAGCGGCACCATCAATGCCTTCAATCTCCAAACCGGTCAGCTCGTCGGCACGGTTAAAGACACGAGCGGCAAAAACATCTTTATCGACCAGCTATGGGGAATCGCGTTCGGCGGAGGCACTGCCAACGACGGCGCGACCAACCAGCTTTTCTTCACCGCCGGTCCGCACAATAACCTGGCAGGAACTTTCGGCGTGATCGGTTTTAAGTAAACAAGAAACCACCACTCGGCGAGAGTCTAAAACAAATGCCCGCGAAAGCCGCTCTACAAAGGGCCTTTCGCGGGTATCGTTTGCGCCCCACATTCCCCGCGCCCATCACACATTGACCCAATACCAACTCCGCCCTACCATGTCCCTACAATTCAGCTTAGTTTTTTGGGGGGAATCAATCCATGCGCCGCTCCTATGCCATGTTGACTTGCATGTTGACTCGCGCCGTGTACTTACTCTTTGCCGCGCTTCCAGTTGTCATCGCCACGCAGGCCCTCGCCCAGGGCGCCAATACCCAAGGCTTGACCAGTAGCGATCTTTCTCGCCTGCGCTCCGTCGGCGGCGCGGCGATCTCGCCCGATGGCCGCTTCATCGCTTACACCATCGCCATGCGCGATCAACCTGGCCGCCCTTCCGGCCAGCTCTGGGTGATGGACTTGAGCACACAGAAGAGCGTTCGCCTCGGCGGCGACAAGCCGGCCAACAGTCCGCTGTGGTCCGCCGACAGCAAGTGGATCGCCTTCCACGGCAGCGATGGCGATAAGAGCAGCCTTCTAATCGCGCATCCCGATGGCGCCGGCGCCACCACCCTCGCGCCGCTCGCTGGCACCAATTCTCCTCTGCCCGATACAGGCAAGGACGTCGCTTGGTCTCCGGATGGCAAGCAGATCGCCTTCATTTCGTCGACGCCTGACGACCGCGCTGCCGCCGCCAGCGGCGATCCCATCGTGATTACGCGTTATCTCTATAAGCCTGATTATGGCGAAGGTCTCACCCGCTTCAACGACAATCAGCGCCTTCACATCTTCGTAGCAGACGTAGCGACCAAGAAAATCCGCCAACTTACTCAGGGTAACTACGACGAACATTCCATCGATTGGTCACCCGATGGCAAGCAAATTGTTTTCGCGTCCAATCGCGACCCCAATCAGGATGAGTTCTTTAACTATGACTTATTCACCTTACAACTCGCCGATAACAGCATTCATCGTCTGACCGCAACCGAGTATTGTGAATACGCTCCACGCTGGTCGCCCGACGGCAAATCCATCGCCTATCTCGGCACCCGCCGCGGCCTCACCGACCGCGAGACCACCATGGAAGACACGCACGTCTGGCTGATGAGCGCCGACGGCAGCAATCGCCGCGAAATCGGCAATATCAATGTCATCGACAATCGCCAAAATGCGCCGCAGTGGTCGCCCGATGGCAGCGCCGTTTATTTCATCGTCCAGGAACGGGGCAGCTATCATCTCGTGCGTCTGCCCATCTCTGGCGGTCAGCCAGAATATGTCGTCAACGGAGTCGGCGGTGTTGGCGGCTGGTCAGTCGCCAATAATGGCGGCGTCGCTTACTCTTTTACCACGCCCCGAGACGCATCCCAACTCTATTACAAGCCAAGCGGCACGCCGCCCCGCCAACTTACTGACCTCAACCACGACCTCCTGGCCGGTAAGTCGATCGCCGACGTCGAATCCTTCACCTTTCTAAGTAACGACAATCGCTTCGAAGTGGAAGCCTTCCTGACCAAACCCATCGGCTTGGACGTAACTGCCAACGCCAAGCATCCGCTGATTGTAGTGATTCATGGCGGCCCGCACGGCCAGAATGGTCCTCTCTTTAATTTCAAGCAGCAGGTCTACGCAGCACACGGCTACGCTGTGCTCAATGTGAATTATCGCGGCTCGACCGGCTACGGTCAGAAGTTTGCCGACGCAGTTTTCGGCGATCAGGATGGCAATGAAGGCCAGGACGTTCTCTACGGCGTCAGCGCCGCCGTGCATCGCTACTTATGGATCGATCGAGAGCGCATGGGCATCGAGGGCGTAAGTTACGGCGGCCAGCTAACCGATTGGCTTATAACTCAGACCAACGAATTCAAAGCAGCAATTCCCACCGCCGGTATCGCAAACTTAGTAAGTTATAACTACATGACGTACTACAACCAATACGAAGAAATGGAGTTTGGCCAATTCCTGCACCAGGGAAATTTAATGGACGTCGCATGGGAACGTTCCGCCCTGAAGCATATCGCCGCCGCGCATACGCCAACGCTCATCATGCATGGCGAAAACGACAACGATGTTCCGATCGCCGAAGCCGAGCAGCTTTTCGTGGCGCTGAAAGATGTAGGCGTCGATACCGTCTTCCTCCGCTATCCTCGCGAAGGCCACGGCCTCTCCGAGGTCAAACACCAGATCGACGCAATGGATAGGTCTATAGCGTGGTACGAAAAGTATTTTCCGAAAAAAGGCGAGGAAGGCATCACCAATGTTCAGCCCTAACAGGCTGCGAAAAACTCCATTTCGCCCGGTTTAGGGAAGGGCACGAGTTCCACTCGTGCCACTAAGTCATTGGAAATAGGTTGGCGCTTCAGCGTCCGAGGTCAGCTTTTCGCGTGTGCAACAATCTTCTCCGCAGCCTGCTAGTCTTGGATAGGCAACATTGCACCACTAAGACTCACTTACTAACTACCGCCAAGCTCACGCGCTTGGCGATGTGATCTTTAATCCAGTGGCTATCCCACCACTCTTTGGGATCGATCTGCACGCCCTCAAGCTGCATGCTGAAGTGTATGTGATCGCCGCCCGCCATCCCCGTCTGCCCACTCTTGCCCATGATCTGGCCGCGCTTCACCATGTCGCCTTCGTGCACCGCAATCTCACTCAAGTGCCCGTAAATGGTCTGCAACCCGTAACCGTGGTCGAGCACGATGCAATTGCCATAGATGCCCAACGGAGCCGCATAGATCACCCGCCCATCGTTAGAAGCCTCCACGCCCACATGCTGCGTAATCGAAAGATCGTAGCCCAGATGCACCTGCTGATCGATCTTCTTCCCCTGATAAATGTAGTTCCGCACATCCGCAAAACTTGATTCCACCTTGGAATTGTGCTGCTGCAAAAACGGCTCAGACCACAGAAACCGCGGCTCGGTCTTCAAACGCAAATCCGAAAGCGTCTTATTGTTTTCCCGCCGCATCTCTCCGTTGATCTTCACAAATCGCGCCACCAGATCGCCCGACCCATTCGGATCCAACTCATTCGTGACCTTTTCCATAAAGCGATCATCAAGCTGCAAATCGCGCACGCGATACTTCGGCTGCTCCTTCTTAGGAAACTGAAACGCCATCGGAGCACTCACTTCATTACCCGCCGGATTCGTCGCATAGACGAGCGGCGTCGTACCCGCAGGCATATTCCAAGCGAAGGCGAACAATGAAAAAAGTCCGGGCTTGCCATCCGGTATCGGCCATCCGCGGAACGTCTCATTCCCCACGCGCACTCCAGCCTCCGTCCAATAGCCGCTAACATTGAAAGTCACGAGATCGGCCATGCCCAGGTAAAGGTAGTGCTCGTCAGAATCAACCGTCAGCGTCGGAGGCTGCGTCACCACCATGACGTCGCGTTCCAGCCGCGCCGTCTTACCAAGAAAGTCGTCCGACGCAACTTCGATAATCACCCGCGCCTTGCCATCTTTCAGTTGCGGAACAGTTTTTGTCCCCGTTACAACCTTCAAAACGCTGTCAGGAACGCCATGCAGCCAAAAGATGCGCCGCGCCGGTTGCGTGATTTCGTCGGCGCGATAGGTTACGCCATTTTGTTCGATCGACACCGCCAGCCGGCGAATGCCATGCGGATCGCTAACGTCGATGCTAAGCGGAGTCGCTCGCCCGATCGTAGTGACCGAAGCATCCAGTCGAACCACCGCTGTGTCCGAGAACGCCAGCAGCACCACAACCGGCAAGACAACAACCACAATCAGAATGATAAGAAAAATTTTCACTGCGGACCTTCAGCATAGCACGCGAAGAATCGTATCAAGCGCCTGAGCATCCAACCGCTCGACGGCAGCTCACCACCAATGATGAAATCAGCGCACGCGCTCAACCCACAGCCCGTGATGTTAGTCTTTTTCAGGCCCACGGAGACGCCACGTTGATTCGCCGGGTTTTCAAAGCATTTCAATATCGCGATTTCCGCCTGATGTGGATCGGAGCCTGCACCTCCAGCATCGGCACCTGGATGCAAATCGTCGCGCAAGGCTGGCTCATTTATCGCCTAAGTCACTCCGCCTTCCTCCTGGCCCTCGATCAATTTCTCGGCGGCATCCCTATCTTTCTATTTTCGCTGCTCGGCGGCGTCGTCGCCGATCGCGTCGAGCGCCGCAAGATTCTCCTCGCCTCGCAGTATGTGCAGATGACGACCGCCGGCCTGCTCACTATTCTCGTCGCGACCGGCCACGTTCACGTCTGGCACATCCTTTGTCTTTCTTTCATCTCCGGATTCGCGCAGGCCTTCGGCGGCCCTGCCTATCAGGCGCTGATTCCCACCCTGGTCGAAAAAGAAGATATGCCGAACGCCATCGCCCTCAATTCCATCCAGTTCAACGTCGCCGTCATGGTCGGCCCTGCGCTCGCCGGCCAAGCCTTGGCGAAACTAGGAGAAAAGTGGTGTTTCGGTCTCAACGCTCTCTCGTTTCTCGCGCCCATCATTTCGCTCTCCCTCATCACCGCCCGCTTCCTGCCCGTGAAGACCACGGATTCAGTCCTCTCCAGCCTGAAGCAAGGCATTCGCTTCACGCGCAAGCAAAGCTCCATGGAGGCGCTGATTATTCTTGCGTTCTGCATGACCGGCTTGAGCATGCCCATGCGCACTTACTTCCCCGTATTCGTAAAAGATATTTTTCATCGCGGGCCGGAAACCTACGGCAATCTCCTCGCGCTCATGGGACTCGGTTCAATCTGCGGCTCGCTAGGCATCGCCAGCGCCGGCAATTTTCGAAAAAAAGGACTCGTCGCGCTCGCCGCGCTGATCTGCCTGGGCGTGGGCATTTCCGGCTTCGCCTTATCAAAGTACCTGCCGCTGAGCGAGAGTTTCCTGGTGCTGGTCGGCGCATCCATGATGGCGGTTTTCGCCACCGTAAATTCTCTTGTCCAATTGATCACGACCAACGAAATGCGCGGCCGCGTAATGAGCGTCTACAACTTCGCCTTCCGCGGCGGCATGCCCATGGGCAATCTGCTCTCAGGATGGCTCGTCCCGCTTTTTACCGCTCCGGTAGTATTAAGCGTCAATGGATTCGCCCTGATTCTGCTCGCTCTGTACTTTCTGTTAATTCAACGAAAGCTGGCAGCGCTCTAATATCAGGTGACGATGACCGGAGCCTGGATTATCTAGTGCCCCGTTTCCAGTTCGCGTCAAAACTATCATTGCCATAAAACGATTATCGTCATTAAAAAATGATTATTGTGATCAAAACTATCGTTGTCATCCTGAGCAAAGCGTAAGGACCCATGTATTTTGTTCGCACTACCAACGCCCTTCAAGTGAGTAATAATGCCGTCGGTTGTTCCGCCGCGAATTTCCCGGACACGACACTAGAATAAAGTTTTGATTTTCAAGATTTACCTGTCACCTGACCTGCTCCACCATGCCCGTCGCTCCCACCAACCCGCAACCCACGCAGCGCAAACTGATGTTCGCTCTCTTGATCGTAGTGCTCACACTGGCGGTCTACAATCCCGTGGCCCGCAACGGTTTTGTCAGATTCGACGACGATCACTACGTCACCGACAATCCTCACGTCCAAGCCGGCCTTCGCTGGACGACCCTCACCTGGGCCTTCACGTCGTTCGATCAGGCCAACTGGCATCCGCTGACCTGGCTCTCGCACGCTCTCGATTGCCAACTCTTTCGGCTGAATCCCGCCGGCCATCACTACACCAACCTGCTGTTCCATGCCGTGAATGCTCTGCTCCTATTCCTCATCCTCCAATGGTTCACCGGATACACCGCGCGCAGCCTGATGGTCGCCGCCCTCTTCGCCGTGCATCCGCTCAACGTCGAGTCGGTAGCCTGGATCGCCGAGCGCAAAAACGTCCTCTGCATGTTTTTTCTCCTCCTAACGCTAGCGGCCTATGGATGGTATGTTCGCAGGCCGGGCATGCCGCGTTACCTGGCAGTCGCCGCCCTATTTGCCCTGAGCCTGATGGCAAAACCCATGTCCATCACGCTCCCCCTGCTGCTACTACTACTGGATTATTGGCCGCTAAAAAGATTAGCGTCGTTTCGCGCGCCAACGCCCGTCAGCCAATCTCACGTAGGGACAGACGCCCCCGTCTCTCCAGCCGAGCAAAACTCGGCAGCCGCCGGCAATCAAGAAGATGTCGCGTTCGCCAAGTCCACGCACTCCCTCTGGCAGCTCTTCCGCGAGAAACTCCCATTGCTCGCGCTCTCGCTAGCGAGCGCCATTATCACGATGTACGCCCAGCGCTCCGGCGGAGCCGTCCTAACCCGCGCCGCCCACTCTCCTCTTCTGCGCCTGAAGAATGTGATCGTCTGCTACGCCCTCTACATCCAGAAAACGCTTTGGCCATCCCATCTGGCCGCGCTTTATCCCTACCCCCGAACGCGCGACCTGCCGCTGTGGCTCGTAGTTGCCTCGGCGTTAGTTCTCCTGGCAATCACTGCCGCTGTTCTCAAATATCGCCGCCATCGCTACCTCGTAGTCGGCTGGCTCTGGTATCTCGGCACCTTGGTCCCCATGATTGGCCTGATCCAGGTTGGCAACCAAGCCATGGCCGATCGCTATGCCTATCTTCCCGTGATCGGTCTCTTCATCGTGATCGTCTGGGGCGCCGCCGATTGCGCCCGCTCACTCTCGGCCAGGAGTGCCCCACCAAATTCTCCTGCGATAAAATTTCTTGCCGCTGCCGCCGTCATCGTGCTCCTCGCTCTATCCGCCGTCACCCGCACCCAGATAACTTACTGGCATGACGATTTCGCGCTCTGGTCTCACGCTCTCGCCGTCACCAGCAAGAATTATGTCGCGGAAAATAATTTCGCCAATGCCTTAGCCAGCCAGGGCCGCTATGACGAAGCCATCACTCACTTCCGCGCCGCCGCCGCCCTCGAGCCCGGAGATCCCGTCAGTCAACTCAACCTCGGCATCTACGCCCAGGAGCACGCCGATCCGAAGCAGGCCATCGCCCGCTACAATGCAGTGTTGCAACTGGCGAAGGATCCTCAAATTCGCGCCTCTGCCTACGCCAATCTCGGCACCGTCTACTTCGCTCTCCACGACTATCCCCAGGCCCAGCACAACTTCGACTCCGCCATGCAACTGCAATTTATCTTTCCCGTCGCTCTGCTCGATATGGGCTTGATCGCGCAGAACATCGCCCAGGAGCCCGCCGAGAAGTCCGCGCACAATACCGCCCAGAAAAATGACAACTGGAACCGCGCCGCCGAATACTTCGCCCGCTACGCCGCCCTTGAGCCAAGCGATGTAGCCTACCTGCTCGTCGCCGATGCGCTCCAGCACGCCGGCCGCCCCGCCGATGCCGCCGCCGCCAATCAGCAAGCCCTGCGCTTATCCAATGACATAGCCCGAGCCCGCCAGCGAGCCGAAGAGCTAGCCAGGCAATAAAACATCCAGTCTCTGCCTTTGGGGCGCCGCGGTTCCCCGCTCCTGCACTTGCCTTCGGGGGCGCCGCGGTTCCCCGCTCTTGCACTTGCGGCGGCTGGGTGGTTCACCGCTCTTGCACTTGCCTTTGGGTGGCGCAGCGCTTCAGCGCTGCGATAACTCGGCTACTTCAGCGCCGGCTTTAGCCGCTGAGGGAGCACGGGGCAATCCGCCGGACCCGCCGCCCACTCAGTTGCCTCCCGCCATACGGTCCTGATCTTCCGTGATCTCGGAAGCATGCCCGCCACTTGCTAAGCTCCGTATGAGTTCAGGAGGGCCCGTGCCCGCAACCGGTCAGAAAACTGCTTTGCAATCCACCACTGCCTCATCCATCAAGATTCTCTACGGCGAGTCCAACGAACAGACTCTCTCCGCCCAATCCGCCGAGATGACCAACGCCGGCCATCATGTCACGACAGCTCTTGACCGCAAGGGTGTCACGGAAGCCCTGCGCCGCGATACCTTCGAACTCGTCATCCTCGGCGCCACCTTGTCTAAGGACGATCGCCATCATCTCCCCTACATGGTCAAGAAAGCCCACGCCGGAACAAAAGTTCTAGTCATGCACGCCGGCACGCACCATCACGAAGTCGACGACGCCATCGACCCCAGCCTGAGCATGCATCGCATCCTGGAAAAAATCGCAACCCTCCATCAGTCCAAATAGCACCGCCCAAAATCAAGCAGCGGCCAGAATCGCGTGGGGACTCGCGCCAGAATCACCTAGTGCCCCGTCCCCCTAAGTTCGCGTCAAAACTATCATTTTCATCAAAACTATCGTTGTCATCCTGAGCGAAGCGAAGGATCTATGCATTTTGTTCGCACGACCAACGCGCTTCGAGTGGGTAATAATGGTGTCGGTTGTTATGCTGCGTATTTCCGGGACGCTACACGAGGGACAGACATCCCCTTTGACAAGCTCAGGGGCAGCCCTCGTCTGTCCGCGCGAGCGAAGCTCGCGAATCTGACACCACGAAATAGACCGTGCTCCGCTCACTCCGCGGCCGATGATTTTGCCACCTTAAATCCGCCGCAAAAAAAAGTCTGGCTGGTGGAGAGAGTCGCACCCGCCAGACCCGTCAACTTCCAGGCTGACTCCATCATTCTCTCCATCCTCAGCCCCGCAGTTGTCACACCAGTGTCAACTTGTCGTAACCATTTGCGCACAGTTTTTTTGGCGAAAAAGCGCTGAAATTTAAAATGGGCCGCCAGCCAAGAAGCGGTGACTCTTCCTTGGCTATCGGCCCATTCGATCCGGACTGGGATCAGAGGTGATACCTACATCCTAATCCTCGCAATGCGAATGTCAAGGATCAATTCTCATCTCCGCCTCGGAAGTTGGCCGCGCCCCAAAGTGGAAAAATACACCGCAAAACATCCGCCCATCATTGACACATTCCTCGCCACAATGTTAATTTTATTGGTTTTAGAGCCGCTCTTCTTCGAGCAGAAATGGCCGCTAAAATCAGCCAGCGCGTTCGGTAAGAATTCGATCGTCAGTTCGGTCATCAGAAAATGGATCACACGCTCCATCAACTAGGCGAATTACTGCTCGGGTCCGTGCCCACGGTCATTCTGCTCGCAACGCTTTATATTCTCTATACTTTCCTCGTTCATCGCCCCCTCGGCGCCGTGCTCGCCGAGCGCCGCAACCGCACCCAGGGGGCCATGGAAAAGGCTCGCGCCGACATCGCCGCCGCCGAAGCCCGTACCAGTGAATATGAGCAGCGCCTCCGTGAAGCGCGCCAGAAAATTTTCAAAAATCAGGAAGCCCGCCGTCAGCAATCCACGCAATTGCGCAACCAGATCGTGACCGAAGCTCGCACCCGCGCCCAGAACCAGGTCAAGCAGGCTCGCACCGCGCTCGAAGACGACAAGCAGCAAGCCATGTCCGCCCTGCAAGCCGATGCCGGCCGCCTAGCCACCGAGATCGTGCGCACCGTCCTACGCCCCATGGCTTCCCCCACCCAGGTAGGTGGCCGATGAAAATTGAAGGCAAGTTAGCCTCTCCGCGAGCCAGTTTCGTGTCAGGGCATCGCTTTAGCGATGCCGCAAAACGCCCGCTATCTAATGCCCCTTCAGGGGCCGGGTTTCGCGTGCTCCCTGCGATCCTTGGCTTATTCACACTCCTGGCATTCATTTCGGCGATCCCCGTCCCAGCCCTCGCGCAAGAGCAACCCGCCGCGCCCGCCTCCCAGCAACAACCGGCCCCGCCCAAAAAACAGGCCGATCAGCCCGACCAGTCTCATCAGGGCATCGCCGGAGAATTAGTCAAGGAAACCCGCGAAGCCGCCGGAGAAGGCGAAGAAGAAGAAAACGCCAATCTAAAACACGCAAAACCCGTTCAGTGGCTCGCCCGCAAGATTGGTTGGAGCGTCCATAACACGCATCTCCTTCTCTCCGGTCTTAACTTCGCCATCATCGCCGTCGTCTTCGTGTGGGCGATGCGCAAGTTCCTGCCCGGATTCTTCCGCAGCCGCAACCAAGCCATTCAACAGGCTCTCCAGGAAGCCCGCGCCGCCAGCCAGGACGCGAATCGCCGCCTCGCCGACATCGAAAACCGGCTCCGCCAGTTGGATGTCGAGATCGGGCAGATGCAGGCCGCCGCCGAAAAAGAAGCCGTTGCCGAAGAAGCTCGCATCCAGAAAGCCGGCGAAGAAGAAATTCGCAAAGTTGCCCTGGCCGCCGAACACGAAATCGCTGCCGCCGCCAAACAGGCCCGCCGCGAGCTCGCAGCCCATACCGCTAGCTTGGCAATCGCCCTGGCTAGCAAACAAATCAACGTCGATACCAACACCGACCAGGTGCTGGTCCGCAGCTTCGCCTCCAAGCTCGCCTCCGGCACTAACGGCGGAAAGGATGGCCAGTAAGTGGCTTCCGTAGTCGGCACCTACGCCCGCGCCTTCGCCGATGTAGTCTTGAAGCCGGCCAATCATCTCGATCCCGACCGCGCGCTGCGCGAGTTGTATGGAATGGAATCTCTGCTCAGGCAGAGCGATCAGTTACGCCGCGTCCTTGAAAACCCGTCCATCCCCGGAGATCGCAAGCGCGCCGTGCTCAATGCCATCGGCGCCAAATTAGATATAACTCAGCAAGTAAGAAATTTTGTTGCAGTAATCACTGATCATAGAAGGTTAGGACTCTTCAGCGAAATCCTGAAGCAGCTGGAGCAGGAATTAAACAACCGCCAGGGCTTCGCCGAAGCCCAAGTCCACAGCGCCCGCCAGCTAAGTGATCCCGAGAAACATCTGCTGGAAGCCGAGATAGAGAAATTGACCGGTAAGAAGGTAAGGGCAAGATACGAACAAGATGCCGAGCTATTAGGCGGAGCAGTAGTACAGGTAGGCAGCACCATCTACGACGGTTCTGTAAAAGGCCAGTTAGAAAGAATAAGAGAGCAGTTAGTAGATAACTAGCCGTTGGCTATTGGCTGTTAGCTCTTAGCGTGAAGCGCAAGGGCTGGAGCAGAAGAGCTAAAAGCTAACGGCTAAGAGCCAAGAGCTGACTTATGGCACAAATCAAAGCAGACGAAATCACGCAACTAATCCGCGAGCAAATCGAGAACTACGAATCGAAAATCGCGGTCGATGAAGTTGGCACCGTCATCACCCTCGGCGACGGCATCGCCCGTGTCTATGGCCTCGACAAAGTAATGGCCGGAGAGCTTCTCAGCTTCCCCCACGGCGTAGCCGGCATCGCCATGAACCTCGAAGAAGATCAGGTCGGCGTGGTCATCCTCGGCGAATATACCGAGATTCAGGAAGGCGACGAAGTCAAGCGCACCGGCCGCATCATGAGCGTTCCCGTAGGCGACGCCCTCATCGGCCGCGTAGTCAATTCGCTCGGCGAGCCCATCGACGACAAAGGCCCCATCGCCACCGACAAGTTCATCGCACTCGAGCGCATCGCTCCCGGCGTCATCGATCGCCAGCCCGTCCGCGAGCCCATGGCTACAGGACTAAAAGCCATCGACTCCATGATCCCCATCGGCCGCGGCCAGCGCGAACTCATCATCGGCGATCGCCAGACCGGCAAAACCGCCGTCGCTCTCGACACCATCATCAACAGCAAAGGCAACAACCTAATCTGCATTTATAACGCCATCGGTCAGAAGCGCAGCTCCATCGCTCAGGTAGTAAAAATTCTCGAAGACGCCGGCGCCATGGAATACACCATAGTCGTCGCTGCTTCCGCCTCCGAGCCCGCTCCCATGCAATACATTTCGCCCTACGCGGCCTGCGCCATGGGCGAGTTCTTCCGCGACAGTGGACGCCACGCCCTCTGTATCTACGACGATCTCTCCAAACACGCCGCATCTTATCGCGAGATTTCGCTCTTACTCCGCCGTCCACCCGGCCGAGAAGCCTATCCCGGAGACGTGTTCTATCTCCACTCGCGCCTCTTAGAACGCGCCGCCAAGCTAAGCAAAGAAAATGGCGGAGGTTCACTAACTGCCCTGCCCGTAATCGAAACCCAGGCAGGCGACGTGTCAGCCTATATTCCAACGAACGTAATCTCGATTACCGATGGTCAGATCTATCTAGAAACCGACTTATTCAACCAAGGCGTCCGCCCCGCAGTAAACGTAGGACTGTCAGTAAGTCGTGTAGGTGGCAGCGCGCAAATCAAAGCCATGCGCCAGGTAGCCGGCACGCTAAAACTTGAGCTGGCCCAGTACCGCGAACTAGCCGCCTTCGCACAGTTTGGCAGCGATCTCGACAAAGCCACGCAAGCCCAGCTAAACCGCGGCCAGCGCCTGGTCGAACTGCTGAAGCAGAACCAGTTCAGCCCACTCCCATTCTCCAAGCAAATCCTCATCATCTTCGCCGGCACCAGCGGAGTGTTAGACGATATGCCAGTGAACCAAGTCCGCGACTTCGAGCAGGCCCTATATAAGTATGTAGACACCACGAACCCCGGCCTGCTGAATACGATCATGGAAAAAAAGGTCCTGGACGACGATCTAAAAGCCAAGTTATCCAGAGTTATAAAAGAAGCAAAACAGCAATTCGTAGATTCAAAGCAAGCAGCAGCAAAATAAAAGTTCTTAGATTCAGCTCTAAGTCAACGCAAAATGCGGTTGACGTAAACTGAGAGCTGACAGCTGACAGCGAATTTATGGCCAACATTCTCGACATCCGGCGCCGTATCCGCAGCGTGATCAACACGCGGCAGATCACCAAGGCTATGAAGACCGTGTCCGCCGCCAAACTGCGCCGCGCGCAAGAGGCTGCCGTGGCTGCGCGTCCTTATTCGCAGATGTTGACCAACGTCCTCAAGTCGCTGGTCTCGCGCGCCGACACCTACGATCCTAAAACCGGAGAGCCTCGTCATCCCCTCCTCGCCGAGCGCCCCGAGAAAAATATTCTGCTCATTATCGTCACGGGAGATAAAGGCTTGGCTGGCGCCTTCAACACCAACATCCTGAAGATGGCCTCGAAGTTTATCCAGTCCAAGCCCGAGCAGAACATCGACATCGAATGCATAGGAAGAAAGGGTCGCGACTTCATGCGCCGCCGCTACCCGATCGCGCCCCAGCGCCCGGATGAAGCCTCTGCCAACGAAAACGCCAACGAAAAAGAACAGCCGGGCGCGCCGTCCGTCCGCCCCAATGCCGCCGCTCCCGAACGAGCCAGTCGGGTCCAGATAACAGGCGAATACGTCGGAGTCTTAGGCAAAGTCGAATATAACTTTGCCAATACACTAAGCCAGAGCATCGTAGCTCGCTACACCCACTCCGAGATCGATGCCGTCTACCTCCTCTTCAATGAATTTAAATCCGTCATCGCGCAGCGCCTGGTCGTCGAGCGTCTCCTGCCCATCAAACAAATCGGCGAAGTCGACGTCGAGATGGCCGAAGAACCGACTCCAGAGGAGCGCAAGCAGCGCATCGAGGCCGCGAAAGCGGAAGGCGTTGGCCTGCGCAAGCCGGACACTAGCGCCACCGACGAAGCCGCTGCCAAATTCGCCACCCTGCCGGTCGATTACATTTACGAGCAACCGCCCGAGCAACTTTTTCAGGGCATTCTGCCAAAATACATCGGCATCCAGATTTTTCACGCGCTGCTCGAGTCCGTAGCCGCCGAGCACGCCGCCCGCATGACCGCCATGGATGCGGCCACCATCAACGCCAGCGATATGATCGATTCGCTAACCCTGGTAATGAATCGTGCACGCCAGGCCAAAATCACCAAAGAAATTATAGAGATAGTAAGTGGAGCAGCAGCAGCGCAATAAAAAAAGTTTGTCATCCCGAGCAAAGCGAGGGATCTGCAGCTCCTCATCAGTAAGCAAAAGCGTCAAGCGAACGAGAATCAGCGAACGACGAACGACGAACGACGAACGACCAGAGACCTTATCTATGTCAGAAAATGTCGGACATGTAATCCAAGTAGCCGGACCCGCCGTTGACGTGCAATTCGTCGAAGGCTCCATGCCTCCCATCTATCAAGCCCTGCGCGTTGTCAGCGACGGCTTTACCGTGCCCTCCCCCATCAATGTCATTCTCGAAGTTCAGCAACATCTCGGCGAAGGCCGCGTGCGCTGCGTCGCCATGGAAGCGACCGACGGCATGGTGCGCGGCATGAAAGCGATCGACCAGGGCGGCCCTATCTCCGTTCCCGTGGGCCGCGGCACGCTCGGCCGCGTGATGAATGTCATCGGCGAACCGGTCGATAAACTCGGTCCGATAGCTTCCGACAAGAGAATGCCCATTCACCGTCTCGCGCCCGCGTTCGACGAACAATCCACCACCGCGGAAATGTTTGAAACCGGCGTGAAAGTTATCGATCTTATCCAACCTTTTTTAAAAGGTGGAAAAATCGGCCTCTTCGGCGGCGCCGGCGTAGGCAAAACCGTTGTCATTATGGAGCTCATTAACAACGTAGCCAAACAGCACGGCGGCTTTTCCGTCTTCGCCGGAGTAGGCGAGCGCACCCGTGAAGGCAACGACCTTTGGCTAGAAATGAGCGAGTCGGGAGTCATCAAGCCCGGCAAGCCAGCCGAATCGAAAGCCGCCCTGATCTATGGCCAGATGACCGAGCCCCCCGGAGCCCGCCTCCGAGTGGCTCTTACAGCCTTGACCGTAGCCGAATTTTTCCGCGACGAAGAAGGCAGCGACACGCTATTATTCATCGACAACATCTTCCGCTTCACCCAAGCCGGCAGCGAGGTCTCCGCCCTCTTAGGCAGAATGCCGAGCGCCGTAGGCTATCAACCCAACTTAGCCACGGAAATGGGAGAGTTACAAGAACGTATTACTTCGACTAAGAAGGGATCGGTAACTTCAGTACAGGCGATCTATGTGCCAGCCGATGACTTAACAGATCCAGCTCCCGCTACGACGTTCGCCCACCTCGATGCCACGACCGTTCTTTCGCGAGCACTCACCGAGATAGGAATCTATCCCGCGGTCGACCCGCTCGCTTCCACCTCGCGCATTCTCGATCCAAGAATTGTAGGCCAGGATCATTACGATGTAGCGCAGATGGTCAAAAAGACTCTGCAGACCTACAAAGACCTGCAAGACATCATCGCCATTCTAGGCATCGACGAACTAAGTGAAGATCAAAAAGTAACCGTGGCCCGAGCCCGCAAAATCCAAAAGTTCCTGTCGCAGCCGTTTTTCGTAGCCGAACAGTTTACCGGCACCCCCGGCCGCTACGTAAAAATTGCCGACACAGTGAAAGGCTTCCGAGGAGTGGTAGAAGGCAAGTACGATGACATTCCCGAGCAAGCTTTCTACATGAAGGGAACCATCGACGAAGTGCTGGAAACGGCAGAGAAGATGAAATCTACAGCGGCGTAAAAGCAGTCGTTGGTGGTAAGTTGTTAGTCGTTAGGCTAACAAGCGAACGACGAAAGACGACGAACAGCGAACGACGAATAGCGAACGACCAATGACCGTCGACTAACGACCGACAAACAAATGTCCGACACTTTCCAACTCGAGATAGTAACTCCCACCCGCCTCCTGGTAAAGGACGCAGCCGAAGAGGCCCAGATTCCCGGCGCGACCGGTTATCTCGGAATTCTCCCCGGCCACGCTCCACTGATCACCGAACTCGGTGTCGGCGAAATCACTTACAAGGCCAGTGGCACAACGCATACCCTCGCCGTAGCGTGGGGCTTCGCCGAAGTTCTGCCCGACAAAGTTACCATCCTCGCGGAGGCCTCCGAACGTCCGCAGGAAATCGACGTTGCGCGTGCCCAAAAAGCGAAAGAGCGCGCCGAAGAGCGCCTCAAGAGCAGCAATGCTGAAGTCGACTATGCTCGCGCAGAAGACGCACTGCAACGCGCTGAAATGCGGCTCAACCTCGCCAAAGAAAAGAAATAGGAAAAGAAATTGGATTGCAACACCCCTCGTGACCGGCAATTGATCGCCAGATATCGCGGTCTGAGCGCGACCGCCGTCTTCCGAGAGCCTGCTGAATGACCAAACTCGCCCGCGCCATTAACATTGAAGACCTGCGCGCCCTCGCCCGTCGCCGCCTGCCGCAAGTAGTGTTCGACTACATCGACGGCGGCGCCGAAGCCGAAGTAACGATGCGCGAAAACCGCCGCGCCTTTGAAGCTGTCACTTTTCGCCCGCGTCAAGCCGTTTCGAATCCCGCCTGCGACCTCCGCACCCGCGTCCTCGGCCACGACCTATCAATGCCCGTACTGCTTGCTCCCGTGGGCTACTGCCGCGTGATGCATCCGGACGGTGAAATCGGCGCCGCCCGTGCCGCCGGAGCAGCTGGCACCGCGTGCATTCTTTCCACCGTTTCCGGCCACCGCCTCGAAGCAGTCAAAGCCGCGTCAACCGGCCCCATGTGGTATCAGCTCTACTTAACCGGCGGACGAGAACCCGGCGAAAACGCGCTGCGCCGCGCCCGAGCGGCGGGTTACTCAGCCCTCGTAATCTCGATCGACACCAACGTTCTCGGCCTGCGCGAACGTGAAGCGCGTGGCGGCATGGAGGTCTTGCTGCGCGGCAGCCCTTGGTCGAAGATTCCTTTTCTCCCGCAGCTCTTCGCTCACCCCCGCTGGCTGACTCGCTTTCTGCTCGATGGCGGCCTTCCCACAATGCCGAACATCGTCATGCCCGATGGCCGTGAGCTGCGCGTCAGCCATGCTCACACAGCGCTGCGCCGCGGACACTTCGTGTGGAACGATCTCCGCTGGATCCGCGAGCTCTGGCCTGGTCCCATCGTCATCAAGGGCGTGCTCACCGCCGAAGACGCGCGCCGCTCTGTCGCCGAAGGCGCCGCCGCCATCGTGGTCTCAAATCATGGCGGACGCCAGCTCGATGGCGCTCCAGCATCCTTGCGCGTCCTCCCTGAAATTGTGGCCGCCGTCAATGGTCAAGCGGAAGTGTTAATGGACAGCGGCATTCGCCGCGGCGCCGATGTAGTCAAGGCGCTCTCCCTCGGAGCCCGCGCCGTCCTCTGCGGACGCGCCTACGCCTATGGTCTCGGCGCGGCGGGCGAGCGCGGCGTAGCCCGCGCGCTAGAAATCCTGCGCGACGATCTCACTCGAACTCTAACCTTGCTAGGCTGCCCGTCGGTAAACGCCCTGGATCCTTCCTACATAGAACTCCCAAAAACTTAATTGCAAGAGAAAGTGAGTGGGAGTGCTTTGTTGTGTGGGGCGGGCGCCCTGGCCCGCTGCTTTTGACTTTGTGTCGCGAATATCGCAATACTCGCAGCGATAATTCGAAGTTCGTTCTTTGCCGCGCAATCGCAAATAAAAAAGGGCACCACCCACGCGGTGCCCCACCTACCAGCAAATTGATTTAGAAATTCTCGCGGTTACTTATTCTCGTTAAGCGATCCCGCCCCAAATTCCTTCCGCTGAACTATCGGCCGCGCCGCTCTCGCTGCCACTGCCGCCGGCATTGCCGCCGCCGCTCCGTAGCGCTCAAGCAGCACCGGAACCATCGCGCCTTCCGCTTCTTTCACGAACGTCAGTTTGCTTTCTCCCAGCATATCGACGCGTATGAAATCCCCGAGCTTCACCTGTCCCGTCGCCACCAGGTTCGCCAGCGGAAACACCAGATGCCGTTCAATCGCCCGCTTCAGGTGCCGCGCTCCATACTTCGGATCGGTTCCCTCCGCCAGCAGAAAGCTCTTCACCTGCGGCGTGCAGTTGAACACAAACTGATGTGCGCCCGCTGCCATCAGCACACGCTGCTGCACCATCCCCAGTTCGATTTCCAAAATCTGCTGCAGGTGCTCGGAACGCAGCGTCTTAAAGACGACGACTTTGTCGATGCGGTTCATGAACTCCGGAGCAAACTTCCGCCGCGCCGCGTCCACTGCCGAGCGGTTGATCTTGTCGTCGAGCGAGTTGTCCACCTGCACCACTTTCGGTGCGAAGCCCAGCCCGCCATCGACCAGTCCGCTCATCTCCACCGCGCCCAGGTTCGACGTCATGATGATGATGCAGCTCGAAAGATCCACGCGCCGGTTATCGCCCAGCGTCAGCGTCGCTTTATCCAAAATCCCCAGCAGCAACTGCCACAACGAGTCGGAAGCCTTCTCGATTTCGTCAAACAGCAATATCGACAACTTGAGCTTCTCCGTGTGCCACTGGTTCAGCGCTTCCTGCGTCAGCAGCGGATGCGTCTCACGGTGTCCCAAATATCCCGGAGGCGAGCCGATCAATTTCGCAATCTCATGCGAATGCTGGAACTCCGCGCAATCGATCTTGATGCAGGCGCGCGCATCGCCAAAAAGCGACTCCGCCACCGCCTCCACCACTCTCGTCTTGCCCGAGCCGGTCGGCCCCAGGAAAAGCAGGTTGCCCACCGGACGCCCCGGCGCATTCAACCCCGCCAGAAACATCTGATAGATTTCTGCGACCTTTTCAATCGCCTGATCCTGCCCAACAATCTTGCGGCGCAGGGCAGCTTCAAAGTCACGAGCGTCGTTGCTGCGGCGGTTCGGATCCAGCACGGTTGCCAGGTTGGTTCTCATCGTCTCGAGCCCCTGTTTTCTTTCGGATAACTGCAAGTTTTCTGCGAAATTGCTCATTTTTGTCATCTGGGAGTAGGTTGCTTCATCTCCACCCACTCTCTCCTTGTGCAAGCCGCTAGCCAACCTCTGGAGCCACGCTAATTCCCCGGTTCTCATCGTTTTAGATGCGCCTAGCGCGGTTTAACGCGATACCCGCCCAGTTACCCACAGTTTCCCCAAGAGCAATACTTTGCAGTCTGCTGGAACTTTCCATCAGCCCACCGACCCGTCCGCCCATGTCCGCCAACCAATTTCCGCTTGGCCGCAAGTAATGTGGCACCTCAGGTTACCGCTGATGCACAATGGTAAAGCTTTCCTATCTTGGAGAACTTACTTGTCCCGATTTCCAATAGCCCGCCGGCAACTGCAACGACTCTCGCTACCGCGTGTCTCCACCACCAGCTTCGCCGCCATCATGCTTCGCATGGCCGTGTCGAGCTTCTTACTGTCGCCACCCGTAGCCGCCGTACAGAATCCCCACGCTCAGCAGTTGATACAGGTGAAAGCCAACGCCCCGACTACTAATAAGACTACGAATAAGAAGACAGAGCCCGCCGAACCGCTGGTCGCCCCGCCCGGTTCCGACGTCTACGTCGCCCAGCGCGGAGACAGCATCCCCTCCGTCGCCCGCAAATATCTGAAGCGCACGAAATACCTCACCTCGGCCGATCTGGCCGAAGCCATCCGCGATGCCAATCACAACCGTCAGGGGGTCTTCCTGAAATCCGGAGAGCAGATCGTCATCCCCGGAATTCTCGAATCGCCAATTGTAGAGAAATCGGTCCCAGTTGCAAGCAATTTCGAAGTCCGCGCCATTTATCTCACCGGAGTCATGGCTGGCAGCGAACACGGCGAGCGCATTATCCGCCACTGGCGCGAAGTCGGCGGCAACGCCGTAGTCTTCGATATCAAGGATAGCGACGGTATCGTCAACATTGCCTTCGACCATCCTTTGGCCACCGGTCAGCGCCACTACATCTCCGATCTGCCCAAGCTCATCCACTTCCTCCATTCGCAAAACATGCACGCCATCGCCCGCATCGCTATCTTCCGCGACGAGCACCTCGTCACCAGTCATCCCGAGCTAGCCGTGAAGTCGCGCCGCACCGGCGAGCCCTGGCGCGAAAATGGCAAGCTAGTCTGGACCGATCCCTCGAACCTCAAAGTTCAGGACTACGATATAGCTCTAGCCAAATTCGTAGCTCAATCCGGAGTCGATGAAGTCCAATTCGATTACGTCCGCTTTCCCGCCGAAGGCGACCAGAAAGATGCCGCCTTCACCTATCAGACAGCTCAAGAATCTCAGATCAATACCAAACAGCCGTGTCATCCTGAGCGAAGCGAAGAGCCTGCCCTGAGCTTGCCGAAGGGACCCATGCATTCGCCGGAGTCGAAAAGAACATCACAGGGAATCCCGTCCGCCGATTCCGCCACGAATTCCGCGTCTTGCAAAGACATAACCGCACCGTCCGCGAAACAGATGCAGCGCTCCGACGTAATCGCCAATTTCCTCGATCGCGCCTACGCCCAAATCCATCCCACCGGCGTCCTCCTCTCGCTCGACGTCTTCGGAGTCATGGCCTGGCAGCGTCCCGTCGATCTCGCCCACACCGGCCAGGACATCGTAGCCATGTCTAAGCACTGTGACGTGCTCTCGCCCATGATCTACCCCTCGCATTTCTTCGGCATGGATGGCATAGCCCATCCCGGCGACGCGCCCGAACATTTCATAGGCGAGTCGATGGATCGCTTCAAGCTCATCACCAAAAACAGCAATGTAGTTATTCGCCCCTGGCTGCAAGCCTTCGCCTGGCGCACCAAAACTTACTCGCCCCAATATGTTGAAGTTCAAATCGAAGTAGCCAAACAAAAAGGCGGCATAGGATTTCTTTTCTGGAACGCCAACAACGATTACTCCAAGCCCTACGCCGCCATGCCCGAAATGCAAGAGGCTAAAAATAAAGGCCGCTACTTCCGCGGAGACGAAATAGGAGCCAAGCCCGAATCGACTCCGACTCCGACTCCCGCAGCAGCAACCGTCGCGCCCGTTCGCGGCAACAACGCTATCGTGGAGACGGGCGACAGCGCCCATCCCGCGCAGAAAATCTGGCGCCACTAATCTCCCGTCCCTCAAGTTCGTATCAAAATTCTCATTGTCATCCTGAGCGAAGCGAAGGACCTATGTATTTTGTTTGCACTACCAACGCGCTTCAGTGAGTGATAATGGCATGCCGCGAGTCTTCGGGAAGGGCACGAGTTCCACTCGTGCCGCTACGCTGCTGACAAATTGTCCGCGCTTTAGCGCCTGAGGCGAGCTTCTGGCGAGCGCAATGAGTTTTTCCGCAACGTTTTAGCCGTGCCGCTTTGAACCGCGTTCACCCGCGGCTTCACGGTTTGCTGAAAAACCCACCGTTTGTTCTTGCTTTTGGGTGGCGCAGCGGTTCACCGCTGCGATAAACCGTATTGTCTTCAGTGCCGGCTTCAGCCGCTGAGGTCATACTGCCGCGCATCCCCAGGAGTTTCTCGGCAATCTGTTCCGCCGGGGGCGGATGGCCCACCTTAGAATCACCGAACTGAGGGCGGCCCATTCTTGCGCGTTCTTGGCGCAAGAGTGGGAGATCACACTGCCCACAACATGCCCTTCTTTTTGGGTGGCGCAGCGGTTCACCGCTCTTGCACTTGCCTTTGGGTGGCGCAGCG
>PKXQ01000025.1:3339-3497 GCA_003132405.1 Acidobacteriaceae bacterium | reverse complement strand
AATGCCGCAGCCGTGATCCGAGCGCTTCCCGGCGGTGCCGTCACCAACGCCATATTCAAGTCGCCTGCCATAACGCGCCGGACCAACTCGCTGGAAAACTCGCTAATGAACTGAATGCGGAGTTTAGGGTACATGGACAGACGGATTGCGAGAATGGC
>PKXQ01000025.1:0-3321 GCA_003132405.1 Acidobacteriaceae bacterium | reverse complement strand
GACGAGCCTCTTCGACGAAGATGCGGCCCACTTCGCTGAGTTCTACATTCTTCTTGTTCGTACGAATGAATAGGTGAAATCTGAGAGCTTCGATCTCACTTATCTGTTTGCTGAGTCCAGATTGAGTGATGTGCAACCTTTCGGCAGCCCGCGTGAAGTTCAGCTCTTCGGCCAAGACAATGACTGCGTGCAGGTGACGCACTTCGACCGTGGGGAACACCGCTCAAACTCCCTTTTCGCCAAACGGCAGAGATCGGTAAATGCCTTATATCTGATACAGGAACCGCCGGGAGCGAGAAAGCATCAAAAATTCCTTGGGATCGTCGACGGAAGGACAATTATAGCTTGACGCAAATATTCTGCTGCTTTTCGCAATCAAACTGTTCCTGAGCTAATGTCGGGCAAATCTTAATGAAAAACGGTCCCAGTTGCCGCTCTGCACCAGGAACCTACGTGTTGGGACGGTGTGCCGCGATTCTGTTATGGTCGGGGCAATGTGAGGCGTTCGTGCAAACAATAATAAGACTAGAAGTGAATGTCGGACGGATCCGACGCCGTGTCCATTCTTGGAGCGCACGACCGGAACACGAAGCAATTTTCTTAACCTTGCCTGGTCGCGCGTCAACGCGTCGAGTCCTTCGCGCTATTTTGGTTCTGGCGATACTAGTGACGGCATCAAGTTCCGCGGTCCTAGCGGACGATACTGCGGACACACTGTTACAACGAGCGCTCTATTTCTCTGATCTGTACAACTGGCGAGCTGCGCGTCCGTATTTCTCAAAATCTCAACAGATGTATGAAGCAGCGGGTGACAAAAGGAACGCCCTATATGCACGGTTGGGAGCAATCAGGGCGGGAGCGGAACCTGCTCCACTCATAAAACTTTCCTACATGCTGGGTCAAGAACTCGCCGCGAATCCGCTCTTGCAATCTGATAAAGAGCTTCGAATGTTCTGTCTCATCGTTAAAGGTGATTTCGACGGGGAAAGCGATACGCCGGCGATGCGTAGCGATTGGACGGAGGTAGCGTCCCTGGCACAACCCCTCGGAAATACAAAGTGGCAATACCGAGCGCAAGGGCAACTAGGTTTTGCAGATTTCTATGACGGAGATCTACCGGGTGCTCAGCGCAATGTTGCTCAAGCATTGATCGGTGCGACCAAAGCCGGCGATATCGGCGGCCAGATCTTCTATTTGTCCACCACGGCTGGTGGGCTTGTGCTGCAAGGGATGAACGATCAGGCCAATCTGTACGCGATTCGGGCGATTGCTATTGCGGAAGCGAATCCAGATGCAGGATATCCGATAATCGCGCATCAGGCACGACTATCGGCCATGGTTCAAGCTGGCCAAGTCACTGCAGCACAAGAAGAGTTGAAGAAGCTATTCGCTCGCCCTGAGGCTCAAGCCAGTGACGATCAACTATCGGAACTGAATTCAATGGGTGCGCAAATAGCCCGCTCCCGAGGAGACCTGCCGGGTGCCATTGCGTATCTCAGCGAGGCTGTCCGGCATTCAGAAATCGCCGGTGACAGGCACGCACTTCCGGAATTTCAGAGCGCGCTCTCGGACCTGCATCGACTGACCGGAGATCTGTCGCAAGCCGAAGTGCTTGCTCGCCGAGCGGCTGAGTCCGCGCAGGCCCTTGGATACATCCCCCTGATCCCAAAACTGCTGAATGTCTTGGCACAAATTCAAGTGAGCCGGAAGGAGTATACCGAGGCCGATCAAACCTACGACCGCGCCGCTACGATTCAAGATGTAATGATCGGCAACGCCGACAGTGCGCTCGGAAAGCGGTTTCGCGGACTTGCTTGGTGGTCAGCGTGCGACGGTCGCCACGATGGAGCATCTCGTGGGCGATCTCATGCGTTAGCGTGGAAAATTCCTCGGCGGGCTGCATCCCGGAAAGCAGCGTGATCTTCCCGCCATACGACAGACCCTTGGCGGGTGCGATCCTTTCGGAGTAGTTGAGTTCGACGCCTTGGCCTTCGACGAACTTTACGAGGCGTTCCCGGTATCCGCTCACTTCGCCCTGTACTTCGGTAAGCGCGGGAAGTTCTTTGCCTTCGGTCTGCGTGATGTCTTATCTCGTGATTTGCGGCCGAGCCTCTGCGTGCTCGATGGAATCCGCGAGTAGATGTACTTCTCGATAGCGGTCAAGCGAAGATGGCTGCTATGTCGATTTACAAAGTCCTAGGAAGCACCGAACGATTCGGCGCCTCATTCCGTGTTTGCGACTCGAAGGGTGCGGGCGTTGGAGCGTGCAATCAGTTTCTTGCCGAACTGAGCCTGCGCGATTGCTCTGTCTACACGCAGCGCGCTTACGCGATCGGTATCGCGCACTTCTTCAGTTGGCTCCATGCCTCGGGAGGCGATCCCGATCACGTGACGCGGCAGATTGTTGGCAGCTACATCACCGAGTTCGCGAGAGGTGCGAGGCAAGGCGCTGTCAGCGCGGACTCTGCGAAGAAGTCGCGCCAGCCACGCACGATCAACCATCGGCTGAGCGTGCTCGCGTCCTATTTCGAGTATTGCATTCGCTGCGATACGGAAGATGGACGCGGCGCTTGGAAGGGTCGCATCAACCCAGCCTCTGGGAACCCGCTCGCAGAAGAGTTGCGTCACGGGATGATCGGGCGAGACTTGCCGGCGCGCCAGAGGCAACGTGACGGATTTCGCCGTCGTATTCCAAGAACGCTCCCGAAGATCCTGGAGCCTGCGGCGATTCAGAAGCTGATCGACAGCGCCGGTTCCTATCGCGATAAAGCGATTCTGATGTTGCTGAGCCGCACGGGTCAGCGCATCGGCGATTGGAGTCCGGTTGCTGGCCGACACGGGATTTTGGGCATGGAACTGGAGGACGTCGATCGCAAGCGGCGCTTCATCATCGTGCGGCTGAAGGGTGCGCGCGATCACCACCGCGTGCCCGTCACCGACGACTTCTGGCCGATTTACGAAGAGTACTTGCGCACTGAGCGTCGCGCGGCACCGGACGTTCACGCGGTTTGGATCGCTTCGCGGAAGGGTCGAGGCAAACCCCTTCGCTATGCCAGTTTTGAATCGGCCCTGCGCTATATCGGTCGAAGGGCGGGCATCTCGGTTCATCCGCATCTCTTCCGTCACACGCTCGCGCAGGGCGTGCTGGAAACCACAGGCAACATCAAGGTCGCGCAGGAGATTCTAGGGCATTCACACCTGAGCACGACAGCCGATCTGTACCTGCGCGTCGATCAGCATGCGATGGTCACTGCGTTGGCGGCGGCGAAGTCCAGCACCGACCGAGCCACGAAGCAACGCTCGTGGCCCTCAGCTAAAGCT